>CAZXIN010000027.1:0-70379 GCA_964640795.1 uncultured Pseudoalteromonadaceae bacterium | reverse complement strand
ATAATTGGATTATATTCCATTATCAAAGTGTCCTGTTTGATTAAAGCAGATCACATGGAGAGCTTCATTTTGAATTAATTCAGGATTATGAAGCTATTGATCCTCTTAAATATCTAAACACTGAATGAGTAGCAAACTTCCATCGATTACACATTCAGTATCGTAAGTGGCATAACAGAAATTCTATAGAGTAAGTAAACAGCCAGAAATCTATTCTATAGACAAGGAGAGGTTAATATGACTTTCAAATCAAAAATCAAAAGCTTAGTTGTTGTCGTACTGCTGAGTGGCTGTGGTTCTTTGGCAGCTGTGGCAGCTCAAGAACATACCGAAAAGAGGGAAGAGCTCGCACCTAAAGCTACTGCAGCTGAAGCTGAACTTTCATTTCCAGACGTTCCGACTTTGGATAAAGCCTTCATCGATACGAATCCCGAAGATAGAAAAGATGGCATACCCGTCGGTGAGTTGGGCGTTGATGGTGGCAATAGGGACGAGATTGTCAAATTAGGTCAAGAGATTGCCTCCGGCAAGTATGACTCATACGATAGTCTGCTTATTGCCCATAAGGGTAAACTCTTATTTGAATCCTACTACCAGCGCGGTCGCGTCAATTTGCCACACCCACAAGCATCGGCAACCAAATCTTATACTAGCTTGGTACTAGGTCGTGCTATTCAGTTGGGCTATTTGACAATGGCTGATCTGGATAAGCCTTTGGTAGGTTTTCTGAAAGACCTGGACCCGAAAAAGTTTGTTGAAGGTGCCGAGAAAATTACATTACATAAAGCCATGAATATGCGTTCAGGTATTCGTATCACTGAGGAGAAAAGGAGAGAACTGAATGGAAATCCTAGCCAGCTAAAAGGTCAAGGGCAGGTTCAAGCTTATCTTCAGAATAGCGCACCTATTACCGAAGAATCCCAGAGCTATTTATATAGCTGGGATCAAGATTTGGTCATGCAAGTTATCGAAGCTGTAGTCCCAGATACAGCAGAAGATTTCATTAGAAAAGAATTGCTCGATAAACTAGGCATTACGAATTATCGGTGGCCAGCGGGTGTTAGTGGTCTGCCAGCAGCAGGCGCTTTCGCTGAAGTGACATCTCGCGCTATGGTCAAGTTAGGTACTTTGGTCATCAACAAAGGCAAATGGGAGGGTGAGCAACTTATTCCAGCAGAGTACATAGCGAAGGCGACTAGTGGATTTACTCGGGCTACTGCAGAATGGCAGCCCGAAAACTATTTTTATGGCTATTTCTGGTATCAAGTAGACATCCCCGTCGGCAATAAAAACTATAATACCAAACTCGCTTGGGGCGGCGGTGGGCAGCGCATAATAGTGATTGAAGAGCTTGATCTAGTTATTGTACTCACTGGTTACGGCGGAAGTTTGACAATTATGGATGCGGTGTCAGACGTCGTTCTGCCAGCTTTTGCCAAATAACCTGTTTGAATATAAGAAATGGAGTTATTAGCCCAAGCCTTGTTCGAATAAAAATGATTTGAAAGTAGTACGTTTGGGCATACTTATCAGTGTCGTTATAGTTTAATCTTTGCGGTTCTCATGATACCTTTTGTTAGGTGGTATTTATATGGATTAAACATGATGATCAAAACTTTCCGAACAGCTTTCCTCTTTAGCGTTGCACTTCTCAGCTTTTTGTTGTCGCCATCTAGTTATGCATTGCAAGAAGGGAGTAAAGAGGAGCCTTCTAGTCAGACTGAAAGAATAGAAGTTTATGGGCAAAGGCCTTTATTTTTGATAAAGAAAGAAATTGATCGGATGGAAGTGTCTTTTTACAAGCTTTACAACAAGCTGAACAAGAAATCGAAATACGATATGGTGTGTAAGCCAGAGAAAGATTTAGGCACTAATATCACTCGCACTGTATGTGAGCCAAGATACATGAAGACAGTACGTGCTCAATTGACCAGAGACTCCGGCTTAAGTGCGAATGTATCTGCTCAAGAGGTAGAATTAGCGGCGAGGAGTGAGACCGCGGAAGCGACAAGAATTCTAGTTGATTTAATACAAAATAATGCTGAACTGAGAGAGCGTTATGTTGGGTTAAATAAAATGGTCGCTGATTACCAACAGCGTAAAGCTGCTGGAGAGTAATGATTGACGGCAGTTGAAGGCCTTGCTTCTTTAACTCACTCTTAGTTTGACTCAGTGCAATTATGCTGGGTTTAGGCTTGTTGATTATTCGAAAGTTTTGACACAGCTATTCATTACTTAATACCCAAGTTATTAACGTTTCAAGTGAGAAATAATAGAAGCAAGTTGCACTTTTTCGTGTGCAGATCTTTTCCAAAATAAGCCGATATCACTTATTCTATTGGCTTACCTCTTAAAACTAATCAATCGATAAGAGTGTGCGACAATGACATTTGGCACTCGATTGGTTATTCCGGTGAGAAGTAAAATGGGATCCGAGTGATCTGAGTATCTTCATTTGGCACTTTTTTGACAATACTGAGCTGATGAGCACCGAGTTCCAGTTCCTTTATATTAATAAAAGTGAATAGTCCAAACTGTTCTGTAATGGGGTGTTCCATTTTGATTAAATCTACTGATATTGGATTGTCATCAATTGATATGGTGACATTGTCTGAATAGCAGTCTAACTGAGCTTTCCATTTCACCTGTAAGTCAGCTAGTTTTGAATTATTCACATCTATTTTGCCGAGCTTACATGCTTCATCCATTTTCTTTCTCTCATAACTCGTTAATGGAACAAAGAGTTCAAGGAAACGTTCGGAGGTTACTTCCGAGCCAATTTCAGGTGCTAATAGTAAGTGCTTAGACGTATTATTCGTTCTGTAATGGCGAGGGTATAATCGATTCTGGTCATAATATGTCAGATCATTGCTTAAGTGCTCCAAGTTAGAATACTTTGATTTGCTTATTCCAAAAAGAAAACCAAAGGTAAGCATGATACCTATTGTGATAGGAATGAATCTTCTTTTCTTATAGTTGGAACCAAAAGTCATGAGGATCTGCAGTACGTAACGGTAAAGTGGCCCCAAAATAATTTTATTCACCCACATATTTAAGCGATAGTACCAATCTTGCATTTGCTCGTTTTCTTTGAATACTTTGATATTAGCAATGGTTGAAAAAACAATGGCAAGTATGAAAAGCCCGCCTAGCCCTATCAAAATGTAAAAAACGAATGAGGAGAATATATTGTGGCTGGATAAATTATATACCCACAACAGTAAAGAGAGAATCAGGCTTGTGTTTAAGTACATCAGCAAGAATGCAAAGGCAGCAGAGAATAAGACGCTACAAACTTCATCTAGAGCAGCAATTGTGTCAATGAGCTTAGGAAGCTTCTCTGACATTTTTTTTGTGTACCTTTCGGAGTAGGCGCTGTCTTTTAAACTGTAGTCAGGAAATACAGAGTTAAGACCCACTAATCCAATCCAGTATGCCCGCAGTGCAAAGTGTATGGCGAAAAAAGCACCTAGTATGCCTAAGGCGAAGTACCCTAAAAGACTGATCAGCTCACCATAGATATACTGATTAGGGGGAAGGTGGTCGATGAAAAAATCAACTAAGCTATCAAGAAGCGTAAAGCTATTAAAAATGACGAATATGGACGCAGCTGAAATAAGCAGCTCAGCCTCCCAACTTTCTTCATTTAGGCGCTGCAACCAACCGAGAGGCTTCTTTTCTTGCATCGTTATTATCCTGATAACTTTTTATTATTCGTGCGATATTTGAACTTAATACAGTGATTCACTGCATAAATCTAGTTTGCAGATTATGATGGAGTTTACGAAATCGAACCAATGATTTCTCTATCTGTCTTTTGTAATACCAATCTGACGAATCAACTGATCACTCAGATTGGTATAAAGCGTCACTGGGATTATCAGTTTCATGTTAGCTGTACATTTCTCATGACTAATTGTTGTTTGCTATTTGAAAAAAGTATTTCCCATTTTGTCGTAAGCTGGTAGGTTACGCATCTTAATTTTTAGCCATCTAAACGTCTGTTTTTTAACAACCTAAGAGGAATGTATGCCAGCCAGTAATACGTCAGTGAATATCGCGAAATTTGGTGGAACCAGTGTAGCCAATATTGAGGCAATGACGTGCTGCGCTAAAGTTGTTGAAAATAACGAGAAAACACGTGTTGTTGTTGTTAGTGCTTCTGCCGGTGTGACAAATCGACTGGTGCAGCTGGCTAATGAAGAACTGACTCAATCACAGATTCAGACTGTTTTGGATGATATAGCCGTTATTGAACATGCAATCTTAGACGGATTGGGTAAACCTCAAGTTATTGAAGAAAAGCTATCTGATTTACTTCAACAGCTGAGTGATTTGGCGTTTCATGAAGAAGTGTTGCATAGAGACGATCTTAAAGATGCCTTGCTATCTTTAGGAGAGAGAATGTCATCACTTTTGTTCGCGGAGCTTTTGAATCAGCGTGGATGCAAAGCGCAAAACTTTGATGCCAGAAAGGTGATAAAGACAGACAGTACCTTTGGACAAGGCGCTCCCAATATTGAATTAATAGCGCAACAAGCTAAAAAGTTGATGCTACCGGAGATAGAAAGCACCGTTTTAGTCACCCAAGGCTTTGTTGGATCCGACGATAATGATGCCACAACCACGCTAGGTCGTGGTGGCTCTGATTATACTGCTGCATTGCTGGCCGAAGCGTTAGATGCTGATACTTGCGAAATATGGACTGACGTTATTGGTGTTTATACAACGGACCCGCGTATTACTGATCAGGCACGCCCATTACCCGAATTGAGTTTTGAAGAAGCTGCAGAGATGGCAACCTTTGGTGCAAAGGTACTTCACCCTGCTACTATGGAGCCTGCATTACGTAAGAATATTCGAGTGTTTGTTGGTTCAAGCCGAGAGCCTGAAAAAGGAGGGACTTGGATCGCGAAAGATTGCGAGCATGAGCCTCCTTATCGAGCGATTACACGTCGTAAAGAACAAGTCATGGTGACATTAACGACACCTAAGATGCTGCATGCTCAAGGCTTTTTAGGAAAAGTGTTCACCATTATTGCCAATCATAATTTAAGTGTTGATTTGGTTACAACTTCTGAAATTGCTATTTCTATGACCATAGACAACCCCAGCAACTCTGTTGCTGCCAATATTAATCAACGTGTTTTGGATGATTTACGGGAAATCTGCGAAGTTGTTGTTGAAGAGGGGTTTGACTTAGTCACTGTGGTTGGCAATAACATGCAAAGCAGTGCAGGTGTTGCTAGCGGTATATTGTCTGCTGTGCAGAACTATACGTTACGCATGATTTGCTTTGGCGCTAACCCACATAACATGTCGTTTTTGGTGAGCGCGGGTGATAGCTCAAATGTTGTGAAAGACTTGCACCAACATCTTTTTGAGTAGTGTCTTTAAAATACACATAATTTGTAAAATTTTAGTAACAACCTAATTTTTCGTTGCATTAGATAATTCTGAGTTTTGTCTTATTCTTATAGTGTGCATCGCTTTAGCAGGCATGAGTGTTTGTCGACTAGAGTGTGTTGATCCTGAGTGTACGATTTGATTTTGCCTTATCTGTCTCGTCAACGCTGACTGTAAACGTCCTTCGATTCAATTAAATTCGTATACCACAAGCCAATACACTCTTAGCTTAGCCGAACGTAAGGTTTTTTCATTTCCTTAATTTGGCTATGCCTTATGAATGAAACTTAAGATGCACTAATGGTTTAAGCCTTTTCTGTGGAGGGCTTTGATAGAGTTTCTGTTAATCTAATTAGGTCAATGTTAAATGCTCAACGAACTAAATTTAGGGAAGAAAATAGGCATTGGTTTCGGTGTTTGCTTATTTTTATTGGTTACTGCTTCTTCTGTAGCTTATTGGGGACTGAAAGCCGCAGACTCTGGTTTTGTGTCATATCGCTCTCTTGCTCGTGATTCGAATGTCAGCGGCCGTCTACAAGCTAACCTTTTGATTGTGCGTATGGATGTTAAAAACTACCTACTGTCCAATGAGGAACGATTTTTAGAGAGCTATAAGGAACGAATAGCGCTGTTACACGAGCTCCTCAATGAAGCAAAGAGGAATATTACGCAAACTGAGCAACGTCAACACATTATTGAAACCGAGAACGAGTTACTAGCATACGAAAACGGCTTTTCCCAAGTTGTTGAGTTGATTGGTGAGCGTAATGTCATGGTTTCGGATGTATTGGATGTTAATGGCTTGAAAATGCGTGAGGCTGTGACAGCTATTATTACGTCAGCATTTGAAGACAATGACGCTACAGCATCATTTTATGCTTCTCAAGTTCAGGAAAAGCTGATGCTTGGGCGGCTTTATAGCAATAAATATTTAAAGACTAACTCGAACTCGGATTTTGAGTTCGCTAATGATTTTTTGTCAAATGATCTGGTTAATAGCGCTCAACTACTGGATGGACAGTTGGAAAACTCTCGAAGACGAGGATTATTTTCAGAGTTTATGGAGACTTCTAGAATATACACCGAGACCTTTGAAGCTATTTATCAGCTGATTGAACAAAGGAACGATATTATAAAAAGCAAACTCGATGTTATGGGGCCTAAAATGGCATCTCAACTGGAAGAGCTAAAACTTTCCCTTTTGCAAGAACAAGACAGTCTCGGTCCAAAGCAGCAAGCTAGCAACCAATGGAGTGTGATTTTTGTTGCTGTTTGTACTTTTATTGCCTTGATTGCTGGCTTAGTGATATCTGTTGTTATTACACGCTCCATCACTGCACCTGTTGAACAAGCAGTTAACATTGCACAAGAGCTTGAGAAAGGCCGCTTCAATACAGAAATAAATGTTAAATCAAATGATGAAATTGGTATCTTGATGAAATCATTGGGTCAAATGGCTAATAGCATATCGACTGTCATTAATGACATAGAGCAAGCGAGTACACAGATCTCTAAGTCTGCAGATAAAGTGGCTGATGCGACAGAACAAACGAGCAAAGGAGCTAATGAACAACTAACAGGCATTGATAAAGTCGTTGAAGCGATGAACACGATGACTGATAGCGTGACTAATGTCGCTGACAGTGCCAAAGAGGCGGCTGAGTCAGCATCGCAAGCTAATCGCCACAGTGAAGACGGCTACAGTGTTATTAAAGAAGCCATCGAACATATTGAAACGCTTGCAAGCGACATGGCAAAAAGTGTAGAGGATATTGGTGTTCTCAAAGAGCAGTCTCAGAATATTGGCAGTATATTGGATGTAATAAGAAACATTGCGGACCAAACAAATTTATTAGCCCTGAATGCCGCTATTGAAGCAGCGAGAGCCGGTGAACAGGGACGAGGTTTTGCTGTGGTAGCAGATGAGGTGAGAACGCTTGCTCAGCGAACTCAGGAGTCCATTGCACAAATTGAAACATTGATAACAGAGTTACAACAAGGAACAGAACATGCCGTCGTGACTATTAATCAAGGACAGGAACATGTTTCACAAACGGTTGAAACTGCGAATAGGGCTGGAGGTGCCATCGAGCTGATTCGTTCTGCTATTAAAACAATCAATGATTTGAATGGTGAAATTGCTCTGGCATCGAAAGAACAAAGTGATGTGGCGACAAGTATCAATATGAATGTCAATGATGTGAGCGTTATCTCCAATGAGAGTGTTGTTGTGTCGAAGGAAACGGAACGCTCATCCGACGAGCTTGCTCAGGTCGCGATGAACTTGAAGGCAGCGGTATCGAAATTTAAAGAGGCTTAAGCTCACTTCTGACAAAGGTCAACAAGCTCTAGAGAGCATCGGATATATTTTGCCTTGGCTTTGCTGTATTCTCGCTCGTCTCTAGCGTTTTAGATTTTGTGTTTAAACAGTGAAACGAATGCATAAATTCCAGTTGTATTTAATCAATGCATTGTTATTAATCATATTGAGCTTACCTTGGCTTTCTTACGCTGATACGGGTGAAATAAGAAAGCCAGCCAAAGATAAACGCGAGTATCGAGCGTTGAGGCTTGAAAATGGCCTCAACGTATTTTTGATTCATGATCATAACGCAGAAAATGCTACAGCCGTTTTATCTGTTGGTGCGGGCGGTTTTCAAGATCCTAAATCAAGACAAGGTCTAGCTCATTTTCTTGAGCATATGATTCTAATTCAATCTGAGAAATACCCTGAAACCAACGGCTTAAGAGCTTTTGTTGAAGCCAATGGTGGCTGGACAAATGCTTATACGTCAGGGTTAACGACTGACTATATTGCCTCCGCAAGTCATCATATGTTTGAGCCATTATTGGATAGGTTGAGTGCAGCCATTCATGCTCCCGTATTTGACAGTGCTTATGTCGAAAAAGAAGTGAACGCCATCGACGCTGAGTGGCATCGTCAAAATCAAACCAATGGTTTTTATTTTAGCCGCGTATTGGCCGAGACCTCTAACAAGCGACACCCTTTCAACAAGCTGACAGTTGGCAACAGAAAAACGTTACTAGGAAGGCGTTCGCATAAGCTGAGTGATGATCTTAAGCAGTTTCATCAACGATATTACTCGTCTAATATTATGAATCTTGTGTTAGCCGGTCCACAATCGCTTGAGGATTTGGAAACATTATCTCGACGATACTTTTCTGGTATAGAGAACAAAGCGACTGAAATAGCAGACATAAAACAACCTATCTTCAAGAATAAGCACCTAGGAAAGCATATCTATGTCTCGACCAAAGGGAATGTCTCAGGACTGATTATGCAGTTCTCTGTACCTAAGATAGAGGCACCTTGGCGAAATAAATCTTATACCTATCTTCGGATGCTGCTTAACTCAAAGCAAAAAGGCTCATTGACCCAAGTTCTCAAGGAGGCTGGGTTAATTCGTAATATGCAAACAGATATCTCTGTCAATGGTGTCGGCTCTGATAGTTTGATTGACTTGTCATTTGAATTAACAGAAGAGGGGAGCTCTAACAAAAACACGATTATTGCGACTACCTTTGATTTTATATCTCTGCTACGAAATGAAGGAGTAAATAAGCAGCGGGAGCGGCAAGTCGCTAAGCAAATACAGCGTTCTCGTGAACAATATGTACCGACTCGGTTAGGGCGCAGTGCAATAAGGGTTGCGCGTGGGCTACATACTATTCCACCAGAGCATGTGATTTATGCTCCTTACTTTTTTAAGGGGATCGATGAGCACGAAATTCGTCGGATTCTTTCAGCAATGAAACCTGAGGCGGTGCGCCTATGGAGTACAGGGCCTGATTTGGAAACCTCCAAGACGATAAAAGATGCTTTTGGTTCTTATGCTATCAAGAAAATACCAAAGGTGCAGAAAGCGAATTGGCAGGGCGAAGGCCTTGAAACCTCCTTGGCAAAAGTTGAAGGGGATGTTGCAGCAGAACGCGTTTTCAAAGTGGCTTTCGATGAAACATACAAAGAGCCACAGGTTGTTTATGATCGTTTTAATATTCGGGCTATACTGGCGCATAGTGAGAGTTTTCAAGACGAAGAAGGGTATCTTACACTCGTACTTAGGAATCCGTTTACTGCCGAGTCTGTTGATAATTGGGTTTATTCCAGCCTACTTCAACAGATCGTTGAGGAGCAAAACCAAGCGTTTCAAGAAAGTGAGCGTATTAATAGTGGTGCAATTATATCGACCACAATGGATACCTTTGGTAACACAACTTTCACGGTTTACGGCAAATCTCAGCATCATAAGCGTATTTTACTTACACTACTAAAACGGTTTAAAGCTTTAGCTATAACTGAGCGTGAATTGGCAAACAGCCAATTGGGAATGCGTAACTTTTTTAATAACTTAGACTCATACAGCGCAAGGCAACAGTTATCTTTCTATAGAAGCGAGATAAGTGAAACGTTTCAAATTTTTAATCGGGATGACATTCTTAATGCACTTTCAGATGTTGACATAGACTCATTACTCGAAACACATAAAGTGATAAGTCAGGATTCGTTTGTCGATATTTTTGCGATGGGAAATTACGGTAAAGAGAATCTAGTTGCGCTGGTCGATGAGGTTAAAACGCTATTTCCGGAACGAGAAGGTATTCAAAATTGGCGATTCGAGTCGCCTTTCTCTGTTAATCCAAGCCAACAATTGTCTTATAACATAGACATGCTACAAAAAGGTATCGCCATTGCTGATATCTATATCTCACCAGAGAAGTCGGCATCTTTAGCTGCTCAAGTATATGTTCTCAGTTTCATGATGTCGGAGCCTTTTCACTCGTCACTGAGAACAGAGCAGCAGCTTGGGTATGCTGTATCTTTATGGACATCACCTTTACATGATTACCCTGCTATAACTTTCCGTATTGAAAGCAACTCCGCGAGTTTACCTGAACTCAAAGAGCGAATAGCAAATTTTATTGCAGATTATAGAGAAACACTCGAATCTTATAACGAAGACGATCTTGCGCAGTTAAGGCAGGCAATCATTGCCGATGCCTTTAGAGCACCTAACAGTCTCCTTGAAGAAGTTGACTCGTTACTCAGCGATTGGGCGCAAGATAACCTTAATTTCGATACGATTGATAAAACTCAGCAAGTGATTGGAAGAGTGACCAAACAAGATTTGCTGGCACTCTATGATAAACTGTTTTCGTCAGAATCCGCTAACTTTATGGTGCAATTGAAAGGCATTGATTACATCGATTCTGAGTTCTTTGATTAACGTGACAATCATTAATAGTTATTTACGGTAGAAATAAGTATGAACACTAATGCAGCAGACTGGATTCATCGCCTTGCTGAATATCCTGATATTTTCCCTCATCAACTTGACCTTATTAAAGATCAAGTTTTGCTGGTTAAGCTGTCCAGCGAAGAGCGCCGCGCTGCGAGCTTTCTTGATCAACGAGTATTTACACCTAATACACAAGGGTCGTGGTATCCCTGGCAGACTGTTTCTCAACATATGAAGGCTACGACACCAAAAAAGGTGACGCATTATATTTTCCATGTTGGTCATTGTGGGTCAACTTTGCTATCACGGTTATTGGGGACGTCTTCTGAGGTAGAAAGTTTGAGGGAGCCGCTTATATTAAGAACGTTGGCACAAGATATTGCGGACAATCATGAAGGACGGTCTTTTCTTACTCGAGAAGAACAGAAGCAGCGCTTAAATACACTGTCTCTTTTATGGACACGCAGTGCTGCGAATACCGTTGTGAAAGCAACGAGTATTTGTACTGATCTTATGCCTGACGTTTTATCTTTGGAATCCGCCGCTAAATCGATATTTATCTACAATCGACTGGAGACTCATTTAGAAACTTTGTTGGCAGGACAAAACAGCCTAATTGATCTGAAGAGTTTTGCTCAAATACGTGTTCAGCGTTTGAGACAAATGACTGAGATAGATATTCGCTTAGAAGAGTTAAAACTAGGGCAGCTTGCAGCATTGAGCTGGCTGAGTGAAACAACGCGAGCAGCTTTAACTATGGAGAGTTTCCCTGAGCAAATAACGTTACTGGATTTTGATGATTTCTTAAGACAGCCAATTGAAGTTTTAGAAAATATGATGACTTTTATGAGCTTACCTGCAGCAAAAGCTACCGCTGTTGAGGCTATCAATAGTCCTGTTATGCAAACATACTCTAAAGCGCCTGAATTCCAGTACAATGCAGATACACGTGCAGGGTTGTTAGCCGAAGCACGTGCTCAGCATCACGATGAAATTAAAGCAGGAATACAATGGGTTAATAGTCTTGCAGAAGAATCACCCGTTATAAGAAAAACGCTAGAAGTATTCAATCACTGATTTCAATTTGTTCTAATAAAGTACATGCTAGAGCGTGGTCGGTAAAATCATCGTTTCTGTGCAGTCCACAAAGAGTTAATGGACTGCACCTATACCGAGCTTAGTTATATCGAACTTAGCGTATCGAATAGAGTTGGTCGTTACGAAGCCCACATTCTTTGTAAGTTTTGTTGGATGTAAGCAAGCCTTACTCTATTTTCATGCTGAATATTGAAGCCTTCTAAAGCTTCAACTTCGCTTAATGAATAGAGTAAGTGGCGTTGACGCTCATCTCTGAATCTACTCTCGACGAAAGTAATAGCAACAAGGCGCTCTCCGCGAGTTACCTTAGTGACTTCGTGTATGAATGTTGAGGGGTAAACAACTGCAGCACCAGCTTTAAACTTAATGCTGACGGGCTTGTTTTCCATATGCAGCGTTAACTCGCCGCCATCATAGTCTTCGGGGTTATTAATGAAGATTGTCATTGAAATATCTGAACGCAAGGGAGCTTGCTGAGGTATCGAGATAAACGCCACATCACTATGATTACCATAAGATTGCTCATCTGTGTACTTACACATAAGCGGCGGAGCAACTCTCAAAGGGAAAGCAAAACTACGAAGTTCTTCGCTTCTGGAAATGGCATTCATGAGTATTTGATTTGACTGTTGATGCCCCTGAGAGCCATAGTCAACTTGTTGATTGTCTTTAGCTTTGTTATGAGGGTTGCTGACCCGTCCATCGATAAACGTTGACTGTGCTGCTATTGTCCTTAACTGAGAAACCTCTTCAGGCGTCAAGAATTCGGGTATTTCAAGTATCATAATATCTTTATTTGACTAAAACTCTATTGAAGTGAGAATAAAAGCCCTTCTCACTAGGGTCAACAGTTATCAAGTGATAGGAGTGAATCTTAAGCTTGATTGTTAACTATCAAAAGGTGGCTTATCACGATTATCCAAACTAAAATTTCCTGTGCCTCTAGCGGCGACCATTAATAAGCCTGCCATGATGGCCATATTTTTGACAAAGTTCTGTGTTTCGTGCGCAACATCACTTCCTTCAGGTAAATTCCAAAAGTTATGCATATAGACACTGATGATCAGTGTTAAACCAGCAAGAATAAAAGCTGCAAAGCGTGACTTATAACCCACAATAATTGCAGCGCCAGCTGAAATCTGGATGACGATAGTGACCACTAACAAAATGGGCACAAAAGGAACATTGTGGCTTGCCATGTATTGACTCATAGCGTCGAATGCCGTGATTTTTTGTAATCCTGGTAATATAAAGTAAGCACCTAACAATAAGCGGCCAAGCAAAAGACAAGCGTTTTCAAAAAATTTCATCAAAATTCCTACATGCGTTATGACAATCGGCTTCTAAAATCTTCATAGCTAAATTGTCGAATCAATTCGAAGCGGCCATCTTTCTTTAATAAGCCAATAGCAGGGTGCTCAACACCATTAAAGAAGGTAGTTTTGACCATGGTGTAGTGGATCATATCCTCAAATATAACTCTGTCGCCAACTTTTAAGGCATGATCAAAGCTATAAGTATCTATCACGTCACCGGCTAAGCACGAGTTACCTGTCAGCTTGTAATTTATTGCTTTTTCATGAGGTAGTGCTGCGCCTCTCACTTCAGGGCGATAGGGCATTTCAAGCACATCTGGCATGTGTGCCGTGGCTGAGATATCCAGTATAGCGATATCCCCGTCATTGTGGACAATGTCGACCACTTCACTAATCAGCGTTCCTGTCTGCCAAGCAACTGCTGAACCAGGCTCCAATATGACTTCGATCCCCCACCTCTGCTTGAAGGCTTTGAGAACCGAAACAAGGTGGTCTACATCATACCCTTCACTTGTCATCAAATGACCACCGCCTAAATTGATCCATGTCATTTGGGGTAACCAATGGGCAAATTTTTCTTCTACGGCTTTTATTGTTCGCTCGGTAGCGAATGAATCACACTCACATAGGTTGTGTATATGAAAACCGCTAATACCTGAGAGATCGATACCGGCTAAGTCAGAAGCCTTGACGCCCAATCGAGAGCCAGGAGCACTTGGATCATAGAGCTCTGTGCCTGCTTCCCTGTGTTCTGGGTTAATGCGTAAGCCGGTCTCAATCCCTGCTTCTAGGGTTTGCTGTTTATATCTTCGCCATTGCGACAAACTATTGAACGAAATATGGTTAATTAGTGGCAATAGCTCATCAATATCTTGTTGTTTATAAGCAGGTGAATAAGCATGCACTTCTTTATCCATTTCGAATCTGGCAAGCTTAGCTTCCCATACAGAGCTTGCAGTACAGCCATGTAAGTACTTACCAACTAGAGGGAAAGTTGACCACATGGAAAACCCTTTTAGCGCCAATATAATTTTGGCGCCAGAAGCTTCTTGTACATGTTGCATGAGTTTGAGGTTTTCCTCTAATTTCTCTTCCTCACAAACATAACAAGGTGATGGGATGTCAGTGGCTAATATGCTCATTGACTGAAAGGGCTCTTCTCACATTCCATAACATGCCAAGGCAGTCCGTGTTCATTGAGCATGGCCATAAAAGGATCGGGATCAAACTGTTCCATGTTCCAAACGCCCGGTTTTTTCCAAGTCCCATTGAGTATCAGTGCAGCACCTATCATTGCAGGAACACCTGTCGTGTAAGACACGGCTTGTGCACCAACCTCTTCGTTACAGACGGCATGGTCGCAATTGTTGTAAATAAAGATCGTCTTTTCTTGGCCATCTTTAGTGCCGGTGATATAGGTTCCTATGCACGTTTTGCCTGTATAGCCCTCGGCTAATGATTCTGGTGCAGGTAAAACAGCTTTTAGAAACTCTAAAGGAACGATTTTCTGGCCTTGGAACTCAACGGGATCGATACGTGTCATCCCAACAGCTTGGAGTACATTTAAATGTGTTAAATAAGCGTCACCAAAGGTCATCCAGAAACGTGCTCGTTTTAGTGTTGGGAAATGTTTGACCAATGACTCTAATTCTTCATGGAACATCAAATAGGATGCTCTGACGCCAATGTTTTGGTAGTCCAAGTCTTCACGTACACTCAATGGCTCGGTTTCCTTCCATTCACCATTTTCCCAATAACGCCCACGTTGTGTGATTTCGCGGATATTGATTTCTGGGTTGAAGTTGGTGGCGAAAGCCTGACCGTGATCACCACCATTACAATCGACAATATCAAGCGTATGAATTTCGTCAAAGTAATGCTTAGCCGCGTAGGCTGTGTAGATATTTGTAACACCCGGATCGAAGCCACTGCCTAGCAATGCCATTAAGCCAGCTTTTTCAAACCGTTCCTGATAAGCCCATTGCCAAGAATATTCAAACTTAGCGACATCTTTAGGTTCGTAATTAGCCGTATCCATGTAGTCGACACCTGCTTCCAAGCAAGCATCCATAATGGGTAGGTCTTGATAAGGAAGTGCTAGGTTAATAACTAAATCTGGCTTAACTTGATTTAATAATTCAACTACTTGAGTGCTATCGTCTGCATCAACAGCAAATACAGCTTTGATACGGTCAGAGCCTAGTTCATCTTGTAAAGCCTGACACTTAGAAACCGTGCGACTTGCAAGGTATATTTCGTCAAAATGCTGAGGTAAGCGAGCACATTTAACCGCAGTAACACGGCCAACACCGCCGGTGCCGATAATTAAGACTCGAGACATGGAATACTCCTGAGACGTAAAAGTGCGCATGCTATCATTTCGTAAAGCTTTTGCACCTAGTTTTTAGTGCGTAAATAAGTCATAAAATTGTCAAAGGTGATGGGTTTGCTGAATAGATACCCCTGACCCAATTCACAATTGTGTTGATTGAGAAACTGTCGTTGCGAACTATCTTCTACACCTTCGGCTGTGACATCAAGCTGAAGTTGTTTAGCCATTGCAAGAACGGCTAGCACAATCGCTTTGTCGTTATCATCTGAGGCTAAATCTTTAACGAAAGAGCGATCGATTTTTAAATCGTCAATGGGCAGCTTTTTCAAGTACGACAAAGAGCTATAGCCAGTACCAAAGTCGTCAATTGCAACGCTGATACCTTTTTCCCGAAATTGATTCAATAGCTTACTCACCATGTCGTAATCACTAACAATGGTGCCTTCTGTCAGTTCAAACTCTAGTAGCTGGGGATCTATTTTGCTTAGTGAGAGTTGTTTTTCGACGTATGAGAGCAAACCAGGATCGCGTATTTGTCTTGGCGATAAGTTGATAGATAACTTAATTTTGTGCTCGTGTTGTGCCAAGGCGGCGATATGAGCCATCCCTTCTTTTATCACCCAGCGCCCCACACAAACAATAAGGCCAGTTTGTTCGGCTAAAGGGATAAACTCGTTAGGCATAATAATACCGCGCTCAGGGTGGTGCCATCGTATCAGTGCTTCCGCTTTAACGACTTTATTGGTCGTTAAGTTTAAAATAGGTTGCAGTACTAGTTCGAACTCATTGTTCTTTATAGCCTCTCGTAAGGCGCTTTCCAGTGTTAGTCTTTGATTAGAGCGCTGCGTTAAGTCTGAATGATATAGCTCAACTTTTTGATTCTCGTCGCTTTTAGCTTTGTAGGCCGCAAGGTCTGCGTATTTCATTAAGGTTTCAGGGTTTTTACCATCTCTTGGGTAACTCACCGCGCCAATGCTTAAACTGACGTAGTAGCGTTCATTTGAATCGGTTGTAAACACATCGTGCGCTGTTTGTTGTAGCCGTTCGGCTATTCTTTTGCAATGCTCAGGCGTATCAATATCGGAGAGAATAATAGCGAACTCGTCTCCACCAACTCTGGCCATAACATCTTTCTTTTTCAGTGTGCCTTTGAGTCGAGAGGCCAATTCTCTTAGAAGCTTATCTCCTTCTTTGTGCCCAAAAGCTTCATTGACATGTTTGAAATGGTTAACGTCGATATAGAGTACATAAAAGACGTCTGATTGGTGGCAAAATCGGTCGAGGCATCGCCAGAAATATTGACGATTTGGTAGCTGCGTTAATGGGTCATGTAATGCTAGGGTTTCGTTATGTTGTTGCAGGTGTTTAAGCCGGCTAATGTCGCTGACAAAAAAGCACCAATGATAGCTTTCAGCCTTGTCACTACCAATGACATAGATTGAGATATTAAGCCATTTATTGTTAAAGGGGGGCTGCATCCACAGCACTTCGCCTTGCCAATTTTCACGAACGCTCATGACGCGCTCAAACTCGGGGTACTGCTTTTGTGCTAACTCAATAAGAATATTGAGCGCTTGTGTGCTTTCTTTGTTGAACGTTAAATCAAATAAATCGAAAACAGCAGGGTTTTGAAGAATAGGCTGCCTCTGATCATCTAAAATAATGGCACCGAATTTAGCCTGTTCTATGAGTGATGACAGAGCATCGAATTTGTCACTGAGTGACTTTGATGTGAGCAATATCTCTTCAAGTTTCGATTTGACGCGTAGGTGCTGCTCTTGCAGAACTTCATTAGCAATAACTAATTCCCGTGCGCTTTGCAATGTTGTTTGGCGCTGAGTGAATTGTTTTTCTTGATTATGTATAACCAGCAGTTTTTCATGTAGAGCATTCACTGCTATTGCCTCAAGGTGTAACTCACGACCTTGGGTAAGTTGCTCAGTCCAAATACCCGAATTCAGCCTGTCTTCGTCATCGGTTTGCCAAAGTTCGGCTGCTTGTTGAATAAAGTCGTCGAGGAAAAGAGATTTGCAGGGGAGTTGAATGACCGTGTTAGTCGGTGCTGTCTCAAACAAATCAAAAACCCAAGGAAGGTTATGATGTAATAATTCAAGTGTTTGATTTGGTGCATATTTAAGCACAGCACAATCAAAAACTGATAAAGCTTTGCTTAAATTTTCCATTTAATCAGCTCCGCGGAGTTTGCATGCATGCTTTGCTAGGCTACTAAACATACTTTCAACATTATCACCGCTCTTTGCGCTTGTGACGACAGTTGCATCAAAATGCCTTTTGTATTGTTCAAGCTCGTCTTGAGTCCAATGCCAACTTGCGTCAAGGTCTCCTTTATTAATGACGAGTATAGATGGAATATCGTATTCGTCTTTCACCATCTTGTCGATTTCCATCCCTTCAACTAGGGTTTGTGCTCGAGTTTGATCGACAACAACGACATAAGCAGACGCACCACGAAGGTATCTGCTTTGAAAGCCACAGTAGCGATCTGTTCCTTCCATATCCCAAATCATGAGCTGAATTTCCAGCTCGCCTACATCGACTGTTTTTTTATCAACTTTGACGCCAATAGTGGTCAGGTAGTTTTCAGAGAAAATTCCATCAACAAAACGTTTTACTAAGCTTGTTTTACCAACACCTGTAGGTCCTAGTAAGCAGACTTTCTTAGCTATCATCTGATAACCAACCTCTACTTTTATTTGGCACAGTGAGCCTCCGTTTGCTTATCTCACATCAATCCTATGGGTGGATTGGGTGTTTTGCTGGTTCGTTAATTAACCTTAGTAGCAGTATGGCCTAAAGTATTTTGGTGGTAAACCACATTAATTAAAACTTTGCGTGCTGTTGTTGATATTTTCTTTAGCTCGATTTTACCAATACCAACAGCCATAATTTCGCTACTATCCAATCCTTGTTCGACAAGGACTGACTTAACATGTTCCGCACGCTTTTGGCTTATCTCATCATTAGCTACAGATGCTCCCAAAGAATCCGCTGTACCGACAACAATAATTCCCAAGTCAAATTGGTTTATTTGAGCCAATAACATCAGATTTTTAATCTCACCTGCTAACCTATGTACTTTTTCAATTTGATCGTTATCTAATTCAGCTGTAGCGATAGGGAAATCAAACTGTATTTGTTGGATATCTGCTAGTGCATTTTGGAATAGCAATTGTTGCTGACTCCTTGAGTCAACCGTTTCTGCTTGCTTGATATTCAGCGGTTGTGTGTTCAAGGTGTAGGCACTCGTAAAGCCCAGCACAGCGTGTATGCGTTGTTTCAAGTTATTGTATTCAGGTACGGATAGCGTTCCGTTGAGTGAAAGTGTTTTGTCAGTCCATGTTGCATTGAGACCTGAAAACTCCGCTAATATAGACTCGACACGTTGCTGAACAATTTGTGGTTCTGCAGAGAAGTATAACTCCTGTTTGATGTTTATCTCTCGCTGACCTAGATCAAATTGCTCTAACCACTGCTCAACTGACATGGCATTGGGATCTCTTAGCGCATCTAGTTCAATGCCTTTCACACCGTTTTGCTCTGCACTGCGCAGTACAATACCTGCTGGTGTCTGTGCTGTTTCAATTTGGTTAATCAGACTTTCATTCAGCCACCACAATACAATGTAATAGGCTAAGCATGACAGCCCGATAAGAGATAGGGCAATGGCAATCCACGGTCGTTTTTGTTTTTCTTCTAGCTCAGCCTTTAATTCGCTAACCAAGCAATCACGAAGTGGTTTTTCGCAACTATCAAAAGGCAGGTCGTCACCCTGAAAAGCGACTAACTCATCCAAATAAAAGCGATGAATGTGCTCCAGCGCGCTTTGTAAACGTTCATTGAAATGAGGGGACGTATTGCCACTCACTGCCGCGACCAATAGGGCATAGGGCCCTTGTTTGATAAGTAAGGTGAAATTATCTGTTTTGACTACGCCGAGATTTTGTTCATCATGGGTTTTATCTGGTGTAAATGAGTCATTTACGAAATCATTGATTGCACCCAGCATAGAAGAAATGATGTCGGCGTTGTCATTTAATTGATGATCTTGAGCGACTGATTTGAGCAGTAGACCGGTTTCCCTGTGTATCAGTAGAACTTGCCTTACACGAAACTGGAATGTTTGGCTTGCTGCATATTCAGAGAAACTAACACCTGTGCGCCAAGCTTTATAGCGCCATTTTAGGCCTTTTGCAGTAAAGCTGTTTTCAATAAGCTCATTCGTTTTCTCCAGAAACTCTGTAATGAAAGCTGTGACAGATTTTCTGACTAAGCTCCCGACAAGTGGATAGAGGTACCCAACAAATTGCTCCCTATGATTGCTGATAGAGTTTTCAACAGAGTTCTCAACAATTGGCAGTATCACCTGATCGACTGAGCCATCTTTCTTTTGTCTATCAAATAATGCTTCGGAAAAAACGTCAGAAACAATACGCCTAGCGTCTTGTTTTACAGGAGAGGTAATAACGTCGCGATTGTTACCAAGCAGCAAATCACGCACTCGTTGCATGTCTTCTTCATCTTGCTCTACTGGGCGAGAGTCATCAGTCTTGCGGGGTTCCATGGTGTTAGAGTTATCCTCCCCCTGACCCTTTAATTGACTCATGCCTGTTCATCATCTTCCAGATTGGTTGCCATGGTTGCTAAAAGTTTAGCCAGTGTCTTTCTGTCCGTTTTGGAATTATGTAGCTCGTGACTAACCGATGAAAGCTGTTGCATTGCTTTTTTATGTTGCTCGTTAAATTTTCGGGTGAGTGCAGCGATTTCCTGCTCGAAACGCGTATTGGTGTCGTCGAATTCTTGTCGAGTTGCCGTCTCATACATTTCAAGTTCTGATGATGTCTGCTTAGCAAAGTCATTTACGTGGTTGAGTTCTTCAGTTTGTCCCTGATCGGCATTGTTGAGCTTATCAGTCAAGGATTCAATCCCAGAAGCCAAAGCCTGTTGCATGGCTTTGTGATTATCTGCCATTTTCTTTTCAATCGATAGGCATCGTTTATCAAACCGCTGTGAGAGATCCTCGATACTCTTTTCTAATTGGCTTTGGGCACTGCCAAAAAGTATCTGTTTAAGCTGTTGCAAATCTTGGGAGTCATTAGTGTTGGTTTTGGGCTCATTATTTGGTGTCTTATTCGCCATAATACTTCCTTATTATTGAACAGAGTGTTGAACCAGTCGGTAGGTAAACTGCACACACGTGTTATGCCATCATTGAACAATAAATAACCTTAATTGTATACACTTTCGCGGAATTTGCTGATTTTTAACAAATTTTTATATTCATAGATGAAGTTGATTTTTGTCCTTACTCAATGAAAAAGTAAAACTTACCTTTCAATACCTGACAACACCCAATATTATTTGGTCTGTTTGAACATAAGAAGCGTAATACGCTGCTTAAATAGATGAAGTGACAGAGTTGATTTATGAAATACAGAGGTAGTCAAACCTTTACCCATGACCAGTCCGATAAAATAGGTGTACTTGTGACCAATTTAGGCACCCCGGACGCACCGACGAAACAAGCGTTAAAACCCTATCTAAAGGAGTTCCTGTCAGATCCTAGAGTTGTGGAAGTCCCGCGTTTGATTTGGTGGATGGTTTTGAATCTTGTCATTCTGAATATACGGCCTAAGCGCAGTGCTCATGCATATTCCACTGTTTGGACAGAACGAGGCTCTCCGTTGATGTTTCATACACAAGACCAAACCGATGCGATAAGGCAACAGCTTGAGTCAGAGTATGGAGACGACATTATTGTCGAGTTTGCTATGCGTTATGGCGAACCTTCGATTAAAGGTACGTTAGATAAAATGCTTGATGCCGGGGTTCGGAAAGTTGTCGTGTTGCCTTTATATCCACAATACTGTGCTTCAACGACGGGCTCTACTTTTGATGCTGTTGCCTCGTGTTTTAGTCGCCGCCGCTGGATGCCAGAATTACGCTTTATCAACGAGTACCACAACGATAAAAATTATATTGATGCTGTTGCCTCCAAGATCGAGCAGCACTGGCAAGAAAAAGGCAGAGCCGATAAGCTCATTTTTACCTACCACGGTATTCCTAAGCGCTATTTGTTGAATGGGGATCCCTATCATTGTGAGTGTTATAAGACATCGCGTCTGGTTGGCGAACGATTGGGGATCTCAAAAGACGAATATCTGACGACCTTTCAGTCACGTTTTGGCCGCGAAGAATGGTTAAAGCCCTACACGGATCACACCTTGAAAGCATTGCCTGACCAAGGTGTTAAGTCTGTTCAATTGGTTTGCCCAGGCTTTAGTGCAGACTGTCTTGAAACCATTGAAGAAATCGGTGTGGAGAATAGAGATTATTTTCTGGAAGCAGGGGGCGATAGGTATGAATATATTCCAGCACTGAATGCAGATCCAAAGCATATTGATGCGTTGGTTGGGATAATTAAAAACAATTTACAGGGTTGGAAAGTTGATCGAGATACTATGTTGTCGTCTGAATTGTCTAAACAAATGGATGCGCCTAATCCATGAACGAAGAGTTCATTGAAGCAAAAGCGTCTATAGTCAAAGCGCCTAAACGCCTTTTATGGGCGCAGAAAATTGCTAATATCAGTGATACAGCGGTGCATATACCTGGACTAAATTTCAGTATTGGACTTGATTCAATTATTGGTTTAATACCCGTCGTAGGAGATGCATTAATGCTGTGTGCTTCTCTGACTTTAATTGGTTTAGGTCGCAGCTTAGGTGTACCAAAAGGTATTCAGTTGTTGATGCTGCGTAATGCTGCTATCGACTTCTTTGTGGGCATGATTCCAATAGCCGGAGACATCTTTGATATCTTTTTTAAGGCCAATAAACGCAATGTTCGATTACTTGAGCATTGGTGGTTGCAAGAAAATCAGCAACATATTCAACAGTCCACCCAAGAAAAGATTAAACAATGGTCGGAAGACTCATGATGGCTCTTAACGTCTGTAGCGCACACAATGCTGGATAGAAGTCGGTTGGTAGGCAAGTCCAACTACGATCCTAAGGAGATCGCGCAATTCGACGAGATGGCACAGGAATGGTGGGATCCCGCAGGTAAATTTAAGACTGTCTTAGCATTTAATGATGCACGTAGCGCGTTTATTCATCGGCAAATAGTGCAACATTTTGGCATTGCGGAAAGTGAGTTAAGTCAATTAAACGTGCTAGATATTGGCTGCGGTGGTGGCTTGTTGAGCGAGCCGTTAGCACGAAAAGGAGCTCAAGTATCGGGCATTGATGCGAGTAGTACCAGTATTGAGGTAGCAAAAGCGCACGCACGACAGTCAGGCTTATCGATAAATTATCGACATATGCTCAGTAGTGATTTGGGTAAAGAAGAGCTGTTTGATGTGGTGCTTAATACGGAAGTTATTGAGCATGTTCCCAATCAACAGCAATTGGTTGATGAATGTTGTGCCTTATTGAAACCTAATGGGGTACTTATTATGGCAACACTTAATCGAACGTTAATATCATACTTATTGGGTATTGTTGGTGCCGAATATGTGTTGAGATTATTGCCTATTGGCACACATAGTTGGTCAAAATTTGTTAAGCCACTAGAAATGTCGACCATGGTTGCTAAACATGGATTAACCCCAGTTGCTAGCGTCGGATTAAAATTCAAACCTTTCTCAAAAAGCTGGGTAGAATCTGATAACTTATCCATTAATTACCTCATGACTTATTCAAAATCGGTAGAGTCTCTATACAGCAAAGAGCAACACACGCTAGTAACTCCTAAGGAAATAAATGAAAATCTATGACACGCAGACCGCGCCTACGCCAAGGCGAGTGAGAGTTTTTTTGGCAGAAAAAGGCATTGACGTCGAGTACGTGCAAGTTGACTTGCAAAAAGGTGAGAACATCACACCTGAAATGCGTGCTAAGAGTCCAATGGGCAAAATTCCTGTGCTAGAGCTTGATGACGGCACGTGTATCAGTGAGTCCGATGCAATTTGTTTGTACTTCGAGGAGCTTCATCCTGAAAAGCCATTATTAGGTTCCACCCCTTTAGAAAAAGCACAGATTGCGATGTGGCAACGTCAGGTAGAGTTTGGCTTGTTTATGCAAGTTGGTATGTGTTTCCAACATTCAACAGGCTATTTTAAAGATCGCATGACACCAGTGAAAGAGTTCGGTGCTGTGTCTGGTCAAAATGCTGGGAAGTTTCTTAAGTTGCTTGAACGGCGCCTTGGCGAAAGTGAATTTATTGCGGGAGACAAGTTCTCAATTGCTGATATAACAGCAATGTGCTCGATAGATTTTGCGCGTGTGATGGATATTCGTATCAGTGATGAGCAACATAATTTACTGCGTTGGTATGACTTAGTGAGTCAACGGCCTAGCGCTAAAGCTTAAGGAGTGATAATGATTGAATTGTATACAGCACCGACACCTAATGGTTGGAAAGCATCAGTTACCTTGGAAGAAATGGGATTGCCTTACGAGGCTATCTTGGTCAATTTGCTTGAAGGTGAGCAAAAGAAGCCTGAGTTTTTAAAGTTATGTCCCAATGGTCGTATTCCTGCCATTGTTGATAAAGAGAATGACGACTTTGCTGTGTTTGAGTCGGGCGCGATAATGCTATATCTAGCTGAGAAAACAGGGCAATTCATTCCCAGTGATGCGAAAAAGCGCTCTCAAGTTGTCCAGTGGCTCATGTTTCAGATGGGGGGTATCGGTCCGATGATGGGGCAAGCAAATGTTTTCTTCCGTTATTTTCCTGAGAAAATACAGCCCGCGATTGACCGTTATCAGAATGAGGTGAAGCGCCTATTTACTGTGGTAGATACACACCTTGCAGATAACGAGTATCTAGTGGATGAATACAGTATCGCTGATATTGCTAACTGGTGTTGGATTCGTTCGCATGAATGGTCTGGTGTCGAGATTGATGACTTACCTAACCTGAAGCGTTGGAAGTCATTGATTGACGCCCGCCCAGCAGCGCGTAAAGGTGTTGATGTGCCGATGCCCGTCGACCGAGAAAAGCTACTTCAAAGTGCAAAGACAGTGGTAACTCGTTAGGTATTTCCTCCACCCAAGAGGCCTCCTACGTTCACCATTGTGGGAATGCCTTAGGGGGCGGATGATTGATCCGCGTTTGTACAATTTCCCCCTTACTTTTACTCCTTTTCTTAACAAGGGATGAAAGCTTTTGGTTTTTTATAGCTCTAGTCAAGCTTGCTAATAAGTGCTGTTTTTGACCATCTGTTATTGTTGTTAATATTGCTTCATCAATATCACTTCGCCAGTTCAATTAACCGCTAGAAGCATGGAAATATGCGTCTCTCTTATCTTTGCCCCATTTTGACATAGTTACTTAATATTTTTGGTTTGAAATTTGCTGAGCTTGCTTTACCAATGGTTTGGAAAGCTAAAACATGAAACATTTACTCACTATTCTAATCAGTTGTATGGCATTTTTTTCTTTGGCGCAGTCGAAGCAGGAAGCCACTCATCATAATTTGCCAGAGCTCATAATCAAACATCGTTACCCGGTTGATATATCGGACAATGGTCTTGTTGGGGAAGGGGCCGATATAATTCTAGCCTCAGGGCATAAAGCCGATATTTTTATGCTCGGTGAAAACCACGGTGTAAAACAAATAGCCGAGATCAGTCAGATTCTCTATCGAACATTGTCGCGAGCAACCCCGAGGGTATTGGTAACTGAAGTTGGCCCTGCAACGGCATATCAAACAGAACAAATGATTCGACAGGGAGAGTTTGAGTCATTCTTAGATGAAAAGACTAATTTAATGTCTGTCCCATTTTTCTTTTTAGAGCAAGAAGTGCCGCTGCTTTATCAGGCCACTGAGAACTTCCCAGAACAACATAAGCAGAGTATTTGGGGATTGGATCAAGAGTTTTTAGCTGGCGTACCTGTGGTGTCAAAACGGTTGGCGAAAATTGCAAAAACAGCGCAAGAAAAAGACGCTGTTGATGACCTGAATTGGCGCAATTTGACTAATCCATTTCTGATTGCCTATAGCGATGGTGACGGGCTTTTGGAACTGCAAAAAGCCTTTGCTAATTCGACTCCAGAAGGCCAACGTATTACGCAACAGCTCATAAAATCACATGAAATATATAAAGCGAATTCCGATGGTCGGGGACGTTGGTCCAATGAAACCAGAGAGTCGTTAATGATGGAAAACTTTGAGTACTACGTTGATAACTATGAGGGAGAATTGCCGCCCATGTTTTTTCGGTTTGGGGCTTACCATTTACATAAAGGGAGCTCACCAACAGTAGAGGAAGCGCTAGGGCTGCGCATCGATAATTGGGCTGGAGAGCATCAAAAAAAGACAGTAAATGTTTTTGTAGATGCTGCCAAAGGCCAAACTGTTCACCCTCTGCTAGGTACAACCATAGAATCACCCAGTAATGGAACTTGGGAAAAGGCGATATTCAAAGATTATTTGTTAGATAGCCAAGCAACATTATTTGATCTTAGACCTTTGAAAGGCCATCCCGCGACAAAAGGTATGAGCAATAGAATACGCCATATGCTCAATGGCTATGATTACCTTATTTTATTTAAGTCGGGAGATGCACAAAATTACATGCCGGGCACGTTAGTGACTTATGGATATGGTATTCCAATTGCTATCCTTGCGTTGTGTCTTCTGACGTTACTGGTTGTTGGTATAGTCAAAGCTATTAAGCGACTAAGGAGTAAGTAATCCCTTAATCTCGCCAGCGTTTGACGAGATCACTGTAAGCATCAATACGCCTGTCCCTGAAGTAAGGCCATAGGCGTTTGATGTTTTCAGTGCGCTGCATATCTAGCTCAACCATTAGAGTTTCTTCTTCATTAGCACTAGCTTGAGCTAGTATCTCGCCTTGCGGTCCTGCAATGAAGCTGTTACCCCAAAATTCGATGCCTGGATCGCCTTCTATAGGCGAAGGTTCGAAACCAGTTCGATTGGCGACAATCACAGGAACTGAGTTTGCCACCGCGTGTGAACGTTGAATGGTTACCCATGCATCGCATTGGCGCCTTTGTTCATCAGGCGTATCGTTTTTGTCCCAGCCAATCGCTGTGGGGTAAAACAAAACATCGGCACCCGCCATCGCCATTAAGCGCGCGGCTTCTGGGTACCATTGATCCCAGCAGACCAAAACACCGAGGCGCCCAACACTGGTATCTATTGGCTTGAAGCCATCTGTGTCACCGGGTGTGAAGTAGAATTTTTCGTAAAACCCTGGATCGTCTGGAATATGCATTTTGCGATATTGTCCGACCATGCCTTGGTGGCGATCAAACACTACAGCTGTGTTGTGGTATAGGCCTGAGCCTCTTTTTTCGAATAATGACGTCACCAGCACAATGTTCAGCTCTTTGGCGAGATCACCAAAAAAGTTTGTGGCGGGGCCAGGTATAGTCTCAGCTAAATCAAAGGCATCGACGTCTTCTTGCTGACAAAAATATAAGGTGCTGTGCAACTCCTGCAGCATAACCAATTCGCACCCTTTTTCTGCAAGGTGACGGACTTGAGTTGCGCTTTTCTGCCAATTTGTTGCTTTATCGTTATCTGCTATTGCTTGTTGCACAATACCAACAGTCAATGATTGTTTGGGTGCTACGTTAGGCATGTGATTCCCTGATTCATTTTTTCTACTACAGCTGATTTCAATGTACCCGTAGGCACTTGCATCGTGATGCAATGCAAACTACCAAATTGTTGCACGATCGCCAAACAGTCGATGGCGATAATTTTGTGTGTTGGGAAAGCTTGCTGGATAATCGCTAGTGCGTCATTGTCTTCTGGTTGTTGATAGATTGGGCACAGTACCTGCGCGTTATTAATCAAAAAATTAGCGTAAGACGCAGGTAGTCTCTCTCCATCTTTATTGAAGACTGATGGTAAGGGTAATTCGTAGACGGTGTGTTGAGGAAAAGACTCTCTACATTCTTTGACGAAAGCACTTAGATTATCGTAATGGCTATCTTGTGCTCGATTGTAAGCTGATTGGATAACTAAACCTTGATGAGGCGTAAAACGAGCTAAAGTGTCGATATGACCGTCTGTATCATCACCTTCTAATTCACCGTGACTCAGCACAGTAAACGCCGTTGCACCTAAGCTTTTTTTGAAAACCGCTTGGTATGTTTCGTAATTGACATCACCATTGCGTTTTGGGTTGTATAAGCATGAGCTGGTGGATAGAAGGTGCCCATCTTCGTTAATTTCTAATGCACCGCCTTCGGCTACCAGCTCACAAGATTTGAGCGGTAGTTGGCATAAGTCAGACAATACATACCTATTGATTTGATTGTCTTTGCTGGCATCGAACTTTTGTCCCCAACCATTAAAGACAAATTCAACCGGTTGGTTGCCTGCTTCTGTTTGGCAAGTCAAAAACGTGTAGTCTCGTGTCCAAGTGTCATTGTATTCAGCGGGTATCATAAGGATTCTGGGGTGGCTTATGTTTAGCTTTGCCAACAGAGTTTGTGCGTCAGAAATATCTTCTGTGTGGACAAGCAGTAATACGGCTGTGTCATTGTTATTAATGTATTTTATTAGCTGACAATAGGTTTGTCTGGCTTGCTCAAGCCAAGGAGCCCAATCTGAATTCTTATTGGGCCAAGCGAGAATAATAGCCTCTTGTGTTGCCCATTCTGGGATTAAATGTGCTCCGGTCATTTATGTCGCTAGCTTCCGGTGATTTTATGGTGTTAGTTTAAACCTAACTCAAGGTTTTGTGAATTCAATACCTGAAGCAATAGAAAGCCTCATACTGATATCAGAAGTGTCTGTTCTCTATCTTGTATCAAGCATGCTCATCACTATCAAAGATTGAATCAGCACTGGTTCGCGATGACTGCGCTTACATCTTTACGTTTGGACGGCCGTTGTTGTTTCAACTGCGTTTGGTCACGTGTTCAACTATGCTATAAAGCAACATATTTTTTAATCTGTCACTTATCTAAGGCCATTTATGCAATACGTAAAACATTGGCAATGTACCGACTGTGGTACGGAATATTCAGTTGAACAACCTATGAATCTTTGTCCTAAAGATGGTCGTCCAGTCAAACTCATTTTGGACACGCAGAGTATTAAGGCTGATTTTCCTGATATGACATGGTATCGCCCTGATGTTAAGTCGATGTGGCGCTTTGGTCCGCTTTTGCCTTTTGATATCGCTAACGATGAGCAAAAAGCGCACATTGCAACGCTAGGTGAAGGTTATACGCCAGTGATTGATATTGCTGACTATCCTTTAGTAAAAGAGCTTGGGTTAAATGTGTTCATTAAAGATGAAGGTCAACCCTATGCAGGGTATGGCGCGAATCCAACGGGGAGTTTTAAAGATCGTGGTATGTCCATGGTGGCGTCAATGGCGCTTTACTATGGTTTGAAGCAATTAGCCGTGCCTACACAAGGTAATGCAGGTGATTCACTCACTGAGTATGGTGTCAAAAATGGCTTTGACGTCACTGTCATTATGCCGGATGACACGCCTATGCCTATTATGGGTAAAGTTGCAGCTTACAGTAAGATTTACGAAGGTATTGATTTAGCACTAGTGAAGGGGACTATACGTGAGGCTGGTGCTTTAATGAAAGAGAAGTATTTGCCACAAGGTTTCTTCAACTGTGCCACTTTCCAAGAGCCTGGATGGCGTATCGAAGGCAAGAAAACAATGGGCCTAGAGCTAGCTGAGCCATGGCCAGATAAAAAAGCAGAATGGAAACTGCCCGACGTTGTTTTGTACCCAACGGGCGGCGGCACCGGTATTTTGGGGATGTGGAAGGCGTTTGATGAACTGGAGCAAATGGGTGTTATTGGTGGTCATCGTCCTAAAATTATTTCTATTCAAAGCGATGCAAACGCACCGGTAGTCGACGGTTTTGTTAAAGGTCTTGATGACTCCATTGCCACCGACGGCGGCGAAACGTTAGCAACGGGTTTGAATGTACCTGGTGGTGTTGGCCATAAAGCTGTTCTGGGTATTTTGCGTGAAAGCAACGGCGGTGCCATTGCTGTGAGTGAAGAAGCTATCGCAGAACATACAACCGGTATTTATCGCCAATACAATATGTGGATAAGCCCAGAAGGTGCAGCCACTGTTGCCGCACTGACTGAAGCGAAAAAACAAGGTTTAATCACAGAAGATGATTTGGTTGTTTGTTTTAACACGGGTAGCGCAGAGAAGTATTTACCAGATATGAGGCATTTGTTAGTTTAATCTTCTTTCTCAGCCTATAGATTACATTTTATACCAATCGCATTAATGCATGCGGTTGGTGACTCCAAAAAGATAAATAAAAGTGCTTCACTTTGTTGTGTATACTAATTTTCCCGTATTGGGTAATTATAACAATGAAGGAAATCAAGATGATTAAACATTATGAACCAGGACAAGAAGTAACGATTGATGGAAAAAAATTGTTCTGCGTGGGGGAAAGAAAAGGAGTTCCTTATTTCTATGAAATAACCTCTACTAATTTATCTACTATAGGAACACACTCGAATACAACTTCATCGGCTAATGACTTTACCGTTATTGTGACAAAAGGCTCTCAAATTGGTTTTAGTCAAACGTTAGGGATTAGTGTTTCAGGCAGTGCTGGTATTCCTTTTGTTGCCAAAGGCAAAGTCACGGTGAGTGGCGAAATCGGTTTTACTCAGGCTTTCAGTTCGTCGGTGACTCAGCAAGTAGGTGTTAAAGTAGAGCCAGGGAAAACGGTTTCTGTCTATGAAGTTGAAATACAAGTACAGTATTATTATTTAATGAAATTTCCTCCAACTAACTTCGAGATTTTGCAACCTTTCAAAGCTGATGTTATTAGTACGGGGGCGACAAAAAGCCTTGAATTGTAATTCAATAATTAATTATTTGTAGAATGCAATATAGATAGGGTGGCATAGGTCGATCGTTGGTTTGCTCAACCCTTAGTTAAATCAGACAAACTCAGTTTTAATCAAACTAAAGAAACGTTAAGTTTCGTCATCAATAATGTGTTTCAATATAGCTAAAAGGAATAGCTGACTCTTAGGGCGTTTTTGAAAGCATTGTACTAAGGCAGTGTTTTATCCCTCTCTTTACATTCCACAAATGTATCGTAACTCATTTTCGTCCCTCGCCATGTTAAAATACCTATTAGCGACCCACAAAGAAAGCTCACAATTAAAACGAATAATAGTTGTGATTGCAAAAAATGAGCATCAATAATATTTCTCTTATAGTTAAAGTATTCAACTAGAGATAAACCTACAAACATCGCACCACCAAAATAGCCAACACCGTATTTGATTATATAGTGCAGGCTCCCTCTTGCTGACATATATAACCATCTCGAGATATTTTCCTTGTTCCACTCATTGAATAGGCTGGTAGACAAGAGGTAAGAGATAATTGTATTTTTCACGTGCTTATATTGCCGAATATTCCATTGCTGTGTGGTTCAAGAAGTTACTTGATATGCATGGTTAATAAAACAGCATTTTAGTACAGCTTTAAGGCCAGTAGGAAGCTGTTCGGAGTGTTTTTCGTGGAAGCAATGGTGTCCTCAATGTAAATGAAAAAGCTATCACAGAATATATAGACGGTTTTTATTGCCAATACACTATGTGGATCAACTCAGAAGGTACAGAGGGGTATTTACCAGACATGAAATATCCGTTGGCTTAGGTGTAAAAAGCTTTGGCTTATGAAATGTCTGGTTTCTTGGGGCGTTTATCTCTCTAACTTAATGTAGACTGATTCAGTTTTATAGCTGCAAACTAACAAAGAGGCTTTTCATGAATCTAATCACAAGGGGTTTGCTTTGCATCATAATGCAAATGCTTTCAGCCATGAGTTTTGCTGGTGGCGATTATCAGTTATTTGATTTGGGTGATTTTCGTTTAGACAGTGGTGCTACTTTACCGAATGCCAAGCTCTCTTATGTGACCCATGGTGAGTTAAATGCCGATAAGAGTAATCTAATACTGGTGCCATCGGCCTACCTTGGAGATCATCATGGATTCGATTTTCTTATTGATAAAGAAAAAGCTTTAGATCCCAGTCAGTATTTTATTGTGGCGACTGATATGTTCCAAAATGGGCTGTCGAGTTCACCAAGCAACACGCCACCACCATTGAATGGCCCCAACTTTCCTACTATCGCTATTAGAGACAACGTTAATGCCGGATATCGTTTGGTGACAGAAGTGTTTGGTGTGGATCACATTGTCGCAGTGATTGGTTTTTCGATGGGCGCTCAGCAGGCGTTTCAATGGGCAGTGAGTTATCCCACATTTATGGATGGTGTCGTTGGTATTGCAGGATCGGCGGTGGAATACCCTCATGGTATTGTGCGTCTTGAGGGGTTCAAATCTGCAATTAAAGCTGACTCCGCTTATGCTGATGGAAACTATGCTAAACCGCCCGAAATTGGATTAAGAGCTGGAGGGACGCATTGGGCTAGCTGGGGCACATCACAAGAATGGTTTCGTAAAGAGTTGTATCGAACAATAGGTTTAGATTCTCCGTCAGCGGTTATTAAATTTTATCAACAAGCGGTTTTAAGTTGGGATGCGAACAACTTACTTGGCTTGGCCACAACTTGGCAAAATAATGATGTTGGTGATACACCTGGATTCGAAGGTGATTCCGAGCGGGCCTTGCGATCAATAAAAACACGTGTGCTTTATATGCCCAGCGAAACAGATATGTATTTTCATATTGATGCGTTACGACAGGAAGCGCAATTTATTTCAAATGTGCAGTTCTCTGTTATTCCTACCCTTTGGGGACATCTTGCTGGTGGTGGGGTGGCCCCAGCAGATGCCGAATTTATAAACAATAAGATTAGTGCGTTTCTAGCTGCGAAGCCTCAAACGAATTGAGTCATTGAAGGTCTCCTGCACAATATAGAAATCAAGCTCACTATGATTGGTATAGCCTCTTGTTTTACTTCCTATGCCGGTGACAGGCGGACCGAGCTATTGAGGAATAATGAGGCAAACGTTTAGTCCACCTCCTTGACGATTATTGAGTTGTATTCGACCGCCATGTGCTTCGATGATTTCGCGGCACAATGGTAAACCAAGGCCGCTACCACTGGGCTTGGTTGAGTAAAACGGCAGTAGCCCGTTGTGCAACTCTTCATCACTCATACCTTTACCTCTATCATTAATATGAATGATAAATTGATTGGATTCGAGCAAAGCATCTAATGTGATTTCATTGCTTGGACTGCCTGACTCCGACGCGTTCTTTATGAGATTAATCAGGACTTGCTGAATTTGCACAGGATCAACCCTGACCTTAACACCTTTAGGAATGTTAGTTGTAAGAGTCGAGGTCATATCAACGATGCCTTGTATGTAGTCCTCTAAATCAATCGTTTCAATATTGGGGACGGGGAGCTTAGCGAATTGCGAATATCCATCGATAAATTGTTTAAGGTAGGTGGCCCGTTCTTCAATGGTAGCGAAAATCTGCTGCAATGATTCTGTTTTATCTGTTTCTAAGATAAGTTGCCCAGAGTGCGCTAAGGATGATATGGGTGTTAAAGAGTTATTGAGTTCATGACTGATAACTTGAATGACTTTTTTCCAAGTGGCGACTTCTTGTCGATTGAGTTCGCGTGTCATTTCCCGAATAAGATAGAGATCATGAGGTTGACCATGCAGTCTAAATTGGCGCCAGCTAATATGATAAGTTTCCATGTCTCCTTGTTTCTCAACAGAAAACAAACCATCTGTTTTTTGTCTAAGTATATTTCCCAGAAAAGGCATGCTGTTTTCAATCAGTTCATTAAAGTCTAGGCCTTCTAGCAATTTACCTTGTAAGAGTAGTTTTCGAGCAGACATATTGCTGTAGGTGACTTTTTGGTTATTGTTCACCAGTAACATGGCGATAGGGGTTGTTTGGTTGACTGTATCTAATAACAACTCTTTTTGGTTTAGCTCCAAGCGTTCCCGCCTTAGAATTTCTCGGACGTCATTGTGCGCATTGACGAGCTGGCCTAGCTCATCTTGCCGGTCACAGGCAATAGTGACGCTGAAGTCGCTGTCTTTAAAGCTTTGCATGCTATTGAGTAAAGCCTCAAAAATTTTATTGATTGGGTAGATAAAACGGCGAAGAATCGAGATACCTATAAGCCAAGAAAGTAGCAATGATAAGATGCTAGCTAACCAGATATCGTCCAGCCAAGTGAAGACAAGAGCAACCGAAATGACTCCGACTATTATGGCGATTGAAAAAATAGCAATAAGGCGCCCTTCGACTGAGAACAAAATATTTTTCTGGGATGGCGTTTTATTCATTTGAAGGTTGCTGCTTATACTCTTGTATGAATTGTCGAGCTATTGCCAATCTAAAATATCAAACTTTTCCATGCGGCGATATAAGGTTTGACGGCTCAAACCCAACTCTCTTGCCGCTCTGGCAATAACCCCTTTATTGTCTGACAGCGCTTGGCGTATCTCGTCGGCATTGGGTTCATAATGTTCCTCTTTAACCGATGGAGAGAGGTGATCATGGTCTGCTATTTCCAAACCAAGTTCCTCTGCTTTGATCATGGATTGTGTGCTGAGTAATTGTGCTCTTCGCATACAATTCTCCAGTTCACGGACATTGCCCGGCCAAGAGTAGGTCAGCAGCCTCTTTTTAGCATCTTGAGTTAAGGTTTTTCCTTCATCCAAGAAGTGCTGTGCAAGCGGTACGATATCATCTGGTCGTTCAACGAGAGCAGGGACTTTCAATTCAATAACATTAATACGATAAAGTAAGTCTTGTCTAAAGGCTTGCTCTGTAACCGCTTGCTGTAAGTTACTATTGGTAGCGCATATTAAGCGCACTGAAACACGCTGGGTTTGGCTACTGCCGAGTCGTTCGAATTCGCTTGTTTGCAGTACGCGCAGTAACTTGATTTGCCCTTCCAATGGGAGGTTTCCAATTTCATCAAGAAAGAGGGTTCCTTTGTCTGCCTTTTCGAATCGTCCTATACGGGCTTTATGGGCACCGGTATAAGCACCTTCTTCTGCGCCAAAAAGCTCGCTTTCTATGAGCTCTTTGGGTAATGCGCCAGCATTGACTTTGACAAAAGGACCATTGGCTTGTGTTGAGTTTGCTTGGATAATTTGCGCAATAATTTCTTTACCGCAGCCGTTCGGGCCTGTAATCAAAACAGGAACATCAGCCTTAGCAACTTGTGTCGCGACGGTCACTAATTTAATCATGGCGTCGCTATTGAACACCATATCGCCAAGGTTGTAGGTTCGTTTCAGTTGTCGCAGCGCAGCTTTTCTATCCAAAACGGTTTGTTGATGTTGTCGAGTCGCTTGCTCTAACTTTAGTAGATTGTTTATAGAGACGATCAGCTTGCGATCATCCCAAGGTTTTTGTAGGTAGTCAGCAGCGCCTTCTTTGACTAACTCAATAGCCGTTTCTAGATGTGTCCATGCAGTAATTAAAATAATGGGCAAGTCGGGATCGAGTTGCCGTATCTGATGGAACAGCTCAATACCTTCTTGGCCTGACGTAACATTGCGAGAAAAGTTCATGTCTTGCAGTACTAGGTTAAACTCCTGTTGTTTAAGTAAGGTGAGTCCCTCTTGTGGAGAGCTTACTGCAACAGTGTCAATTTTATGCACGCTTAGTAAGACTTCTAGTGCAGTACGAATGCCTGCATTGTCGTCGATGATTAATACTTTGCTCATAGTGGTAGAGTCGACTCTTTGTTAAATACTGCGTGTAGCGACGGCCGGGCTGATGTTTGACGCCTTCAATGCTGGCATAAAGACAGCCAACTGTCCTAGTAATAATAGGAGTAATACGCTTAAAGGCACATAATAACCTGCTAATTTTGGTTGAGCGAACTCAGTGACAAGCCAGTAATTGAAGCCGTAAGCCAGAAAAGTACCAGCGAGAACGCCCAATGTTGTCACGATCAAATTCTCGACAAGAAAGTAGCTGATCACATCGGCTTTTTGGGCACCTAAGGCTCGGCGTGTGCCAATTTGTTTATGTCTTTGGCTAACAGATGAATTAGCTAAACCGACAACCCCCAAGCTGGTGATGCCTATGAGTAATACGATAACCGTTGATAGGATGATTGAGAGCGCTTTGTCACCCGCATAGACTCTAGATAAAAGTTCGTTTTGTGAGCGTATATTATCGACTAAACGGTCGGGATAACGCTCAATCAGTGCATCCTCAATGTTAAGCATAGCTTCATTCTGTGCACCCGACTCTGTGCGAATCAGATACCAAGCGCTGTTGCCGTAGGTAATGAATGGATGAAAAACCATATCGTACATCTTGTCTTGAAGGAATGAGCCGTTGGCGTTGAACCATCCCGCTGCCATATTCTCAGCAATGCCGATGACTTTAATCGGGATATCGTTGTCACCGTAATAAAGACTTTTGCCTACCGCGTTACCTTGTGGAAATAACTTGTCTGCGTAATCTTCTGTCAGGATAATGTTTTCGGGTATGGCATCATCGTTTCGAGCAACGTAGCGTATTTCCTGTTGTGTAAAGTTTCTTCCTGCAACGATTTTTAGCCCTAAAGCGTCGAATCCGTGGTGATCAACATAGTTAATATTCACGAGCTGATCGAAGTCGCTGCCACCTTGTTCTGCATGATAACCGTCAACACGTGTGCCGCCACCCTGAGGTGTTGTTAGAAGAGGAGTCGCGTTAATAACTCCCAGCATATTGCGTAATATTCGCATATCGGCTTGTAAAAATGCCTCTCGGTTTTCTAGTTCGTCAATGGATGTTGTACGTAACGTGAATATATTGTCTTTATCTATCCCTACCGGACGGTCCATGCGGGCCAGTTTTTGATTGATAATAAACAACGCGTTGACCACAACTGCTAAGGTGAGTGCAATTTGCATGGCGATTAGCATGGCACCGGTACGATTACGAACTAAGGCATTGAAAATAGGTTGAATTTCCATTGAATAACCTCCTATTGTGTTTTCAAATATTGGGCAGGAGCAAGCTGACAAACTCGCCAAGTGGGAAGCAGGCCTGCTAATAAGCTCGATAATATAGATAAACCAAACGTGATAGCGACAAGTTGCAAGTTCATTTGAGTAAGGAACTCAAAATTTCGGTATAAGGCTCTTACACCGGCTAACCCAGCTTGCGCGAGCAGTAGTCCGAAAAAGCCACCGGCTAAGCCAATCACACTGGCTTCGACCATATGTTGATAGAATAAGGTTAACTTGCTGCCACCCAATGCTCGACGAACACTCACTTCGCCGCGCCGACGTATAGACTGACTTAACATAAGTCCGACGGTATTAAATAAACAGACGCCCAAAAACATGAACGCCAAACCTAACAGCATGATGTAGTCATTACTCACAACCTGTTTGAAATCCAGCCATTGCATAACGTTATACATATGGTTATTTAATTCCCTTGGGAAACGCCCAAACTCTCTCTGTTGTTCGACGTAATTATCTAAGTGTGCTTCCCATTGCTTTTGCTGCACTGGGGTGTCGAGTTGCACCCACATATGTAGCCAAGCGCACTCATCGGTGAGAAAGCCTTGCCAACCTTCTTTCGTCTCTGATACATAGCAAGCTGTTGAACCGCCAGATTTGCGTAATTCCATAGTTGGAACAAGAGAAAATGGGATAAAAGCACCCTCTGTTTCGGAAAATGCACCGCTATCTATCTCAAAAAATTGAGGGGTAGGAACCCAATCGTCTAATACACCGACAATGTTAAAAAATTGTCCGGCGATTTGAATTTTCTGGCCGACGCTGTTGCTACCGCCGAATAGTTTGATGTTCAGCGCTCGTGTAATGACGACAACTTGCTGTTGTGTTTTCTCATCATCTGCACTCCAGCGATTTCCGAACAGAAAAGGTGTGTCAAACAAAGAAAAGAAATCGCCAGTAGCAAGCCTAATACGGCTGCGAAAAGGGCGTAAGTTTTGGTCACTGGATTTAATGACGGCAACGGTTTGGTAATGTATGGACGTTAATGAGGGGATATCTGATTTCAGAAGATTCTGTGCGTCTTGGTAACTCATTAGATCGGGTCCGTTGCCATTATCATCTGGGCTTGCGTCCCTTAAATCTAAGGTTTGCGTGAAAATAATGTCACTTTTATGCGGTATTGGATCATTGGCCATCAGCCTGTAGACGGTGATAATGGTCATGCAAACAGCGATGCCTACAGCAATCGCCGCCACCATTAAGCTACTTAAAACAGGCGTTCTCTTGATACTTAACCAAGCGAGGTGGAGGTTGTATAAGAACATAATTTTCTCTCTTTAGGCGTTGACTGTCTGCGTAGGCTGCTGGTGTTGAGTTATCGATAACACTTGCTCCATGTCGACAGCTTCACCGTCCATAATATGAATATTACGATGTGCTCTATTAGCTAGCTCTGCATCATGAGTCACCATAACTATTGTGGTGCCTGTATGATTGATGCTTTCCATCAGTTCGATAACCTGACGAGCCATGAGTGAATCAAGATTCCCCGTTGGTTCGTCGGCAAGTAATAATTTAGGCTCACCGGCTAAGGCTCTGGCGATGGCAACCCGTTGTTGTTGGCCACCAGATAATTGCGAAGGTAGGTGCTTCATTCGACCTATTAATCCAACACTTTCCAAGGCGCTTTCTATTCGCTCTTTGCGTTCAGCTTTTTTAATGCCTCTATAGCGTAAGGGCACTTCAACATTCTCTGCGAGATTGAGATCCGGTATTAAATTAAATCCTTGAAAGATAAATCCAATTTTCTGGTTACGTATGATAGAACGTTGTCTGTCATTCAAGTTGCTCACATCTTCGCCATCAAGCAATAATTGACCGTTAGTGAATGTCTCCAATAGCCCCGCTATATTCAGGAATGTTGTTTTGCCAGAACCTGAAGGACCAGTGACCGCCACAAACTCTCCTTCGTTAACGGTTAAGTCGAGAGAACGCAAGGCATGCGTTTCGACAAGATCTGTACGAAATGACTTGGAAACTTTTTTGAGTGTTAGCATGTTTTTTCCTTTTTTAATTTCTTTACTAAGGCGGGCATAGTTTATTGGGTCAGGCGTATCATGGGAGCATTGCCCATAATGCCTATATCAGAAATCACGATCTGATCGCCTTCACTAAGCCCGTCAATAATTTCGACTTCATTGAGTCCTATACTGCCAACTTGTATGGGCTGGCGTTTAGCTGTGCTGTCAGAGACCAAATAAGTCAGCCTGCCACTGCCGCTTTGCAGAAAAGCACCGCGTTTCACTTTTAGAACATCTTCTTTTGACTCGATAATAATGCGTGTTGTTAATTGTTGGTTTTGCCTCAGGCCGGTAGGTACGTCTTCAGAGAAACGAATAGTACCGGTAACACTGTTATTTTTAACTTCAGGTGAAATGGACCCGATAGTGCCTGCAAATAGACGGTTGTTGTAATTTATCTCTGCTGGCATACCCGAATGTAAATCGTCGGCGTAAGATTCGGGAATACTCACTTCAACTTCTAAGCCTGATAGGTCGACAACAGATAACAATGGCTGGCTTTCAGTGACAGACGATTTTTGTTCAACCAATAAATCGCCAACTTTTCCGGTAACCGGGCTATAAATATTCAACTGCTCTGTTTGTCGTTGTAACTCTTTGAATAGCAGTTTTTGTCTCTCTAACTGTAGGACTTTGACTTGCAGCTCGAAGTCGAGGCGCTCTGATTGAAGTAGTGCTTCCGCTTTAGCATGCTCGAACGCCATTTGCGCTGTTTTAAGATCATCTTTGGCTTTTTCGTAATCGATAACACTGATGACTTTATTGATAATGGAAAGGTCGGCGCGTTTTAGTTCGCGCTCTGTTGCATCTTTCCGGATACTGGTAGTGTCGGCTTGTTGTTGGTAGGCCAGTTTTTCCAATTTGTTGCTGATCCGTTGGCGTGATACTTCTAACTCTAAACGCTGAAGGGTTGCTTGCTCTTGTTCTAGACTGCTTTGTAATTGTGGGCTACGGACAACCGCAAGTAACTGATGAATGCCTACATTGTCTCCAGCCCTGACTTTTAATTCGACAGAACCGTTTGATGGGCTAAACAGCGTTGGCCTTATAGCTGCAGTGACTTTTCCGTTGACAGAAATGTCTTTGATTAAATCACCTCTCACAACTTCTGCAATGCGTAACCTATCAATTTGAACTGATCCTGATGTGAGCGAGTAGGCTTTCGCCCATTTCCAGGAGTAACCGCCCATAACTAAAAGTACTGAAATGCATAGTAGGGCAAATAGCTTTTTATATTTTCCACTGCGTGACGGTGGCAACACCTGATCTTGTTGAGAGGTATCTTTAATCATCGTATTTCCCCTTTCTTTATCTGTCCGCTAAGACAAATAGTCGATACTCATTAGCGATTGATGAGGGATATTGCAGAAAGGGTGCCAAATATAATGATTTGCTCTAAGTGTTGATTATTAAAGGGATGCAGAGGAGGTTGTGAAATAGTAAAAGTGTCCAGAAAGTGTCCGCCGGACACTTTCTGGAAAGAACAGAGTTGTACCAATTTATCCTAATGAGTGATTGGTATTAAGAGTAAGTCTATCTCTCCCTACTAACTGTTCTTCATGCCTTGTTTAAATGGCAACTATGCCTTGTGTATCTAAGGTAGGTATGTTGCCAGTGTAAATGCCTACTTCGGTTAGCTCGCCGCCATTGACTTCGTAGATGCCGATTCCACCTGTAAGGCCAAATAGTTGGTAGATAAACCTGCCGTCGTCAGTAATGTCTAGGTCAATGAAGCCATCTGATTCCCTAAATGCACCTGTCGGTGGTGTTGTGCTTGTATCTAAGCCAAAGTCGCTTGTTGGTGTATTGGGGCCGAAAGTTAAATCTCCTATTCTCTCAATCTCCCCTGGAGCACCACTAAACTCGAAAGATGTAATGGAGGCATCCAACGCATTAGATACCCAGAAATTTTGAGAGTCTGGTGAAACAGCAATCCAGCATGCAGTGCGTTGATTATCTTCTGGCGCGCTTGCAGGGACATCCAATTGGATTGGTTCGAGCGTTCCACCTGGCATGAGCTGCCAAACTGAAACAGAACCTGTTTGAAGCTCTGGGAATACAGGTGGCGCACCGTCAACTTGGAATTCGCGTGCTTCAGTTACCACAGCAAAAATGCCACCATCCCGAGCAATCATTTCAAAACCTATGGCTGAGGGGAGATTTCTACCTTCTGCATTATTTTGAAGTGAAGACGTTACCCCGTCTGTCTGTTCCGTTGTTAACAGACCGCCTTCTTCTACACCGTATACGACAAGAGCATCTTCATTTAAACTTTCAAGTTGGTTAGAGCCTGCATTAATACTTGATATGAGCAGGTAATCGCCATTAGGTGAAAAACGAACAGCAGAGGGGCGATTATTTAATTCTCTTGTTGAATTAGGTATAGGGAATAGTTGGCCGGTATCTGTCAATTCAAAGCCAGTGACGTTACCTTCTTGAATGGGCTCTCCAAGGTCGCCGTCAGCGTCAATATTGGTCACATAGACCACGCCGTCATTATAAGCGAGACTGTTTGGACCAATGGCGCCAGTGCCTGAGGCATCAGTTGATTCAACGTCGATAAGCGTTAAGGTGAAGTCGGTGTTGATGCGGAATGAGGTCACTGTATTACTGCCGGCGTTAACGGCAAGTAAAAACCTGTTGTCAGGGGTGTTGATCAATGAGTATGCCGAAATCAACGGGTCTAAACCCTCGCCACCATCAAAATCAGTGCTGCCGTTACCACCAGTCGGAAAGCTGCCATTAAATGATAGAGTGCCATCATCACTACGAAGGAAAGCTGATATCGCATTACCATCGTCGGTATCATTAATTCCATTTGTCATGACGAAAACTGCGCCGGCAGGTGTTGTCGCTGCCGGTCCCGCAGGCCCAGCTGGACCTTGTGGACCGGTTTCACCTTGAGGACCTTGAGCGCCTGCGGCTCCCGCCTGTCCATCATCACCATCACAAGCAGCTAGTGCTGAAGCTAGCGTTACACTCAACACTAATTTTAATAGATTTTTCATAACATCTCCTTTGGAAGTTATTTTATATTTTTAAGTATTACCCGTTTATTTCACGCATTTTCAGCGCTTGCGTACCCCATAAAGTACTTAGCTAAGTTAAGGTCTATTGACTTAATTAGTCTTCACGGAAATGACTTTTAAGCGTCACAAATAGGTGCCATATTTGTCACAATTAAGTCTCATTAAAATATAAAAAATAACGACCATTTGTTTGTTGTGTTGTTGTGTTGTTGGGTGTGTAAGAATCGATATCTTTTTTTGGCCGTTTGGAAGTAAGGCTTATGTGGCAATGTAGGTGTTTGGTCTTAGCTTTCTTTTTAATATAAAGCAGGCCTTGCAGTGGCTTTGGATTGTTAAGGCCTGCTGTGATAATGATAGTTGACACTTGTCTTTATCAATTGAATCGCACGTTTATCCCTTATTGAAACAGTGTTTTTATTTTAAACTAGTAATATTCTAATTTACTTGCCTTACCCCAGAATATTCGATAAGAGAAAAGGGTGTAAGCGAATATGCAAGGAATAACAATCAAAGCACCTGTAAGAATAAACCTGAGTGACTCAGGGGCACTGGCAGTTTCCCAAATAGTTAACTTGTCTGGAATAATGAAAGGATAGTAACTGACTGCCAAACCAGCAAAGCATAGCCAAAACAAAGCAACAGCAATGACAAAAGGTAGCCAAATACCGTCAACGTGTGATTGTAACAATCTGGGTAAAACCAGCTTACAGACGACAAAGAGTGCGAACACCACAATGGGAATAATACCGAGAAAAGCTGCGTATGGGGAGTTAGTCCAAAAGCTTAATACGCGTTGATGAATAGCAAGGTTGACAATACTCACCGCAATGATTCCTATTGCAAAAGCATTAAGGTAGAAGATAGCCCAAGCTTTCGCTTTTTGTTGTAGAGTCTCATCGGTTTTCATCAATAACCAACAGGCACCAATGAAAGTGTATGCGCAAGTGACGCCGATACCACTGAGAATGGCAAAGCACTGTGCATAAAAATGAGTCTCAAGACCCATGACATAGATGCCTAGCATGTAGCCTTGCATAAAGCTCGCTAAGTAAGATCCCGTTTTAAAAGCATAATCCCAATGAATCTTTCTTCCTTGAGCAACTTTTGCTCTAAAGTCGAAAGCGACCCCACGTAATATCAAGCCGATTAACATCAAAGTAGAAGGCAGATACAAAGCCTGTAGCATTAAACTATGCGCTTTAGGAAAAGCGATAAGTAATATGCCAATGGCTAAAACTAACCAGGTTTCGTTAGCATCCCAAAATGGGCCAATTGATGCGATCATCGTGTCACGCTGTTCGGCATTATTCATTGGCAGTAGCATGCCAACGCCGAGATCAAATCCATCAAGAATGGCATAAGCTAGGACAGAGAAGCCGAGTAGTCCAACAAAAATAACGGCTAAGTTTGCATCAGTGATCATGCGGCACCTCCTGAGGTATTTTGATTAAAGCCTATGTTGACGGCATATCTTGGGTGTTCGTTAGCTTGATACTCTTCTATCTCTACAGCGCGTCTCGCCATAAGAAACAAAGTTTTGATGTAAGCGATTAGCAGCCCCGTATAAAGCAATGCATAGAGTGTGAGAGAGAGTGCGACATTGCCTGCAGGTATTTGTGTGACCGCTTGTTCGGTAGTCAAAATACCGCTAACAAGATAGGGTTGTCTGCCGACTTCGGTGACATACCATCCTGCGAGTGTCGCCACCCAACCTGAAAAAGTCATCCATGTGCATAGTGTCAGTATTTTGGGAGGAAGGTGTTTTTTACGCAGTAAGTATGAGCTTGCTAACCAAGCGCTAGCCAGCATTAAGAAACCTACTCCTAACATGATACGAAAGCTAAAGAAAACAGCTGCGACAGGAGGATGTTTTCCTTCAAACTCATTGAGCCCTTTAATTTCTCCGTCCCAATGGTGAGTGAGTATCAGGCTCGCAGCATTAGGAATGGCTAACTCAAAGTCGTTATGACGTTGTTCTTCGTTTGGGATGGAGAAAAGTATGAAAGGGGCACCTTCGGTGGTGTCCCATAAGCCTTCCATTGCAGCAATTTTTTGCGGTTGATGTTCAAAGGTATTTAAGCCATGCATATCTCCTGCAAGAATTTGTAGTGGGATCAACACCGCTGCTACGTAGAGTGATGTTTTCAACGCAACACTGGGAGCTCGTTTGTGATCAGCATGCTTGATACGGTAGGCTGAGATACCTGCGATAAGAAAGCTAGCTGTTAAGCCTGAAGCGAGCAGTACATGTGCGAGCCGGTAAGGAAAAGAAGGGTTGAATATTATCTCAGACCAGTCGGTTGCATGAGCAACGCCATCGATCATTTCAAACCCTTGTGGTGTATGCATCCAAGAATTGAGTGCCAATATCCAAAAGGCAGACAATGTTGTCCCAATAGCGACAACTAAAGTAGCAAGTGTATGAAGCCAATTTGGTACTCTGTGGATACCAAACAACATGATGCCGAGGAATGTTGCTTCTAGAAAAAATGCTGTCAGTACTTCATAACCAAGCAGTGGACCCGCAATATTGCCAACGGTTTCCATAAAGCCTGGCCAATTACTACCAAACTGGAAAGACATGGTGATGCCGCTGACGATTCCTAGAGCGAAGGTGAGTGCGAATATGCGAACCCAAAAGCGGTACACTCTCATCCATACTGGGTGTTTAGATATATTCGAACGTAATTTGAAGTAAAAAAGGAACCAGCCCAATGCGATAGTAATCGTTGGAAACAGGATATGAAAACTGATATTAAGGCCAAATTGGGCGCGCGAAAGCATGAGGACGTCTGTCATAATGGACTCCCAGTAAATCTAGAATTGATGTAGAAAATTGAGCCTTGCTTATACGGCTCTTAAATGGCTAACTCATGTCATGTTCGGGACAAGAATCGATCTTTCACTTCGAGTACCTTCCCAACACCAGAGCCTAATTTCATGAGTGTTTGCAGCTTTTCAGGACCAAGGTGCTGTAACTCAACGCTCCATTGTGTCGCCATTTCCAATAGATCATGAATTTCGTTTAACCTGTCCTGCGCATGCGATTCAGTGTCATTGGCGGGCTTATCTAAGAGTAAGTCTCGAAGTAAAGAGAGTGTTGGTTCTATCTCGCGTTTGCGACGTTCTTCAAACACTTTATTTGCCATATCCCAAATGCTGCCAGAAGCGGTGAAGTAATCTTTGCGATCCCCGGGTATATGGTTTACTTGCACAAGACGCCAAGACTGCAGTTCTTTTAGCCCCATACTGACGTTTCCGCGAGAAATGCTTAATGCTTCTGCTATTTCGTTCGCAGTTAAAGGTCTTTCCATAACAACTAATAACGCAAACAATTGACCGACTGTGCGATTAAAACCCCATTTACTGCCCATCTCGCCAAAGTGCAAAACAAAAGATTCGATCATGGGTGACATTTGCATTTCTATACCTTTTGAAGTTTCAGAATTTATTGAAAGTATAAAGTGTTTTTGATTGAAATCAATATTTTTATCAATAAATGAGTGTAAATATAGATCTTCGCTATAATGTCGCGGCATTAAAGAAACTGCGATGTTGTGAGCACTAGAATTGAGGACTGTCGCGGTTTGGGAGAGTAGTGCTGCTTAATATATGGCCTACTTTATGCTGGAAGTGAGACAATTGTTACAGTGTAGATTCAAATTCAGGCTTTTATCTGTGCTTACAAGCGGTTAGAATATGCAGGAAAGTATTGTAGCAAGTGTTTTACAACGCCAGTTCTTACATCAATAAATGTTGGTTTAAGAGCGGTGTTTTAATTAACGTAAACCTGCATCAGGTGTGTTTTAGGTGAAATTAATTCATTTAAAAGCAGGTCTTTTTGCATTGGTAAAATCAATCTGGGAAGCAGATGATCTCGAGTCAACTAGAAATCATAGAGCAGGCAAAAGCCTTTTTATGTGAACTAAGCCAATTTGAATATCAACAAGTTATCAAGCCGCATTTTAGCAGCTCAGCGGGTGCGCATATGCGCCACATTGTTGATCACTATCAAGCGTTACGTCATGGCATGGTCACGGGAGAAGTTGACTATAATCTTCGGAATCGTGATTCCGACGTGGAAAATGATCCTCAGCAAGCTTTAGCAGCTTGGAAGGATATTGAGAGTTGGTTGCGTCAAATCAGTGTTCAGGATATGGACAAGACAATAATGGTTAAATCAGAAGTTAGTATTAATGCTGAGCAAACTGTTACTTGTGGGTCTAGTCTGGGCAGAGAATTAATGTTTGTTGCTAGTCATGCTATTCATCATTACTCTTTGCTTGCAATAATACGCTCATTGCAAGGCGGTAAGAATGAAGAATCGTTTGGTGTAGCGCCAGCGACAGCAACTTATAGAAGAGAAGCAACAGCAGCTAACTAGGCTGTGTATTAGCTTTACTCTACATTGTTTTAATGTGAAAACCGACACTTATCATGTCGGTTTTTTTATGCTTAAAATAACCGAATATGAATGAACACGCATAATATCAATCCGGATTGGAATAAGTTGAAGTAGTAAAAAGGGGCTGTATGCGAAAAGAATTGAGTATCATTGTCGGATCAAGGAATCCGGTAAAAGTGAATGCAGCAAAAGAGGCGCTGTCTCTTATTTTTGCTGATACTGACGTTGAAAGTACTGGTGAAAATGCGCCGTCTGGTGTGCCCGATCAACCAATGACTGAGGAACAAACAAAGCTCGGTGCGATTAATCGTGTCCAGTACTGCAAAGAGAATTATCAAGCGGACTATTACATGGCGATGGAAGGTGGTGTCCATTTGTTTGATTTTGGCCCCGCAACTTTTGCATATGTTGCGATCGTTACCGACGCTAAAAAGGAACCTTCTATTGGACGGGGAGCATTGTTACCACTTCCTATGAGTGTATATGAAGCATTGCAATCCGGTGAGGAGTTAGGGCATGTGATGGATAGGTTGTTCAATACTGACAACATCAAGCAAAAAGGCGGAGCTATCAGTTTGTTAACCAATAATGTGGCAACACGACAAAGTAATTATACGCAGGCATTGGTATTGGCTTTAGCTCCTTTCCTACACCCTGAGTTCTTTTCGGGATAAAGCTAACAGAGAATATGACTAATGAAAATCAATGTAAACGAGCAGAGACTTTGGTTGCTGGCATGTGGCATTTGTACGTTAGTATCTGTTTTATTTTTCTTTCCGGCGACTACTAACTTCTATCTGCAATTTGGCAGACATATTTTGTATTTCGGGTTGTTTGTTGGGTTAACTTCTTATGTCTTCATATGGAAAAATGCACTCAAGATGAAGATGTTGCCTGTTTATATATTGGCAACGATGAAAACGGTTATTTTCTTTGGCGTTTTTGCGTTGGCAGTCAAAATTTATGTTGTTTCACAAGGTGCTTAATACTAATCATAGTCATTAATAGACGTTGTTTGTCATTCTGATTAGTTCAGTAAATTTTGCTATACTCGCCGAGTTTTAGTTAGTCCACCATCGAGTTCAGCATGCCATCGGAACCACAAATCGTTAACCCTCAAGCAGTTATGCGAAAAACAGCTAAGCCTGTTCAGCGAATGAAGGCTGAGAGAGGGCTGTTCTCCTACCCCAAGTACTGGGCCTCCTGTTTTGATCCTGCACCATTTTTACCTATGTCTCGTAAAGAAATGGATATTTTAGGGTGGGACAGTTGCGATATTATTATTGTGACCGGCGACGCTTATGTTGATCACCCTAGTTTTGGTATGGCCGTTATTGGTCGAGTATTGGAGTCACAGGGATTTAGAGTTGGCATCATTTCGCAGCCCAATTGGCAGAGTAAAGATGATTTTATGCAACTGGGTGAACCAAACTTATTCTTTGGTGTAACGGCAGGTAACATGGATTCGATGATCAATCGATATACGGCCGATCGAAAACTCCGACACGATGATGCTTACACACCTAATAATGAAGGTGGTAGACGCCCAGATAGGGCTGTAACTGTTTATACTCAGCGTTGTAAAGAAGCTTATAAAAAGCCTGTTGTGATTGGTGGTATTGAAGCAAGTCTTCGTCGTATTGCGCATTATGACTATTGGTCAGATAAAGTTCGTCGGTCAGTGTTATTTGACTCTAAAGCTGACATGTTGATGTTTGGTAATGCTGAACGACCTCTCATTGAAATGGCTCATCGTTTTGCTGCAGGTGAAACTATCGAACAAATGCAAGATATTCGAGGAACGGCAGTTATTCGTAAAGCGCCGTTACCTGAATGGCAAGGGGTGGATTCGACACATGTTGATGTGATTGGAAAAATAGATCCTATTCCTAGCCCCTATGAATATATTGAAGATAAATGTGCTATTGCTAAAGAGGGGGAGGAAAAGGCAACGTCTGATGACCAAAAAGCTAAACCCATAGTTGTTCAGCCTTTTACATCCAAAACCCAAAGACGTAAACCCTGGGATAAAACCTACGTTTTATTACCACCCTATGATGTTGTTCGAGCGGAGAAAACACATTACGCACATACATCTCGAATATTACACCAAGAAACTAACCCCGGTTGCGCAAGAGCCTTAGCTCAGCGCCATGGCGATAGGATGGTATGGATAAACCCGCCTGCTTTCCCACTGGAAACAGAAGAGATGGATGCGGTATTTGATTTACCTTATGCACGTGTTCCTCACCCCAGCTATGGTAAAGCTAAAATACCTGCTTATGACATGATTAAAACGTCGGTCAATATTATGCGAGGGTGTTTTGGTGGCTGTACTTTTTGCTCTATAACAGAGCATGAAGGGCGTGTTATACAGAGCCGGTCTGAAGAGTCGATTATTAAAGAAATCGAACAAATCCGGGACAAAGTGCCTGGTTTTACCGGTGTTATCTCTGATCTTGGTGGGCCTACAGCGAATATGTATAAATTGCGCTGCAAAAGCCCTAAGGCCGAACAGACTTGCCGACGCTTGTCTTGTGTGTGGCCTGATATTTGTGGGCATCTGGACACGGATCAGACGCCGACAGTTGAATTATACAAAAAAGCTCGAAAAGTGGATGGCATTAAGAAAGTATTAATCGCATCAGGTGTGCGCTATGACTTAGCGATAGAGGACCCAAACTATGTACGTGAGCTGGTCATGCACCATGTCGGTGGCTACTTAAAGATTGCGCCAGAGCACACAGAAAAAGCCCCTCTCGATAAAATGATGAAGCCCGGTATGGGCACTTATGATCGATTCAAAGAGCTTTTCGAGAAATACACGAAAGAAGCTGGCAAAGAACAATTCTTAATCCCTTATTTTATCTCTGCGCATCCTGGTACTGAAGACATAGATATGTTGAACTTGGCGCTTTGGCTTAAAGAAAGAAATTTTAAGCTAGATCAGGTGCAGAATTTTTATCCATCGCCTATGGCAAATGCAACGACCATGTATCACACCAACAAAAATCCGATACATAAAGTCACGCATAAAAGTGAACAGGTTGAAGTACCCAAAGGTGAAATACACCGACGCCTGCATAGAGCATTTTTGCGATATCACGATCCAGCTAACTGGCCTATGATCAGAAAGGCACTCAAAGAAATGGGTAAAGCTCACTTAATTGGCAATGGAGCCAAGTGCTTAGTGCCTGCGGAAAGTCGCAATGAGCTGAAAGGTAAGCAGCATAAAGATTATGCGAAAAAGTCAATCAATAAGGCTGTCGCAAAGGGGAAAGGGGGACGTTCGAATAATAAATCACAACCGGCGTTAACGCGTTTTAGTGATAATCAACCTCATAATAAAGCGAAAAGTACTCACAAAGGCTCTAGTAAAAAGCGCACTAAATAAGCGAGTTAGTTTTACTTTTCAGCTGATGCTTGCAAAATGAAAAAGCATTGAATTTAAGTGGACAGGTGCGGAGTTCGATAAGGGTAGCAACAAGCAGACCTTGCTGTTAGTTGCTACCAAATCTAGTTTTCAATGACATCACATCAGGTTAATTAACAAGGACAGCTCTACCTGAACGTGTGAATTAGCCTCGATTATCGCTCTATTGTTGACATACGGAGGCCTGCAAAAATGAGAAAGCCACCCGCTGTGCGGTTAATTATGTTGATTAAAGCGGGCTTGATTCTGCCCTGAGCAATCCTATGACCTAAATAGCCGTAGCTACTGTAGGCAATTAAATCAACAATCAGGCAAGACATTCCCATAATTAGCATTTGAAGGATTAGGGGAGCATTCAAATCGATAAACTGTGGCAATAATGACGAGAAATATAATAGTGCTTTGGGGTTGGCTAGCTCAATAATAAACCCTTGTGAGAAAAGCTTTCCTGAACTCTCCCTGTTAGCTTTCTCTGGGGAAATGGTTAGACCGCTACTGCGACTGAATATGGCTGTTAAGCCGAGGTAAATCAAATACAGTACCCCTACCCATTTGATGATAGAAAATACAAAGTTTGACGCTAATATCAGCGATGCAATACCCGTTGCAGATAACAGAAAGTAAAATACATTTGCAGTAGCAACACCCGATACACCAAATAAAGACTTGCTGAACCCTTGAGATGCCCCTTGTGTTGTGACTGAGATTGCTGCTGGCCCCGGAGAAACGACAACAACAATGGTTGCCAGTAGAAAAATAATATAAGTCTCTATTGCCATTGGAAATACCTTTAGTGGTTGCCTAAAAACTCGATAATGTGTGAATTTACTGTGTCTGGAGCTTCTTCTTGCAGAAAGTGTCCAGCGTCGACAATATGCACATCATTCTGTTTAATATTCAGTATGTTCATAACGTGTTCGCTTTGCGGTGGCCATTGCAAGATGCTGTCGTCACTGCCCCATATAACAGCGACAGGGATATCTAATTTTGCCAGTGTAGACTCGAAAGGAGGGAGGGTATTACAAGTGTTGGTGAAGAACTGATACATCCCTTTAGTTTTGCCTTCCAGCAGTGGTGTTTGGAAACCGACAAAGCTTGTTTCTGTGAGTGCGTTTCCTTCCAACCCTTCTCTAAATAACTGATTGAGTAATGTCGTTGACGTTGCCGGTTTTGAGTACAAAGACATTGCCAGTTTGGCCGCTGGACCTTTGTCCATACGCACCGGTGGATTAAACCCTTCATCGAAAATAATGGTGTTGAGAATGATGAGGTTATCGAACTTATTGGGAGCTTGATCAACTAAAGCCCAAGTCCAAACACCCCCTGCGTCATGCATAACATGTGTCCATGAATCAATATCTAAAGAGTCCATTAATTCAAGAATCCGTTTAGCATGCTGTTCTGGAGCATAGACATCATAACCCTCAGGGCTATCACTATTGCCAAAACCTAACATGTCTGGCGCAATGACTCGATAGCCATCATTCACTAAACCATCAAACATTTTACGATAAAGCCATGAGGAGCTTGGTACACCATGTAAAAGCAGGATAACTTTGTCGCTGTCACCCACATCGACATAACCAATCTTGCCATCACTTGACATAAAGGACTTCTGTGATGCTCTGAATTCTTTGTATGTTTGCTTTTCTTTCTGGTCTAAATGTTTGACCGTACCACACCCATTTAAAATGAATATCAATAGTAGTGTAAAGAAGGGAAAGAAATATTTACTCATAGGGAAACCTATATTTAGCATTTTTCCATGAAGTGCATGGCCAGTGTGTTAGTTGATTGTAATCTAGGTATTTGAAATACGATAGAAAAATTTGGAGATGGCAGTGTCTACCTGCTTTAATAAGTGAACAATTATTAAGAGGATAAGTATAAATGATCATAAGAACTTGGAGAGCAAAAACAACGGAGAATAAAGAAGCTGATTATCAGCGTTGTGTCAAAAGTATTGTTTTGCCTTACTTTAAGCAGTGTGAAGGTTATCAAGGGTGTAAATTTGCCCGCAATATTCTAATCGAAAGTGATCAAATAGAGATTCTCGTGATGACATTTTGGGAAGATATGGACGCTGTAACAGCTTTCTCTGGCGACCCTGGTGCTCACGCTTATTTACCTGATGAAATTGCAAAAACACTTGACTCTTATGATGCAACGTCAGAGCACTTTGAGGTCTTTATTGAAGAATGATTAATTATCATATATAACATATAAAAATCTTAACTGTTATAAAGGTAACAAGGGGATTGTTCATCATGAGTAAAGTATTTGGTTTCATATTTCTTACCGTTTTCTTCATGCTCAACACAACGGTTGTTTGGGCTGATACTTATCTCACGAAGTCGCCGGATAACCATCTGCAATTCGAATTGAGCTATGAATTGGGACAACTAACCTATCAGCTTTATGACAGAGGGACATTGGTTATTGATAGAACGCCTATCTCGATAACCATTGATGGTGAAGAATACCCTGGCGGAGCGAATGTTAAGGCTACTAAGCGTCAAACGATTGATAATGATATTAGGCCGACAATACCAACGGTCAGGTCAATCATTAAAGAGCATGCGAATGAGACACTGGTTACTTTCACTAACAAAAGTGCTGTGAGAGTAAGGGTTTTTAACGATGGTGCGGCATTTCGATGGGAAACATCGTTTTCGGATAAGCAAGTCGTGGTTAATGCTGAAACACTAGGCTTTAATTTTGCCAATGACTATCAGCTTTATTGGCCGTCGCCTAATGGAGAAGGCTTCTTCTCTCATCAAGAAAGTCAGTTTGAATATAAGCTGGCCTCTAAAGTGTTGTCCAATGTTAGTCAGGCTAGTGGGCCTCTATTAGTCGATCGAGGAAACGGTCGATTTATTTTAGTCAGTGACGTCAATGTGGAGCAATACCCTGGACTTTGGTTTAAAGGTACGCAGAGTAAACAGATCTATGCAGTATTCCCTCATTACCCTAAGCAAACTAAGCTGATACGCGACCGCGATTTAACGGTGACTGAGTATGAGAGTTTTTTGGCTAAGACCACAGGAAAACGACAATACCCATGGCGTGCTTTTGTTGTTACTGATGCAAAAGGGTTGCTGAATTCAAACTTGCTTTACACGTTGGCTGATCCTTCTCGTATAGAAAACACGGACTGGATAAAGCCGGGCAAAGTTGCCTGGGATTGGTTTAATCATTGGAATATCACGGATGTTGATTTTAAAGCTGGAATTAATCAAGAAACTTACAAGAACTACATCGATTTTGCTTCAAGTAATGGGCTTGAATATGTCATTTTGGATGAAGGATGGAGTGTGCCAGAGCCTCAGACCTGTTGAAGGTTATTCCAGAGATTGACATGCCACAGTTAGTTAAATACGCACACTCCAAAGGAGTCGGTGTTGTTTTGTGGATGACATCAGTTGCGCTGGAACAAAATTTTGATAAAGCGTTTAAAACGTTCGATAAATGGCAAGTTGATGGTTTAAAAGTAGATTTTATGCAGCGTGATGATCAAGTGATGATGGATTTTTGTGTCTCAGTTGCCGAACAGGCCGCAAAGCAAAAACTGCTTGTGGATTTTCATGGTGGCTCTAAACCAACAGGCCTTCAGCGCACCTATCCTAATGTTTTAACGCAAGAGTCGGTGATGGGGTTAGAGCAAACTAAATGGAGTCGTAATGCTAACCCTGATATGTCAGTGTTATTGCCGTTTATCCGTATGGTTGTTGGGCCAATGGATTACACACCTGGTGCTATGGATAATTTCAATGCAGAAAACTTCAGGTTGTCTTTTGAAAATCCAGCAAGTTTGGGAACACGCGCACATCAGCTGGCTATGTATGTGTCTTATTTAAGCCCTTTACAGATGTTAGCCGATACACCGACTAAGTACCGTAGAGAGCCAGCGAGTATGGACTTTCTGCGAGAGGTGCCAACCACTTGGGATGAAACCGTCGTATTGCAAGCTGAGGTAGGTCAATCGCTGAGTGTCGCTCGTCGACATGGTGATAAGTGGTATCTTTCTGCAATGACCAACTGGCAATCAAGAGATTTGATTTTACCATTGGATTTTTTAGGTAAAGGTGAATACCAAGTTTCTTATTGGGCTGATGGTGATAGAAGTGGTAAAGACGCTGAATCGCTAGACATTGGAAAAACAGAAGTGTCCAACACCAGCCATTTACCTATAAGTTTGGCATCGGGTGGTGGTTATGTCGCTATTATTGAGGCGAAGTAACTAAACCCGAGGCTAGATTTCTCTTCTATGTATGATGTATATGCGTTGGTGAGCCCTGCGCATTTAATATGTTAGCTTTAATTATCTGCATAAGAAGGCCAATTCGATATAAGACTAATGGGTAATCAAAATTTCCTTTTGAATACGTTATTATCCTTCGTTGTTTAGTTAACAGTGATTGGTACTGCGCCAAAAGAAAGGTTGTTTTGATTAGCCCGGAATTTCCACAAAACGAATTAGCACGAGTCAGTGTTTTGAAGTCTTTGAATATTTTAGACACAAAGCCTGAAGAGCGGTTCGATCGTATTACTCGTATGGCAAAGCGTTTATATAATGTGCCTATTGCTTTAGTGAGTTTAGTTGATTCTGAGCGGCAGTGGTTTAAATCAAGCATGGGATTAGACGCTTCTGAGACACACCGGGATATTTCTTTTTGTGGGCATGCCATTCTAGATGACGATATTTTTGTGATAGAGAATGCGCTAGAAGATGAGCGTTTTGCTGATAACCCTTTGGTAACCGACGAGCCTAGTATCCGCTTTTATGCGGGGTGTCCTATCCGCTCTATTGCTGGAGTAAAAATAGGCACGTTGTGCTTGATTGATACAGTTCCTCGAAGATTGTCGCTTGAAGAAAAAGAGATTCTTCGTGATTTAGCTACCATGGTTGAGAAAGAGCTAGTCACATTTCAAATAGCGACAACCGATTGTTTGACTAATATGACTAACCGGACAGGGTTTTTGTTGCTGGCCGAGAGAAACCTCCAAGCTTGCCAAACATACGGAAAAAAATCCTCGTTACTCTTTTTGGACCTAGATAAGTTTAAACAAATTAATGATGAATATGGTCATCATGAAGGTGACAAAGCGTTAGCTGCTTTTTCTCACTCTCTCAAAGAAGCCTTTGAAGATTCAGGCCTATTCGCCAGAATAGGCGGAGATGAGTTTGTTGTATTGCTGAACGATACCGAGAAAAACCATACACTGAAAAAGGTGACCGAGCTTAACGAGTCTGTTGCAAGTTATAATCAACAAAATCAAAAAAATTATACGTTGTCCTTTTGTTATGGTGTTGTAGATATTGAACCTGAGAATCAAAAGGATATTAGTGAATTATTAATAGAAAGTGATTTGATGATGTATGGCCAAAAACGTTGTAATAACCTGCAGGTAAGCTAGAGGCTGCTGAGCTCTGGTGTATGGGGTTCGTTCAATTTAAACGTGTTTTACGCAAGCCGTAGGTTTAAAAATTGAGTGAGCTAAGTCAACAATTCGCTGCAAAAGCAAACCACCCTAACTGATCCTGAATTAGGAGTCATTAGGGCAGGTTTTTAAACGTAGCACACTGATTAATCCAATCAGTATCAATATTGCCCCAAGTAACTTATATAAAAGTGTTGGTATAGCAAATATCACCGAATGTCCACCAAAGACCAAAATACTACTAACAGCAATGATTTTTGTTTTTTTAGAAATACATCGGCTTTGCTGCCAATCAATTATGATGGGACCAAATACCCTATTGTTAAGTAGCCATTGATGGCATCGTGGCGACGATTTTGCAAAGCATCCAGCTGCAACTAGGATAAATGGGGTTGTTGGCAAAAGTGGTAAAATAATACCGATACCACCAAGGCCGACGAAGAACCAACCCAATAAGCGATATAGCATTATTTTACCTCAAGATATGGTACTTCTATTTATTGTGTACCACCAAAGTCCAATACGCCACTTGAAAATTGTTCGCCAAAGGTGAGTGCTAAATTAGAAACTTGAAAAATAGCCGAACGAAGCTGCACTTCATTCATGCTTGAAAGGGGATGGATATACACGGAGTAAAGCACACCGTTACTTAACGCATACCTCGCGTCTAATGCCCGGTGAAAGTTTGCTGCCAAGGCTGCGTCAACTTCAGGTCGCGTGAGCTCGCCATATTGAACGATAGGCGCAATAATACGCATACGATCGAATTCCGCGTTGGATAACATCGCCATAGGTACATTATTGTAAACAAATTCCATTGTGCCGCCGCCCCCTCGTGCATTGTCAGCAAAGTCTTTGACAATACTTTCTAACTGCTCTTGGCTCATTGCTGAGGAATCAATTTCTTGTGCGAGTAGCATATTAGAAAATAGGCTGAATATCGCTACGATAAATATTCGTTGGGTTATTTGCGTCATAATTCCTCTGTATCTGATATTCTCAGTAAGATTAATTTAATAAGAGCATCTGATTAGCCATCGACACATGCTCTAATGTAAGGACTTTATCTTTGTATGAAACGATTTACTAGCCTATGTTTTCTGATCGTTGCGATCTACTCGACCACTTCTCATGCTCAAGCATTGGATTCAGGTTTGACACAATTCAAGCAGCTGTATGCCAATGAACTAGGCCAAACGTCTGCTTGCCAAATTCAAGCGTCTAGCGAATATCGTGTTTGTTCCAGTGCGCTTAGAAATGAAGGTAACGCACCTTTTATCCTGCATCACAATAAAGTGACCGAGAAGGTCGTTGTTTTGTTTCATGGTCTTAGTGATTCTCCTTTTTTCTTTAAAAGTATTGCTGAAACCATTCACAAACAAGGGTACAACGTGATTGTCGCGCTTGTCCCTGGTCATGGCTTAAAAGACGCTGATGCCGATATGGAAGACAGTGATTTATCTGAACGCTGGAAACGACATACCGCGAATATTATGAAAATAGCACCGGAATTTGGTGAACGAATGGCAATTGGCGGGTTTTCAACAGGTGGTGCCTTAGCACTGAATTACCTTCTGTCTGCAAATGATCCAAAGTTGGATGCTCTTATGTTGTATTCCGGGGCAATGCAGTTAGATAGTTCAGCTGAGCGCATGCTGGGTATTTGGGGGATCAGTGTTGTCGCTAAATTACTGGATGGTGACTATCAGACCAACGGTCCAAACTTATACAAATATCCGGGGGTTGCGAAACACTCAGCTATTATGTTGATGAATATCATCAATGAAAATAGAGAATTAATGGAGACATCTACGCTAAACACCTCTATTTTTTCTGCACATTCGGAAGCTGACAGAACAACCTTGTTTACGGGGATTGAATCCGTGATGGCTCAAAATAAGGGAGCGAATGACTTGTTTGCTATTCCTGCGGAACTCAACGTTTGTCATGCAGACGTTCCTGTCAATGCTGAGCAAGTCGAGCAAATGCAGTTTGATCGCTCTCAACTAGAAGAAATTAATGATTGTGATGTGCCATTACCTAACCCTATGCATCAAGAGATGTTAGAGCGGACAGTTGCTTTCCTAGAAAGCTTAAACGATGCGTAATGCAAGCCTCACATAATGTAACGTAAAGAGAGATTAGAGAATTTTCATGTCATTACCCTGTTATCTAAATTTTGTGGATGGTCAATATGTTAAGAGTCAAAGCGGTAACACATTTGATGTCATTAATCCGGCAACGGCTGAGGTTATTTATCACGTAGAAATAGCCGATGACACAATAAAACAAAGAGCCATTGAGAGTGCCAAAAAAGGGTTTCAAGTGTGGTCGACAATGGCGGCTATTGAACGTGCGCGAATCTTACAAAAAGCCGTGGCTTTATTGAGGGAGCGTAATGACGAATTGGCAGCAATAGAAGTGGCTGATACAGGGAAACCTTGGCAAGAGGCTTGTGTTGTTGATGTGCATTCAGGTGCCGATTCTATCGAGTTTTTTGCTGGTCTCGCCCCCGCTATTGAAGGTAATCAACAACAAGTTGGTGGCGATTTCTATTACACTCGGCCAGAACCGTTAGGTATCTGTGCTGGTATAGGTGCATGGAATTACCCTTTGCAGATAGCATGCTGGAAATCAGCACCAGCATTAGCTTGTGGTAACGCGATGATTTTTAAACCGTCCGAGGAAACCCCCCTAGGCGCATTAAAACTTGCTGAGATTTTTATTGAAGCAGGTGTTCCTGCAGGTGTATTTAATGTCATTCAAGGTGATGGTGAAGTTGGTGCATGGTTGAGTCAACATCCCGAAGTAGCCAAAGTGTCTTTTACCGGTGAAGTTGGTACGGGTAAAAAAGTCATGTCGTCGGCAGCTAATTCGCTCAAGGATGTCACTATGGAGTTAGGTGGCAAATCGCCACTCATTGTGTTTGACGATGCTGATATTAACAACGCTGTGTCTGCTGCTATGCTAGGCAATTTCTATACGCAAGGTGAAATATGCACTAACGCGACGAGAGTCTTTGTCCATAAAAATGTCATTGAGACTTTTAAACAAAAACTGACGGCCCGGATTGAGTCTAATATTATCGCTGGGGATCCTATGGACCCTGAGACCAACTTTGGTGCATTGATTTCTAAAAAGCACCATGACCTCGTCATGCGATACATTGAAAAAGGTCAGCAAGAAAGGGCAACCTTATTGTGTGGTGGTCAGGCAATATCTCCTCACAATGCACCTAATGGATATTTTGTCGAGCCAACGGTGTTTTGTGATTGCCAAGACAACATGACCATTTGTCGCGAGGAGATTTTCGGACCTGTTATGGCACTGCTGACGTTTGATAGCGAAGATGAGGTTATCAAACGTGCTAATAATACGCATCTGGGACTTGCTGCAGGTGTTTTTACTCAAGATATTACGCGCGCACATCGTGTTATCCATGAATTGGAAGCGGGAATCTGTTGGATCAATAGTTACGGCTTGTCACCAGTAGAAATGCCAGTCGGTGGTTATAAACAATCAGGTATTGGTCGAGAGAATGGCTTAGCGACTCTAAGACATTACACCCAATTGAAGTCCGTGTATGTTGGCTTACAACCACTAGAGAGTCCGTTTTAGAATTAATGAAAAATCAATACGATTACATTATTGTTGGGGCAGGTTCTGCTGGCTGTGTTTTAGCGAATCGTTTAACTGAAGATGCCAATAGTCGCGTACTGTTGCTTGAAACTGGTGGTAGTGACCGAAGCATTTTTATTCAAATGCCCACAGCATTATCTATTCCCATGAATACCCAAAAATATGCTTGGCAGTTTGAAACCGAGCCCGAGCCTTACCTTAACGAGCGCCGCATGCATTGTCCTCGAGGCAAGGTACTAGGCGGTTCTTCTTCTATCAATGGTATGGTTTATGTCAGAGGGCATGCTAAAGACTTTGATGAGTGGCAGGACGCTGGAGCTAAAGGGTGGGACTATGCGCACTGTTTACCTTATTTTAAAAAAGCAGAAGCTTGGGCTTCCGGTGAAGATGATTATCGAGGAGGCAAAGGGCCTTTAGGGGTGAACAATGGTAATCAGATGCAAAACCCGCTTTATCGTGCGTTTATCGACGCTGGGGTAGAAGCCGGGTATTTTGAAACGTCAGATTATAATGGTGCACTGCAAGAAGGATTTGGACCTATGCATATGACGGTCAAAAAGGGCCGTCGTGCATCGACAGCTAACGCTTATTTAAGGCCAGCAATGAGCCGCCCTAATTTAACTGTGGTGACGCATGCTTTAGTGCATAAAGTACTATTAGAAGGCAAAGTAGCTACCGGTGTGCGTTATGAAAAAGCAGGTAAAGTCCAAGACATCTCTGCTAATAAAGAGGTGATTTTAAGTGCGGGTTCAATAGGGTCGCCTCATTTACTGCAACTTTCCGGTATTGGTGCAAAAGAGACATTAGATTCAGCAGGGATAGAGTGCTTGCACGATTTGCCTGGTGTTGGTGAGAACTTACAAGATCATTTGGAGTTTTATTTTCAGTTCAAATGCCTACAACCCATAACGCTTAACGGCAAACTTGATTGGTGGAGTAAGCTGAAAATTGGTGTTAAATGGATAGTAAGCAAACATGGATTAGGGGCGACGAATCATTTTGAGTCTTGTGGCTTTATACGTTCTAAGGCGGGTATCGAATGGCCTGACTTGCAGTATCACTTTCTACCAGCAGCCATGCGTTATGATGGTAAAGAAGCGTTTGCAGGACATGGTTTTCAGGTACATATCGGTCACAATAAGCCTAAAAGTAAAGGGCAGGTAACCGTTGTCTCTGATTCTCCTCATCAACCACCGAAAATCCGGTTTAATTACTTACAACATGCTGATGATATTCAAGGGTTCAGAGATTGTGTGAGGCTCACGCGTGAAATTATTCATCAACCGGCCTTTGATACTTATCGAGGTGATGAAATCCAACCGGGTCTACGAGTGCAAACAGATGAACAAATTGATGCGTTTGTTCGCAGCAATGTGGAAAGTGCTTACCATCCTTCATGTTCTTGTAAAATGGGGCAAGATGAGATGGCGGTTGTTGACTCACAAACACGGGTTATCGGTATCAAGGGGTTAAGGGTGGTTGACTCGTCTATTTTCCCCACTATCCCTAATGGTAATTTGAATGCGCCTACTATTATGGTGGCGGAGCGTGCAGCTGACTTGATTAAGGGCGAGGCTCTACCCGCTTTGGATGTCGACGTCGATGGTGATGCTGAGTGGAAAAATCGCCAACGTTCAACGCAACCTAGCAGAGCGGTATCGTAATGCGTTGGTGAATGTAGGTTTATCAATATCAAAATAACATCTAATTTAGGAGTTGTACTTTGACAACTTGGCTCATAGCAGGGATTTTACTCACTTTAGTTGCGATTGGCATGATCCTTTTCAAGTGGGGGAATATCCGCTGTGTTGGTGTGACACCTGTCGGGACGTTTACGTTTCTCGCCATACTGTTCACGTCGGGTTTGGATGTCGGTTTGATAATGTTTCCACTGACGGAGTTCTCTACCTACGCAGATATCGCTAACAATCCTGAGTATGCATTTACCAACCCTTTAGCTATTGAGTTTGGTTTTTGGGCTTTTCTTATTTGGAGTTTTTATTTTCTCACGTGCTTCTATTTCTGCATCATTGAACCGAGAGTGCGCTTCTTTGACATCCCTATCATAAAGTTTATTAATAACTTGGTGATTATTGGGACTTGTGCATTCACAGCATACCTTCTGTTAAGTAACCTCCCTTGGTATCTGCCAGCGTTAAGAAGTGACGAAGGTATAAGCTTTGCTTTCTACAGCATTGTTTTCTCAGTGATTGGATTTGCCGTTTATTCGAGTACAGATGTAAGTTATGTTCGTAAGCTGAGTGTTTCCAGTACTTGGTTGTTCTTTGGCCTTATTCTGTTGATTGCTGCGGGAATTGTGGCTTCTCCAAAGGGAAGCTTACAAGGCTTACTAGGCACCATGCCGTTGTTGCTGGGGTATTTCAAGAACATTCATCAATTTGTATTGCCAATCAATGCATACCATGAATTTTACCTATATTGGTGGTTTGCATGGAGCATTATGATAGGCCAGTTTACGGCTCGCTTTGTGGGTGGGCTGCGGACTTATCAATTGTTGTTGGCTATGATGGTACTGCCTTCAATTCCTATTGCGATTTGGTTCACCGTGCTTTATTACAATCATTTGTTAGCCGTAGGAAGTTCTGTTTTGTTCAATCGTATCATGGCGTTTGTGGGTATTATCTTTGTTATTAATTCATTGGACTCGTTGATTCGTTTGTACACTGATAATTTGAATATCACCGTCTCTCGGTTTAGTAAGCCAGCGTATATTATGGGTAATATTGCAGCGCTGAGCTTGTTAACTCTGTTGTTTACTGTTAATTTTCTGCAAATTCAATGGGTGGGTGCAGTCGTTATTGCATTAATGTTTGCTTGTTTAAGCTTCATCCTATTTAGCCGATTAAGTACGGTAGGCGGTATTACAGAAAGCCCATGAGGCTGATACCGCCGTATAAAGGGAGATTTAAGCATCAAAACAGCTCGCTCTAAGGCTTATCTCAAGGTTTGATGAGAAGGTTGGTTGATTTGACTGTCGCTAAACCACTTTATTGTATGTGCTTCACCAGTATCAGCAATGGTTTCGTCACTCACATTTTTGCCTGTAATTGTTCATCGTATCCTATGACTGTAGATTTCACTATTCATGAAAGTGACCGCTATATTGCGCATTCTGAAATTGACAATGGCCTTAAAAAGCTAGATGCAGGTGATAATGTGATATCAAATGAATACATACAAAGGAGGTAGTATGACTTACTCTAGCTCAACACTGATACAATCTTTTTGCTTACTTATTCCGACTATTCATCTGGCTGTTGTTGCTTTTTTCGGTGCTATATTGTCACTTGTTTTAGGGCAACCTATTGGGTCAGGTGAGCAGAGCACGATCGTAAACTACCTTTTTATCGGTTCCCCTGCCTTTCTACTGTTCAACTGCTCTATTTTTTTATGGCATATTAATCATAAAAACCAGCCTCACAAATACATACTTTGGGCGATTATTTCGAGTTGCCTCTACTTATTTTCTATCAGCATGTTAGATAACGAAGCTTCTAAATACAGTTATGGTTATTTGATTCTTTGCATCCTTGCAATATATAACTATCGAGGGAACAGGCAAGCAAGCCTCACTTAATGGTATTGTTTCAACCTAATGGGTTTGCTTCTGGGGTTAACCGAGTTGTTGGTTCATATCACAAGTTTTTAACTTGATGCTCAACGGTCTTAGTATCACCTCGCTGATAATCGCAGCGTGAAGCAGAACGATTAGGTTAATCGCATACGAACGGTGAAGTGTGAAGTTTTCGGTTGTGTCAAGGTTGGTATGAATGGCGATTGAGCCGAGGATTAAGCCAACTAAGGCCGCACCATAGCTAAATTTGATTTGACTCTCATAGATTTGCGCTAAGTTTTGAGCTTGCTCACCCCCCATCATTTCATCCGTGAACAAATACTTGAGCCCGATAATTGACTTTAAGGCGCCACTGCTGCCAAAAGAAATAAGGGTTATTGCATACAACAGCAGAAACATAAACAGTGATGCAGGCATATTTATAAAGGCATATATATTAGCGCCAGAGGCCATGGCAGCCCAGATAACACCCGTAATAATGAACAGAGCTAAAGTATTTTTCATAATCATTTTCCTCGTCCAATTAACTTCAATATGATTTGATGTCGCTTGCAGTTCTTTAGGAGACAAATCAAAAACTGAAGCAATAGCCAAGGTTGACTCAGCTGACGCCTTACCGTCCGCTTCGATTCTTTGAATGGTTCTCACCGATAAGCCAGATGACTTAGCAACGACGTCTTGAGACCAACCTTTTTCAGTACGCAAAGCTTTTAACTTGGTTGTTGAGAGAAACAAACTTAACTCCTTAGAAATGATGTTCATCGACATCGAAAGTATGAGTGGAGTGAAGAGATTAACCTAACAGTTTGTGACGACATTTTGCTGACATGACACGCCATTAGGCTAGCCATGCCAATAAACTAGCTAGGAAGAAAGCTTAGACGATCCATTCACTTATTGAGGTGATTAGTATGCTATAAATCAAAAAGTCAGTTTAGGTTAACGAGCTTTGCTCGCTTGTTGCATCATTTTTTGCAAATTCAATGGGTGGGTGCAGTCGTTATTGCATTAATGTTTGGGTGTCTTGGCTATATTGTGGTTAGGCGTTATTTAGTGCCAATAGAAGCATAAAAAGCCTCATAATCACCAAGAGCCCAGATGATTTGTGGTGCCATTTTTTTGAACAAAAGGCTGCTTACGCAGCCATACTTAAAAGCGGCTTGGGCTATCCAGCGTCATATCTCAGCCAATTAACAAACTGCTCCTTCTTTTCTTCATTGGATGTCTCTGCGGCCGATTGCGTATTTTGTACTTGAAAGTCTAATTTAAAAGCTTCGTCGGTTATTTCGTTTTCTGCGAACTCGATGCTATGTTGAATATGATCACCAATAAAAACAAGTTTCTTCGATTCTCTGGCTTGATGATTCTTGTAGCTATCAATGTTGACAATAGTCAGTAATTCGCCTGAAACAGCTCGGTGTGTATCAAATCTAACGGCGACTCTTTGTGGGTTCTCTTCATGCCAAAAACCGAGCAAATAGTCTTCGTCTTCTTCGGATTCAAAGGGATCGTCTATGTCTACTGATAAAGAACCGTTATTGTAATGCTTGATTACGTTAAGGTCATTGATGACATAACGAATACTATCTTGGGCGACAATATCATTTTGAGCTAGCACTAGGCCGCCCGTGGCATAAGTGCACATTAAGATTGCTCCGATTAAGCGGCTCTTTTTTGATTTTAAGGTTTTCTTTAACATCTTTACTCTCTCCATCGTTTGATTAAATGGTGAATGGATGCTGCAATGCATGGGTGTCATGTTTTGACGGTTTGACATTGAAACAATCAGCTCACCATAAGTTACTTTTTCTTCATTACTTCGTTTCTGTAGAGTTAGGAAATCACACGAGAGCTCTTGATCTAATCTGAATGCTCGCCACGCCAAGTAAGAGAGCGGGTTAAACCAAAACAAGCAGCAGCAAAATAACCATATAACATTGAATAGGTTGTCTCTGCGCTGTACATGGTTTAACTCATGTTCCAAGATCAGCTCCTGTTGCAGTCGTGTATATCGAATATGGAAATTGCTCGGTAACAACAACTTAGGCTTTAATAAACCATAGGTTGCTGGTGTGGTTATTTCGTCACTGTAAGCGGTTTGAACGTTATGTTTGTTCAATTTCCTTGTGGTAAAAACACGATGTACACTTTTTAAATCGCGAATCGTTAGCCAGTACTTACTCATGAAAGCCATAAAACAGGCGAACGAAACTATTAACCAAAGGCTTAAAGCTATTTGCAAGTAAACATCATTGTTATCTGTCGGAAGTATTTCTTGAACAAAAGTGTGAGTATTAAGCGTTGGAATTGATTGATTAGAAGCTAATTTTATTGGTACATACTGCGAGATCGTATTGAGTGTTAAATAGGCGACAGGTATGTACCAAAGTCTGTAAGTCCATAGAGGTCCTGCGACTTTTAACGCCAGATTTCGACCTAATAAGATAAGAAGTGTGATTAGGCTAAACTCAAACAACACTGAAACCAGTGCCACTAAAATACTATTCATTATTCTGCCCTTTTTTCAGCTGCTTAAGAATGCTTTCTATTTCTTCAATGTCTTTGTCAGAGAGCATGTCTTGCTTGGCGAAGTTAGCAATGAGCGGTGAAACACTGCCGTTGAATAAGCGGCTAAGAAATGAGTTAGATTCGTCCTTAATATATTGCTCTTTACTCAATACTGGCGTGTAAAAGTACTCTCTTTTGATCTTTTGTTGAGTAAGGAAACCTTTTTTTGTCAAACGGCTGAGTAGGGTTCGCACTGTGTTTTCATGCCAAGTCGATTTGCCTTCTAAGGCCGCTAGAATCTGTTTCGATGAGGCTGGTGATGAATGCCATAACACATCCATGATGATTTTTTCTGCACTGCTGATCTGATTCATAAATTACACTATAAACTACGAATGTAATTTTAATTTAAACTACACGTGTCGTTTAATCAACTAAAATATTTCAGAGAGGGTTTATAGCGAACAAACCAACATAGCAGTTGTGAGTCTAATGCTTTTTGATTGGACAGGAGAAAGATGAAGTAAATTAGAATATGCTAATGACTAACCAGAGTTAGTAAATACTGTGTCATCGAATATTTTTTGATTGATTATATCAATATGCCGTATACAAGGTGGAATGAATTCTGTATCTAATCCTTGAAGATAACTTTTCTGTAAGGTGTCGAGCAACTCGTATTCTTTATGTAACTCTAAGTGCTTTGTTTTTACTTCGCTGTCCTTGGTCAACTTAAAAGCTCTACTTTCGTGCATAGGCAGAAAGATAAATTTTTGTGGCTCAAAAAAGCAGTAATTAGTTATGCTGGAAGCGATACCAACAGCCTTGTCTGAAACTCTGGTAGTGATTTATCTAAGCCTGCAAATAGTCACCTTGCCTAACTCGCTTTAAATCCCCACTGAGTCCGTCATTTTGAGGTGGTACGGGTATATCTTGAAGAGAAGGTGATAACAGGCGTTATCACCTTAAGCTGAGTACTATCCACCTACCTTGGTCGGAAAGGCTGGTGGTGTTTCATGTTTGATGGGTGTGTAAGACTTCAATTGTTCTAGTACGTCATTAACAGCGGCTTCCAGCTGGGTATCTTTCCCATCATTGACTTGAGTTGGGTCCAGTTCAACTTCGATATCCGGTGCTACGCCTTCGTTTTCAAGACGCCACTCATGGTCGGGTGTGAAGAAACGGAAGTAGGGAACAGTATGACGCCCACCATCCATAAGTCGACGGTTTGCTGAGATACCAATAAGTCCTCCCCAAGTTGTTTTACCAATGAGTTTACCTATGCCCATACGCTTAAAACTGTAGGGTAAGAAGTCGCCACCAGAACCTGCGTCTTGGTCAATAAGCATGACTTTGGGGCCATAAACACCGCCTGCTGGTGTGCTTAAAATTTGCGAACCTGAGCGGTATTTCCAACCAGCTAAATACTTTCGACTTAGTATGTCTGTGACATAATTGGCTGCTTTCCCACCACCATTACGTCTGTCATCCACTATCATGGCTTGTTTATCGGTTTGTGCAAAGAACATGCGGTTGAAGTAAGTAAAGCCGTCGGATGTTGTATTTGGTAAATAAACATAGCCGATTTTACCATCACTGAGTTCCTCTACTTTTCTTCTATTAGATTCAACCCAATGCCAGTTTCGGAGGCTATTTTCGCTTGAGATAGGTTCAACGACTATGTCATTTGTTGCATCAGAGCCTTCTTTTCTAATTGTTAAGTTGACTTGTTTGCCTACAGTGTTAACGAAGGCAGAAAAGAAGTTGGTATTCTTATTCAATGTTTGTCCATTGACTGCTGTGATGATATCGCCTTCGGCAATACCGATACCGGGTGCTGATAAGGGGGCTTTGATGAACGGGTTCCACGATTCACCAGTATAGATTTTTTCGATAACGTAGTTGCCATTCGTCAGGCGAATATCTGCACCTAAAAGGCCGACACGAATACGGCTTTCAGAATGAAGATCTCCATCACCTACCCGGTTATGGCCGACTTGCATCTCAGAAATCATTTGAACGAGTAGCCAATTTAAATCTTCACGTCGGCCAACATGATCGAGCAAAGGCCGATATTGGCGGTATATTTTGTCCCAATCCAGACCATGCATATTAGGATCGTAGAAATAATCTCTTTCATTGCGCCATGTCTCGTCAAAGATTTGCGCCCACTCCTGTTTCGGATCGATTAATGCTCTAACATCTGATGTACTTAAGCTCTCCGGATCTAATGTACGACCTATATCTGCCACTCTGAGTCGCCTACCTGAGTAGCCAAGCAATATTGACTTACCGTCCGGCGATAACCCGAAATCTTGAACACGGTTTAATACATTTTCTACGGAGCGCTTTTTAAGGTTAAAGCGCCTGAGCGATGTGCTATTTAACTGCCTTCCATTAGTCTCGACACTGATGCCCGGTTGTGAACTCTCAATAAAGTAAAGGTTATTGTCATTCGCGACTAAAAGGTTTCTGTATAGACGTTCTGCGGCGGGTAAAGCCACTATGCGTTGAGATAGGCCTTCAAGGTCGATCACCATGGATTCTTTTTCGTCCTTGTTATCTTCTTCTTTATTGGCTTTTTTCTCTTTTTCTGAGTTCTTTTCCTCATCCGTTCTTGGCAATAATGGAGACTTACCATCAGCTTGAAGGACGGCAGCATATAGCCCGAACCGTTGTGGACGTTCTTGTGTCGATAAATCTAACAAAAAGCTTGTAGGCCCGGCATTGGTTGATGAAGCAAAGTATAAATATTTGCCGTCTCGACTAAAAGCCGGCATAGCGCTATGACTCAGCCCATTGGTTAGTTTGGCTCGTTTCTGAGTAGATACCTGATACAAGTAGATATCCCACAAGTAGTTCTCTCCACTTTTGGTGTAAGCAATCCAATCCCCGTCGAACGACATGGTCGCATCAAACCCCAACATGTTAATATTGCGATCAATGGTTGTTATTTCACCGTCTGCCAGATCGAGTGTCATGATGGCAAGTGCGGAGTCGGAGTAGAGAATACGTTTACCGTCAGGTGACCATTGGAATAAGCTAAAGTCGGCTTTATGCTCACCTAATGACAAGGTTTTCTCTACTTTTCCGAACTGATCCGCGACAACTAAGTTTTGTACGCCGCCTTTATCAGAAATATACACCACTTGATCACCTTCCGGAGACCAAAGCGCATCTCGCTCATTCACGCCGGGGGTTTTGGTAATGTTGCGCGTGCTACCATCCTCTAGAGGTACAGTATAAATATCGCCACGAGCGCTTATCAGTGCTCTCTTTCCTGTCGCTGAGAGTTCACCACGAGTGAATGCCGACATGGCATTTTTCCATTGTGGCCTTAGTTGTGGTAAGTCGGGATTGATGGAAATACTGAGCTTTTTGCTTCTACCGTTTTTGCTATTAAGTACATGTAGCTCTCCGCCCATCGAATAAATGATGTCCGTACCATAAACATCGGCACTCATAATATCCCATTTCTTGTTGTTGGTGATTTGAGTGAGCTTGCTTTTACTGAATTTATAAAGATTACGCGTTTTGTCTCTGTCCGACAGAAAGTACAGATCTTTGCCGATCCAAAGCGGGTTGGTGTCTGATGCATTAACGTGAGGCACTTCTTCATAAACGTTTTTATCTAGATCCATGATCCAAATGGGTGGTGTCGCGCCACCACGGTGATTGCGCCACCCACTAGTGCCTATATGCGCTGTTCTATAGGGGCGATAAGCGAGCTTTTTGCCATTTTTAGAAAAGTCACCCTCAAACGCTAGCGCCTCCATAACTTTCTTTGGAAAACCACCGTCAGCCGATATCTGGTACAAGTGCCCTGATCGGCCACTAGCCATTTCTCGTGCTGACATAAAAGTGATATTGTTAGTTTTCGGATTCCAACCGACGACTGTATCTTGATCTGGGTGCCAAGTTAGGCGAGTCGGTTGTCCACCTGTCACTGGTATTGTGTAGACATCACTATTCCCTTCGTAATTCGCTGTAAACGCGATGATTTTGCCATCTGGAGAAAAATGAGGTGCTTCTTCTGTGGCTGCATGAGAGGTTAATCGAAGAACATCCTCACCCTGCTTATTGGCCGTATAAATATCACCGGCGTAAACAAAGGCGATATGATCTTTACTGATAGCCGGTTGCTGTAACAAAAGCGTTTCGGCATGAGAAGTAAAAGGTAAACTGAGCGATAAAATTAAGGCTGATTTTAGCCATGTCTTCAATGTCATGCAGGCTCCACAATGCGCTTATGTATCTATAAAGCGACTAACCATAACTTAGTTACCTTATGACTGCATCGCTTCTATCGGCGAAAGCATCCTGTATCGAGTAAAGAAGCCTTCACGCTGGAAAATTGTTTGGAGCAATGTTGGCTAATACCTAAGTAGTATGTAGTCAAAGTGATTTTCCAAAGGTAGTAGGGGAGTCAAGATGATAAGGTTTTAAGGCAATATTTTTAAAAATGCAGCGTGAGAGCCAACACCGGTAACGATGTTTAATATCAATTACCTGCAGGTGACCAACTGATTGATGTGAATGCGCAGGTAGCTCCAGATTATGATGAGTAGAGTTCATAATAATTTTCTTGTCCAATTGATTTCAATATCGTTTGAGGTCGCTTGTAATTCTTTGGGAGATAAAAAACTGTGCGTAGGTTATGTCGCCGCTTTTCCGTCAGATTCGATTCTTTGAGTGGCTCTTATTGGTAGTTTTTATGACCTAGCCACAACTTTTAAAACCAATATTTTGTTTAATCGTCAGTATATACAAGATGCTATTATAAACGGTTAATTGTTGATAAATTTTTAAACTTTTTTAAAATAAGGTGTTAAAATTTAAGACGAATACTATCAAAAAACACTTGCCCGAATGCAACTTAGAACTTTAATCCCTAAATTAAATGTAGTTAAAAAGCTTGCCCAAACACTATTGGTAAGTTTTGGTGTATTTGTTAATTCCTTTGCAAATGAAGCTCAAGTTAAGCTTCCTATTATTCCTATAAGTGAGTTAAGTCAGCAACCTACTGGTGCACTAACATCTATCCATCAAGGCCCCAAAACTCTGTGGATTGGCAGTGAAAGTGGTTTACTGGGGATTACCGGTAATCATGTGCAACAGTTTAATTACAAAAATAGCCCTCTGACTAGCAGCGTTAACAGAATTATGCAGGATAAGAATGGTATTTTATGGCTTATTACTGAGAACAACGGAATCGTAAGCTTTGATCCCTCTAATCATTATTTTACCGAATTCAATCAAGAGTCAGGATTGAACTCTAGTGATTGTTTTCAAGCGACTATTTCTAAAAATACACTTTATGCTGCCTGTAGAGGTGGTTTGTATAAAATCAATATTCTATCAAATAACGTTAGTGAGATATTATCTGATTCTCCGTTATACAAACAACACCAAACCGCATATCGAAAGGTAGCTTCTGACAAAAATGGTTATCTTATACTAGTTGGAGCTGACCAAAAGCTTTATCGATACTCACCAGACACTCGCTTAGCTAAATCCATTGATTTAGGGAATTTAATATTAGGTGCCGTAAAAGCGTTGTTTGTTGATAATTCTAATACAATATGGGTATCGACTATGAATAATGTATACAGGCTTGTTTGGCAAGGGAATGAATATGAAATAAATAAGGTGGATGTAGATATACAGAAAAGAGGATTCATCAATATTTTTGAGGATAGCGCTGATGATATTTGGTTTAGTGATGAGTCAATACTTAAATTTGATAAAAAAGAAAACAAATTGGTTTATCCTTCAGCTCTTTCATCAACTCTGTTGAAAGAGCAATACAGCAGTATTGTAGATATGACTGAAGGAAGAAATGGGGAAATCTACGCTATATCGGAGATAGTGGGTGTCGTTGTGTTATCAAAGTTAG
>CAZXIN010000026.1:0-72640 GCA_964640795.1 uncultured Pseudoalteromonadaceae bacterium | reverse complement strand
ACCGGCCTGTCACGCCGGGGGTCGCGAGTTCGAGTCTCGTCCACTCCGCCATTTAGGTTTTTCTCTGTACCTCATTAAGTGCCTCAAGCTTCTATATTTAATTCAATCTCTTAACTGTATCTTCAGTGATAAATCAGGCGATGACTTGTTGGAAAGTATATTACGCCCACTTGGATCATTCCTTTATCTGTGAACGTAATATCAGGGTATGCCTTTCAAAAGAGCAGAAGTTAGATTGGTATTGTTAAATTGCCTAAGCTATTTTTCGGCGCCTTTTCTTAGGTGTTGACTCTACTAACGCTTTGTTGGCAGCAAGTACCTCTGGTTGGAAATCATCGACGGCAATAATACTTAATCGGCCTGCTTCTGCCCTTTGAAGAATGGCAGCTTCCTGAGTACTTATAATTTCTGCGTCTAGCCCGATGGTCGCTAGTCGATCTAATTGCACAAAACTGTGCTTTTGATCGGTTTCTCTACAGATACGATCGTAAATGGGTTCGGCTGATATAATGTCTTCTAAAGTCTGTTCTAGCTCTCCAAATAGGTTGCTAGGCTCTCTGCTCCAACATTGTCCACTGCCTAGTCTTGTTCTTGTTTCGCAAGGTGTTTGTAGTATTGTCGCGATTTGATGTTCTATCTCGTCACTAGGGCGAGAGTGTGTTTTTCCAAACGGCATGATGAAAAGGCGAACAACCCAACCTAGGTATTTATTGGGGAAGTTTTTTAATAGTTCATCAATAGCACTTTCGAGCTGATAGAGTGAATCTTGCATTGCCCAATGCAGCAGGGGGAGATCATCCGTCTGTCGCCCTTCATCGTCGTAACGTTTTAATGTGGCTGAGGCTAAGTATAAAAAGCTCAATACATCACCCAAGCGGGCAGATAGACGCTCCTTGCGTTTTAACTCTCCGCCAAGCAGTCCCATGAGAATATCTGACAAAAGAGCTAAATTAGCGCTAAAACGTGTTAAGGATTGATAATATCCCTTTGTCTCATCGGCAAAAGGTGAAGATGCTAAGCTTGAGTTTGTCCAGCCAAACCAAAAGCTGCGGAAAAAATTAGTACATACGAAACCTAAATGCCCAAACAAAGCATGATCAAAATCATGCAATGCGGTTTTCTGATCTTCTTGTGAGGCTGCTAGCAACTCTTTCAACACAAAAGGGTGGCTGCGCATGGCGCCTTGACCGTAGATCATCATGTTACGGGTCAGTATATTTGCTCCTTCAACAGTGATGGCGATAGGTGCACCTTGGTAACCTCTAGCTAGATAGTTTTTAGGCCCAAGCATGACGCCTTTGCCTGCATGAATATCCATAGTGTCAGCCATTATCTGCCGCATCTTTTCGGTTAGGTGGTATTTACAGATAGCTGAGATGACAGATGGTTTTTCACCCAAGTCTACTGCCTTTGTTGAAAAGCTGGTTACTGCGTCCATTAAGTATGCATTACCTCCGATTCTGCCCAACATTTCCTCAATGCCTTCCATTTTCCCTATGGGCAATTTGAACTGCCTACGTATGCGGGCGTAGGCACCTGTCGCTAGCGCAGTTGTTTTTGCACCTCCAGCTGCGCTGGATGGCAATGTAATAACACGCCCTACCGAAAGGCATTCAACTAGCATGCGCCAGCCTTGGCCGGCATTTTTTTGGCCACCGATAATGTAATCTAATGGAACGAAGATATCTGTGCCTCGAATAGGGCCATTTTGGAATGGGATATTGAGTGGGAAGTGTCGATTGCCAATCTCCAAACCTTCTGTGTTGGAGGGGATAAGAGCACAAGTAATACCTAAGTCTTTGGTATCGCCTATCAGCCCGTCAGGGTCGTGTAATTTGAATGCTAGACCGACAACGGTTGCTACTGGCGCTAGCGTGATATAACGCTTGTCGAACGTTAGCTTCATTCCTATAACTTCTTCACCTTCCCATTCACCTTTGCAGACAATGCCTGTGTCAGGGATAGCTCCAGCGTCTGATCCGGCTTCTGGACTTGTTAAAGCAAAGCAAGGAATCTCTTCACCATTTGCTAGGCGAGGTAGATAGTGATTTTTTTGTTCATCTGTACCGTAAAGCTGTAAAAGTTCTCCGGGGCCGAGTGAGTTAGGTACACCGACTGTTGATGATAATACAATGCTCATTCCTGATAACTTCTGGAGGACACGGGATTGTGCGTAAGCAGAAAACTCTAATCCGCCATATTCTTTCTTGATAATCATGGCAAAAAACTTGTTGTCTTTTAGGTATTGCCATACCTCAGGTGATAGGTCAGCACGCTCGTGGTTAATTTCCCATTCGTCAACCATGCGTGCAACTTCTTCAACTGGACCTTCCAAAAAAGCTTGTTCTTCTGCTGACAACCTTGCCTGAGGAATATTATGCATTTTCTGCCAGTTGGGGGCGCCACTAAATAGATCGCCATCCCACCAAACAGTGCCTGCGTTGATAGCATCCTTTTCCGTGTCAGACATTTCGGGGGTTATCTTTCGATATAAGGTGAGTACTTTTTCAGTGAAGTATTGTTGGCGTAAAGAGGTCGAGTTGAGGAAAAAAGCAGTAGCTAGATAGATAACCCAACTGAAGAAACCACAGACATCTAAGCCGGTGCCAATAACTAAAGATAAACCAACGGCGAGCGTGGCATTAAAAAGTGTAAAATGGAGGGCGCTAGTGATACCAATAACAATAGCAACGGAGATAAGCCAATAAACGTATTCCATAGGAACTCCAGTTCATTTCAGGTCAGACCACATAAGTTTAATCTACAACAGGCTTCATAAAAGCACAATAAATAACCGACCTATTGTGTCTGGTACTTAGCCTTCATAAGCGCTTAATTGAACATCCGCTTGCTGTTTACCACTTTTGTATTGCTCGATACGAACCATGAGGTAATCTAAACTGGGAGCAAACCAAATAAACGTTGTTCTCTTACTCGATGAGGCGCGCACTATTTGAACTTTTAACGTGTCGAGTTCGCCATAAGGTAAGCTAAGCTTTTCTTCGCCGAGAATTTTAAATTTATAGTCTTTAAGCTGTGCCCGGCTATTGATGATGCGGTAATCAAACTCTTGTTGTTCAGTCATCAAACTTTGCTGAAAATGAAAACGGTAAAGTAAGTTATCTAGTTCACCTGACCATTGAACGGGGTCACCTTTTTCTTGAGTGATAACTTTCTTCTCTGCATCAAATTGTAACTTGAGTGATTTGTCTCTTCCTGTACCTTTACGAATATACGTGTATTTTTGTGGGATCATTTCGTTGTCGTTGATGACAAAGAGGCTGGTTTCATAACGTTTGTCTGTCAAGAAAAACAGGGACGCTAGTGATTCATAGTAAAGCTTGAATTGATTACCTGAAACATGTTCTAGTTTTTGTTTTGCAGTGCCTATTTTTTGGCCTTTACGGTAACCAACGTAATTGGCTTCAAAGGGTTTGGGCATTGCAGCAAGTGACAAACTACTGAAACATAGTAAGAGGGCAATAGATAAACTCTTAATTAGCGGCATAGCCTTGCTCCTCAAGCATTTCGTTGTCTAGAAATGCTTTGCCTTGATGCATCATTAATCTGTCGTTACAGAACCATTTTACCACAAGAGGGTATATCTGCCTTTCTTGCTCTTGAACACGAGCGGCTAAATCTGTTGCAGAATCTTCTTCAAAAATAGGTACTTTAGCTTGCAATATAACAGGGCCACCGTCCAGTTCAGGACTAACAAAATGAATGCTTGCACCGTGTTCAGTATCGTTATTTTCGATAGCTCTTTGATGTGTATTGAGGCCTTTGTATTTTGGCAATAGTGAAGGATGAATATTAAGCAATTTGCCAGCATAGAAATTGACAAAGTAAGGCGTTAATATTCGCATAAAGCCAGCCAGTACGATTAAGTCTGGTTTGAACTTTTCAATATTGGTCAGAAGTGCCGTATCGTATTCTTCTCGGCTGGCATAATCTTTATGAGAAACAACGAGTGCTTCAATGCCTGCTTGCTGTGCTCTCTGCAACCCATAAACGTCATCTACGTTTGAGATGACGGCCGTTACTTGACCATCGATTTTGCCATCTTGGATATGATCAAGAATAGCTTGAAGATTTGAACCATTCCCCGATATGAGTACCACAATGGATTTCATCTTTTAATTCATCTCTACTTGGGCATCACCTTCTTTGCTGGCAATCATACCAAGCTCCCAAGCATTTTCACCGAGATCATTTAAAGAGGTGACAATAGCTTGCGCTGAATCTTCAGGGACAACTAACATTAAACCGACACCGCAGTTAAATGTCCTATACATTTCATGCGTGTCAACATTCCCTTGCTCTTGCAGCCAATTGAATATGCTAGGCCATTGCCAAGAGCTACTATCAATAATGGCTTTGCAGTCATCAGGTAATACGCGAGGGATATTTTCCCAAAAACCACCGCCTGTAATGTGTGATATAGCATTTACCTGATGAGACTTGAGTAGGGATAAAATTGATTTTACGTAGATCCTAGTTGGCTCCAACAAATGATCCGCTAGTGGTTTTCCATCAAGGAGTTCCGATGTATCAGCACCTGAGACTTCAATGATTTTACGAACTAACGAGTAGCCGTTAGAGTGGGGACCTGAAGAGGCTAAAGCGATTATCTTGTTACCTGGAGCTACATTGCTTCCATCGATAAGTTCATCTTCTTCTACTACACCGACACAAAAACCAGCCACATCGTAGTCATCGCCATGATACATTCCAGGCATTTCTGCCGTTTCACCGCCTATGAGTGCACAACCGGCTAATTCACACCCTTGTCCAATGCCTGTAACAACTTCAGTTGCAACGTCGACATTGAGTTTTCCTGTTGCGTAATAATCAAGGAAAAACAAAGGTTCCGCGCCTTGAACAATAAGATCATTAACGCACATCCCAACCAAATCTATGCCAATAGACTGATGACGTTGTAAATCCATGGCGAGTCTAAGTTTGGTGCCGACACCGTCAGTACCAGAAACCAACAGAGGTTTTTTATAGTTCGATGGTAACGCACAGAGTGCACCGAAACCGCCTAAACCACCTCTAACTTCAGGGCGGTGTGTGCGTTTAGTGACATGCTTGATTTTATCAACAAGTTGATTTCCTGCGTCTATGTCAACACCCGCATCTTTATAACTTAAGGACGATTTTGTACCTGTCACGTTTTTGATCTCGTATTCGTGAAAAATTTGGCGGATTTTATCAGTTAAGGTGCTGGCTGCCTAGGTCAACAACCCTTTATGCAAGCCGATAAGCAAAGTTAAATGTCTGATTTTTGAAACAGGGGATGAAATTCGTCGATATTTAAATGACAATGGCAGTATGAATAAAACTAGTGTCTTAGTAATTGTAGATAAGTATTGATGAGATTTTTTCAGGCGGTTTTAGTTGTTATTTGTTTGGCGTCATTGCCGCTGCGTGCTGATATGGTGACAGGGCTGTATGAAGCTGAGACTGTTATTTCTTCGCAATCTTCGGCTGCTCAAACCCGAGCGATGCGAGAAGGGATGAGTCAAGTTTTGGTTAAAGTGAGTGGTGATCCCAATATACTGCAGAATCGGGAAATCAAAGCACAAATTCAAAAAGCTAATGACTATTTATTACAGTTTAACTTTGGTATGGACGAGGGCGTTCTAAAGTTTCAGAGTAGTTTTGATAAAAATAAGGTAGACAATATAGTCAAAAGCGCAGGTTTTCCTATTTGGGGAGCAAGACGCCCATCGACGTTATTTTGGTTAGCTGTTGAAACAGATAGCAATACTGAGAGGTTTATTGTATCTGAATTTAGTGAGGCAACGGCAAAAAGTAGTGCGATTCAAGCTGCCAATAGGCGTGGGGTGACCATTGATTTTCCGCTGCTTGATCTTAATGATCTTGATAAGGTTCATGTGGTAGATGTCTGGGGGCGTTTCATGGATAACTTAAGTGATGCGAGTGAGCGTTACGATGTTGAAAGTGTCTTAGCTGCAAGGTTATATAAAGCTGCCAGCCTGCTTCAAGAGGAAGCGGGTATTGATGTACCAGAGTTGCTAAAAGTTGAGCAAGGGCAATCTAGCTGGCAGTTAGATTGGAGCTTAAGAATATTTGACCAAACCTATGAAGGGACATACAGTGGCTCACTTGCTGAACCCTTGATTAATGATCTTGTCGATCAGGTTGCTAATCAACTCGCATCTCGATTTGCCATTGGCTTGAATAATGGCAATGGTTTTAATGAAACAATTGATATAAAGGTATTGGGTTTAGGCAATATGCGAGAATTGGTTAAAGCGACAACAGTGCTTAAGAGTGTTGCTGCTATATCGGATGTTGCTATGGTGGCTGTTCATGATGATGTTGCAACGTTTAAATTGACTTTGCTTGGTTCAGAACAAGATTTTTTAACTGCTTTGTCATTAGAAAGAAGCATTGTAAGACGCCGTGATCAATTCAATCAACCCGTACAGTCACTTGAGTTTGTGTTAGAGAACTAGAACCTAGCTATGACAATGGAGTATCAATTTTATTTACCTGTCAATACATCTGACCAAGTGTCATTTGAGACATTTATTACGGGTAGTAAAAACAAGCAATTAATTAAGAGCTTGAAGGAAATAACTGAACCTCTGTCTGATATGCCGTTTTTGTTTTATCTATTCGGTGAAAAAGGTAGCGGTAAGAGCCACCTCTTGATGAGTTTGTGTCAAACTGCCAATGAATTACAGCAAGCGGCCGTGTATATTGATTTACAACAACATAACCAGCTGACACCAGATATCCTGTCTGATTTGGAAGCCACGTCTATTATTTGTTTGGATGGCCTTGAACACATTGCGTCATCTTATGAATGGCAAGAAGCCATTTTTGATCTGATTAATCGAGTTAACGAAACTCAACAGGCTTCTATTGTGATTTCAGGCCGAGAGCCTATAGCTTCTCTTTCACTGATATTAGCAGACCTTAAGTCCCGGCTGAGTTGGGGGCTAAGTTATTGTGTCGAAACCTTGAGTGATGATGATAAACAAGAGCTTATTATACAACGTGCCAAGTATCGAGGTATGGTTATTACACCAGAGGTTGCTAAGTTCCTCATGAATCATTGTCATCGAGATACACATAGCTTGATGAATATTCTAGATAAGCTGGACAAACTATCGTTGCAGCAAAAGCGTATATTGTCGATACATTTTATCAAGTCAGCGTTATCAATCTGAAGTCTCTTTTAGCTTTTTGAGGCCTAATCCTAGTTCTCTGCCTCTTAACCGAGCATAAAAGCTACATCCAATGAACATGCCAGTAGCAAGTGTGAGTTCGAGTAAGGCATAGCCCCATTCAGCGCTTGTGTAAATAGCGGTCAGGCCATGCATGAGATAAAACATAATAATGAAATTAGCCCATGCATGTGTATAGGGTACGCCATTGATGATCCCTTTTAATGGCAATAATAAAGGCGCGATCCAAAGTAAAGCTAGAAACCACGCCGAATTCAAATTGTCTTGAGTTAGCCACAAATGCCACAGCGCCACCCAGAATAATAACGAGAGGTGGCAAGCTAAAGCTAAACGCCTAAAGAATAAAGTTTGTGATGACATTTATGATTCCAATTTGTTAACTAAGGTTGCTAGGTTTTTACCTTGAGCAAAGCACAGCCTTAGTTCTTCATCCGATAGAGCATGATTATTTTGCGTAGTTGCAACATGAGATGCACCATAAGGTGTTCCACCGGTGGTTGTTTGTGACAAGTCAGGTTCGCTGTATGGTAGACCTGTTATAAGCATGCCGTGATGAAAAAGCGGCAACATCATTGAGAGTAACGTTGACTCTTGACCACCGTGCATACTGCTACTGGAGGTAAAAACACAGGCAGGTTTACCTATTAGTTTGCCGTTAAGCCACTCAGTCGACGTTGAATCTAAAAAGTACTTCATTGCCGCTGCCATATTACCGAAACGAGTTGGGCTACCTAAAGCCAATCCATCGACGTTACCTAAATCACTGAGTTGTACGTAAGGGTCTCCAGAGTCGGGGACACTTGAGTTAATTGTTGACAGGTTGTCAGAAACCGGAGCTACCGTTCTTATTAACGCTTCACAGCCTTGACTCTCAATACCATCAGCAATCTTGTACGCCATTTTTTTTGTTGAGCCATGACGACTGTAATAGAGCACTAAGATGCTCGGCATTAGATAATATCCAAAACTGACTCTGGGGGTCTACCAATGCGAGCCTGTTCTCCATTGATGACAATAGGGCGCTCAATGAGTTTCGGGTTCTCTATCATCGCGCGAATAAGTTCTTCTTGCGTGAGTGCATCATTATCAAGTTCTAACGCTTTGTATTCAGGCTCTTTTTTTCTCATCAGCTGCCTAGCATCATCAAACGAAAGCTTTGCTAAAACCTCTTTCATTTCGTTCGTTGTTGGAGGGGTTTTTAAATATTCGACAATGAGCGGTGTGTGGCCACTATCAGTTAATAATTGTAGTGTTTGTCGACTTTTGGAGCAGCGTGGATTGTGAAAGATAGATATATTAGGCATAGGTTGATTGTACAAAAATAGCTTTTGCTTATTCTATCTTGTGACTATGCCAATTACATTAATTATCTCTCATATCATTTGTCATAATGACTTGTTCGTTTGCTTGTAACTAGAACCATGATTCTTTATATGTTAACTCTTAAATAGCGGTATTGAATTTGAATTGAATTCCGATAAACCGGGTAACGACTGGCTTATCTCTGTGTCGTTTAAACCGAACCACCTGCCCATTGGCGCCGCAAATTGCTGGATAGATGTTGATGGAATGAGCCGACCATTACCTGCGTCTAAGTTGTGCCCAAAGGCAACTGGAGGGATATCACCGTATATGTGATTACCGTTGACATTACCACCAATAACGAAATGGTGTCCTCCCCAACCATGATCAGTGCCATCGCCATTTGTTGTTAATGTTCTGCCAAAATCAGAGGCAGTAAATAGTGTCACATCAGATTCAACACCTAACTCTACTGTCGATTGATAAAAAGCGGTTATGGCTTCGTCTATTTGGCGTTGTAGGCGTGGCAAAGCCGAAGCTTGAGCGGAATGCGTATCGAACCCACCTAGAGTGACGAAAAAAACCTGCCGATGCATACCAAGGCTATCTCTCAAAGAAATTGATTGAGCGACGTTTCGTAGTTGTTGTGCAAGAAAATTATTGCCAGGGAATGGGGTAGTTAGGGGAGGAGCGCTTCTAAATGCTAAGTTGTACGCCTCATTGTCGTTGAGGGATCTTCTATTAGCTGTTGCGATATCTCGTGCGAGTAAATTATTTCCATCGAAATTCGATGATGATAGGTGTTGACGCATAATTTGATACAGGTTTTCGCCTTGTTCAGTGAAACGTCCTTCTTGCAATTGAGAAAGGATGCCAAAATCAGCTCCTCCTTCAGTCGTGACCGGATAAGGACTGGTATTTCTGCCAGTAAGAAACAAACTGTTCCCCGCTGTACTAATATTTGAAAATGCGGGAAAGGTATTAGCTGATGAAGCTAATGCCGCATCGGCAAAATGCCCTCCCCAACCTGATGAGCTCCCTTCTGGCAATAGAGCCATCCAAGTAGATTGTTGATCATTGTGGGAAAATAAACGGGTAGGGGCTGGCATGCTGCCTGTTTCCCAAGCATCTCTCGTTAGTGGCCGAACTAAAGGGCCAACATTTCCTACAATAGCAGCACTACCGTTATTGAATAAAGCTCGTATGCCAGCAAATTCTTCAGGTAAAGCAAATTGTCGTTCGCCGAATTGCATTGCATTTTCGGGGGTTAAAGGTAGTAACCTTGCACGCTCCCTTGAAGAACCTCCTGGGTTACCTCTATAAGCATTCATGAGTGATGAGCGAATTTGACTGTATTGATCATAAGAACTTTGGTCATAGGGCAGTATAGTGTCGTGACTGTCCATTCCACCCAATAGAAATACACAGACCAACGCTTTGTACCCTGTGACATCAGAGGCGTTCACATAAAAGCTAGGTAGCGCAGAACAAAATGTTCCAGCTGTAACGCCAGCTAAGCTATGGCGTAGAAAATTTCTGCGACTATTATTCATTTTGATACTCTCCGATTAATCAATGATGCACTAACACAACGTACTGTTTGAATCATATTTCAATACTTAAAAAGCTAGCGTTGGACAATGTAATCTGGTGATGTCATTACCATATATATTGCTGTGTATACTCGCTGTGTTAGTCCGTTATTTTCTGCCTCTACAGGGATATTTTGTATAGCGCGAACAATCTGTGATCTGGTTTCTTCTGACATAGCTCCGGCAGTGAGGAGGTTATCCAAAGCATCAATAAGCGCTGCTGGAGAATGCGCAAGATCAAGTTCTTGACTGTAGTTAGCTCGGAAGGTGTTTTGAACTTGCTGCTCCGTGCCCACGTCACTAGCGCTTTGGGTTTGTAAATTCTGTGCAATTAAGAATCCTATGAAATTGGCGTAACCTGGGACAGTTGAAGCGTTGGTTACTTGCAACTCTGGAGCATTAATGCCTGCTTGACCTGTGCTAGATCCAGGAGCGATATAGCCAGGTCGAAAAAAGTTAAATACTGATGGTGAGTTGTAGGCTTGTTGACTTAATAGTTGTGAAGTGTTCCATAAAGCAATGCTGAATTCAGGCGTGACGTTTTCAGCGTCGAAAGCTCTCGCCCAGTGAGTTACCCGAACAATAGGTTCACGTACTTTTCCATAGCTATCTCGGTTAATGTCAATTTCTGAGCGCGCTTCTCTATCAAAAATGATACTAGCAACTGTTGCGGATAAATCGCCTCTGCGCCCGTCTCCGACAATGACGCCGTTAGGTAGTTCGTATTGACCGATGGAAAAGGCTGTCGCAACTCGATGGACGTAGTCGGCTGAAGGGTGGCTCATGACTAAACGCTGTATTAATTGTCTTCCGATGAAAGGAGCGGTGTTAGGGTGATTGACGAGTGTATCTAATGCGATATCTATACTTTCTTCAGCTCCCGTGTTTGCTGGAATAACGGTGCCTAAGAATTGCTTTTCTAAGTCAGAATGGAATGCGTCAAACCTTACCATTGGTGTAATTTCAATCATGGGATCTTGCAAAGGATCACCGAAATTCGGTGTGGCGTAATATAATCCGGTAAATACTCTTGCTAATCCGGTGACATCTCTATTTGAGTAGGCTTCTATACTCCTGCCTGATGGATCAATGATTTCTTCGCCGTTTTGATCTAACTCGCTAACACCTATAGTGAATAATTGCATTATTTCTCTGGCATAGTTTTCGTCAGGCGTTCTACCTGTTTCAGGGTCGCCTTTTCTATTGCCGGCGTAGGTTAAGTAAGCTCCCATAGCCGGTGAATAGGTTACATGTCCCAATAAATCGCGGTAGTTACCTAATGCGTGATTGATGAGCAAATCTTGATAAGCGGCAAGGCTTCGAGGGCGATTTTCCAAAAAAACGTCTCTATCCGATGTGACTAGTATTTGTGAAAGAGCAAAGGCGACTCGCTGCCTGAGCTGATCGTCACCAGCGATAGCGTTTTTCATAAAAGCGAATCGATAAGATATGTCAGCCCTAAAGGCTAATAACGGATTGTCAGTGACCTGAGCACGAAAGTTATCAACAATAGGTAGCACCAAACTTGCGGGTTTATTGAGCTCTGCTAGAAACCACTCTGAGGCAGATGTCCCCGTGAGTTGTTGGATATCAATTTTAGTTGGGCCGAAAGTCGTTTGAGTCAGAAACCGGTTAGTCGAATTTTGATTGCCAAATGCACCGGTTGAATCAGGAGGTGTTTGAACACTGATAAACCTAATGGTCACTTGGGCGTATACAATGCGGTCTGTATCTTGTGTGTTTTGAATGTCGGAAATACCGTAATTAAAACTTGCCTCAGACGCTTCTGCCTCTGGAACAAATGTAATAACACCAGAGTCCAGATTAAGATCGGCGACACCATTCACGCTTTCTGATAAATCGAGTAGATATAAAGTGTCGTCTTCTGGATCAGTATCGTTGACTAGCAAATCAGATACATTGATTGAAATAGGCTCACCTTGTATGCCTTCAAAGTTATCGTCTCTTGCTTCAGGACGTTGATTTGTTGATAAGTCGTGAGGTTCGATCGTGATTTTGACATTGGCTAAACTCGCACGTGTCAGTTCGGTGTCATTAATTAAATCTGAAACAAAGTAGCTAAATGATGCTTCGCCAATGAAATCTTCATCAGGGATAAAGCTTATTATATTGTTAGTTGTATCTAACGCCGCTTGTCCATGACGGACATCTGTGATTTCTGCAATGAAAAGTTGACTGCTGTCGCTGTCTGTATCGTTTTCAAGTAGTGTACTAAATGGAATGTTTAACGGTGTATTTTGCAAGCCTATAAGCTCATCATCAACCCCAGTTGGCAGTTGATTGGTTGAGAGAATATCGCCAAAGGCTAAGTTAACCTTAGCAAAGCCCATCCTTGAAAAGTCGTTGTTCTGTGCATCATCTGAAACACCATAAATAAAACTTCCGGTAGTTTCGCCTTCTTTAGGAACAAACATTACTGTTCTTGAATCCCTATTAAGGCTGACGCTGCCATTAGTCGCATCATCAACGTAAGTTACGTAAATAGGCATATTTTCAGGATCGCCATCATTAAGCTTTAAGTGGCTTGTTTCTATTACTAACGGGGTTACCAAACCAAACGTGAGGTGATCATCTGATGCGTAAGGTGCATCGCCAAGGTCTGACTCTTCTGACGGGATTGGGGGAGATGCTGCTTTAATAATATTGACGATACCAAAGCCCATGGTGCTAAAGTCATTACTTTCCGGTTGATCTGCAATAGCGTAGGTAAAACTTCCCGACACGAAGTCACTTTCGGGTGTATAGACCATTGTTCCTTTGTTTAAGTCAAATTGCAGGTTACCTCCAATCCAGTCATCTACCAATATCAAATGGAGTGCATCACCATTAGGATCATAGTCGTTGGCAAAAAGTTCGGAGATAGAGATTAATAAAGGTGTATTCGCACTAACTGTAAAGTTGTCTGTATTGGCAATAGGGTTATTTTCTTGTTGAGTTGTTTCTCTGAACTCTATACTCACCTCTGCAAAGCTCATTCTCGTGTAATCGTTGCTATTGGCTTGGTCGGCTACACCATAGGTGAATCGTGCTGTATTAATTGTGTTGTTTTCTGGTGTGAATGTAATGCTCTCTGTCTGCCAGTCGACTTCGGCAAAGCCGTTCTCCCAGTCGTCTACAATGCGAACAAATAATTGATCATTGTCGTCATCAAGGTCATTACTCAATAGAGTCTTGAACGTCAGCTTTACAGGTTGACCAGCAACTGCCAGTACGTGATCGCCTGCTGCAACAGGTATGTTGTTGGCCTGAGAATATGTGACGTAAATGAATGAAAATAGTACCCACCAAACACGAAATGAAAACTTAACGATAGCCATTTTGATACCTTGTATGCACATGCCACAATATGTAGTAGGGGTATGAAGTGGCATTCCTCTTTTGAGATAGTTGGAAAATAATCATTAGGCCGAAGAGAGTAAAGGACATAAAGTGTCAAGTTGAAGGCAATTAATGCCAAAGCCTCTATTGGGGTATATTCATAGTAGGATATGTCTAAATATTCCCTCTGTTGATTGACAAAAAAGCGTTAATATCTGAATCTTGTAAATTAAAAAATTCAGTGAAATGGCAGGGCATAGCGGTGTTTTTAAACTGGCCAATGTTTTAGTCTGTTGATTTAAGTTTGAATGAACCCTAAGGAATATTTTTGTTTAAAAAGCTTCTTCCAATTGTTGTCGCTCTATTGTCTCTTATTGTCGGCGTCGCTGTTTTTAGCGCTACACAATATGACTTTAAAACATTAGATAATAGAAAATGGACATTAAGCGAGCTGGAAGGACAGTGGTTGATAATCAATCACTTTGCTGAATGGTGTGCACCCTGTTTGGAAGAAATTCCTGAGCTGAACACATTGGACTTACAAGTTAAGAATAGAAATATTCAACTGATGGCGGTTAGCTATGATGAGATGCCCAAGCAATCTCTTGTCGATATAAAGCATAAATATGGTATTCAGTTTAAGTTAGTGGAGCAAAAATATGCTGCAAACTTACCGGGCATTAAACCTAAGCAATTACCTGCCACTTATTTAATTTCTCCTAACGGTGAACATGTTGAGACAATATTAGGCAAGCAAACAGCTGTGTCGTTACTTAATGCTGTCTCAAAAGCTGCAGCTCAATAAACAAGGCAATAAGTCATTTTTGCAAAGCTTTTAGAGCATCTTGTGTTGCTTGATGGTTTGGGAACATCAGTGAGTTCCATTCTAACGCTAGCTTAGCTTGCTTTTTCTGTAAGCCACTATCAAGCGACTTAGATAAGCGTAATAGATGTTCCGGATTAACGTCATAATCCTGCGTTGCAACACCACCACCTTTAATGGGTTTATTTAGCATAGGGTATTTTTCTTGAACAGCTTTTAAGCCATTACGTCTAACATCCATATAGATATATTGATCAAAGTCGCGAGGTGAAAGGTTAGCTAGCAAAACCAATTGTCGCTCTTTTATCTTGCTAAGGTCTTTATGATTGTAGATATGACCGTTTGTGATGACTTTGTCGATGCTGCGTGTATGCCTAATATCGTCTAGAGGGTTATGGTTAAGTATCACAAGGTCAGCATAGCTACCTACTTTTACTTGACCTATCAATGCTTCTTTACCGAAATATTCACCTGGATACAAAGTCGCACTTCGCAGTGCCTCTAGCGTACTCATACCAGATTCAACGTAGAGTAACAATTCGTCATGTAGGCTGCTACCAAGAACTAAATACGGATTTGGTGTGTCTGTTCCAGCAAGCATCTTTACACCGTGCTGACTTAATTCGGTGAGTATTGTTTGATGGAATTTAAATTGCTTTTGCTGATTTTCGAACTCACTTATATCAATGTTGGTGAGCGCACGATCTTTGATGCCTTTCCACCAAGCTTTAAAATAGGCTGGGGTATACTTATATTCTTCGGCATGTTCGAAAGTTGCATCGTTTTTAGTTGGGTCGAGGGCAACACGGTAGAGCTTTTCTCTGTATTTATAACCAACTATTGTGGGTGATTGAAAGGTGTTGTTTTGCTTCAGGACGTGAGCCAGTCTATCCATTTCAGCTTCACTAAATTTGTAGGTGTCGTATGCTTGAAAGGTATTGCTGATACCAAATAGATGCTCAATTGAGTCCAATTTAATGTCAGCTGCCTGAATTTGTGACCATCCAGTTGGCGTATGTCCGGACGTTTTAAGCCCTTTTTCATGTGCGTAGTTAACTATTTGGGTGAAGACATCGGCGGGAATGTTTTGAAATAGCTTAATGATTTCTGCACCTTGTGCGACTAATTTGTCAATTTCCGGTTTTACTTGATCAGCTCTGCTAATTGACAGCGAGCTCGGAAAGCGTGGCGAGGCACCTTCTATAATAACTGCAGAAGAAACAACACGCGGTCCAATAAGTTCATGAGCGTTGATTTGTTGCTTCCATTGTTTTATCAATTCATGATTAGTAATACCTAGATCACGAATCCCTGTAATGCCGTTGGCGATGAACATGGGCAGGTTGTCTTGCGCTGTGTAGGAACGAATATGTGTGTGCATATCCCATAAACCGGGTAGCAGGTATTTGCCATGACTACGAATTGTACCTTTGGCTTCATTTGCTGATGGACTATGGGGCCTTATCGCTGTGATTTTGTTATTGGTAATAACGACATCTTTATTAAATTGAACCTCTCCTTTTTTGACATCAACGACATTGATGTCAGAGAGAACAATCTGAGCGTGTGCTTCTATTGTGCGAGCGGAAAATGATGTAAAGCTTGCTAGGCAAGTGATGATAACTAAAGGTAGTGTAATGTTACGCATGATTGCTTCTTGTCCAACAGATGAGCCCCCATGTTAAGTGGTTTTAAATGGTGATGTAAGGCGTTGAACAAAACTCAATCATAAGCTGCTGTAAAGGCAAAATTTAAAACATCGGAAAGAGTTCGATTACAATGTCTCTAATCTTCTTTGTGCTTCTCTAAATTGATCGATGCGCGCTCTGATACGTTGTTTCTCGATGTTTTGTAATTTTGCAAAGTTGTAAGCATGTTGTAGTTCGTCAATTGCTCTTGGGTAAGCCAATAACAAAGCGTAAATCTCAGCTTGGGTTTGGTGCATTTCCAAAAATCTCTGACTTCCGCTATAGGCGGACGATAACAATTGATAAGAGAGCAGGTGATCAGGGTTTATAAGCAGATAGTCTTTAAGAAGCTCTATTGCTTTCTCGTAGTTTTTGTTTTCGATAGCAAGGTTGGCCAGATTAAGTGTAATGACCCTATTACGTGGTCTGTTTTCTGCTTGTTTAGATAGTGAATCGAATGCGTCTTCAAATTTATTGAGAGAAATCGATATGTCAGTTTCCGCATCAAGATAGTACAGATTTTCGGGATCGTTCTTAAGAAGCTTTGTAATGATTTTATCTGCTTCATCTGCTTGTTCATTAGCCAAGTAAGCCAGAGCTAATCCATACTCGTGAGCTTCTTTGAATATGTACTCTTTACTATCAAGCTGTCGTTTGAATAGTTTGATATTGTCTTCAGGGTTTCTATAGTAACGCGCAAGAACCCTCATTTTAGTTAGATGAAAATTGATATTGGGTGGTGCATAAACCGGTGGGAGAGCTGATGCTCTGGCTCTTGCTTCAGATACACGAGCTTCAGGTAATGGGTGTGTTAACAAAAACTGCGGAGGAACCGACCTGAATCGTGTTTGCTCTGCTAATATTCCGAAAAAGTCTGTTGCACCATTAGGATCGAACCCCGCCTTAGCCATAACCTGAATACCAATTCGGTCAGCTTCTTGCTCATTGCTACGTGTATAATTGATGCTATTTTGCTGGGCAGCGGCGCCGGATGCACTAACGCCTGCTAATGCAACGTCTGCACTTCCTGTCGCTACACCTAACACAATACCTGCTAATGTCGTTGCAATTTGAATTGGAGAGAATCTCTGCTGCGCCTCAATGCGACGAGCGATGTGTCTTTGTGTGACGTGAGCTACTTCGTGTGCAAGGACGGACGCCAACTCACTTTCAGTTTTCGCTCTTACAATAAGCTCTGTATGCACGCCAACGTTACCGCCAAAAAATGCAAAAGCGTTAATGTCTTGGCTATTAATTAAGAAAAAGTTAAAAGGGAATTTTACGTTTTCTGAGTTAGCAACGATACGATTTCCCAAGTCTTGTATGTATTCTTCAAGCAGGGGGTCATTAACTATAGGTGCTTGCCCTCTTAGTTGCCTCATTAAAGCATCGCCAATCAACAGCTCTTTATCAATACTAATAGAACCCGCAGCAACGACGCCAATATCGGGGAGTTGATTTTTATTGTTGCCTGAAGAAACTTGAGCATGACTCACAATACTCAAACTGATGGCAAAGAGAAAAAGGAAAAAACGCATTTTAAGTATGTTGCTCGCTCTTTGATGAATCTTGATTATACGTTAATAAGTAAGATGTAGGAGTAAATATCTTTCGTAAAAGTTCCATTTTTATCAACTTGTTACAACTTCGCCTACATTGTTACTGCAAAGCTCGTTTTGAAATCTAAAAGCTTAGATTACTATCATTGTGGCTCGAATTACTTATATCAACACATACCTTTGTGTTTTTCTGCACTATTTATTCGATATAGAGGTGTTTGTTGTTTGGATCATGGCGTTAGTCGTTATATCATCCGGCCTAGCAATTTTTGACGGAATAATAAGCGTAAGCAGTGAGTACTCAAAAAGCACCAGTAGCTAGCGTGGATTTAACTCAATTTAAATGTCCTAGATCTCTGATTGAACTAAAAATAGGCTTATCATCGCTTAAAAAAGGACATTGCATTAACGTTACGTTAAATACAAAACATAATAATCAGGACATATTCAATTTTTTGGCAACCTCTTCTTTTGTCATAGAGGCGTCAAAGAAAGAAGAGATGATCCATACTCTTACTCTTATTAAATCATAGGAAAATCAATGATTAACGTACTTGGCCATTGGTATCAACGAAAGTTTTCAGATCCTGACTCATCCATGCTGTTGATTCTATTGTTCCTTGTCTCTGTGTTTTTAATTTTTTGGGGGAAAATGCTAACCCCTGTTTTCGTAGCGGTAGCTATTGCTTATTTGTTGGACTGGCCAGTCGCTCGGATGGCCAACTTTGGTATCTCTAGAAGCTATGCGAGTACTTTGGTTTTGGTTGGTTTTGCTTCATTGTCGGTGCTGGTGGTTGTTGGCTTATTACCAGCAGTATGGCAACAAGGTATTAATTTTATGAGGGAGTTACCCGAGATCTGGGAACAAGGACAAAACTGGGTGATGACATTGCCTGATAAGTACCCGGATTACATTCGTGGTGAAGAAGTTGAAAAAATGTTTTCAGGTGTTAATGACCGAGTTGTTGAGGTTGGAGAGCAAGTTATATCGGCTTCTGTGAGTTCGTTAATTGATCTAGCAGCGTTGCTTATTTATCTCATTTTAGTGCCTTTAATGGTTTTCTTTATGTTAAAGGATAAAGGGGAATTACTTCAAAACTTTAAAGTGCTTTTGCCAAGGCGCAGACGTTTGATAAAACAAGTTGGTTCTGAAATGAATATTCAGATCATGAATTATATTCGTGGAAAAGTTATCGAGATCATTATTGTTGGGGGTGTTTCCGGTATCACTTTTGTGCTGATGGATTTGCGATATGCATTGTTGTTGGGGGTTCTCGTTGGTTTCTCTGTACTGATTCCTTTTATTGGTGCTGCTGTGGTGACATTACCGGTATTAGCTGTTGCTTTGTTTCAATGGGGGGTGTCACCTAATTTCTACTATATTGTCATTGCTTACGGGATCATACAGGCATTAGATGGCAACCTATTAGTCCCTTTGCTATTTTCTGAAGCTGTTAGCTTACACCCTGTTTATATCATTATTGCCGTATTGTTTTTTGGTAGCTTATGGGGATTCTGGGGCGTATTTTTTGCAATACCTCTAGCAACATTAGTAAAAGCGTTGATTAATGCTTGGTCGGATAACGCGGTCAAACCAGAAGAAAAAGAAGTTGCTGAGTCATAGGTCGTATTGATAGATGAGAGGTGACGATCCTCTCATCTATATCTATACTTCATCACCTTTGAAACAGCCTGCTTGCTAGAGCAAAACGCTCTAGTTCAATACCAATCTATTTCTTATTACCCTATGCTTTCAATGGCTTTAGGCTTATGTGTTTTTCTCTTTAATTGAAGTAATCCAAAACGACTTGATGATGGTCTTTCGTTTTGAACTTATCAAACACATGTTCAACATCACCTTGCTCATTGATTAAGAAGGTGATTCGGTGAATGCCGTCATACTCTTTACCCATGAATTTTTTAAGCCCCCACACACCAAACTGGTCGGCAACTTGATGATCCTCATCAGATAGTAAATCAAAGTTGAGATCGTGCTTCTCTTTAAATTTAGGTAAGCGTGCTACAGGGTCAGGGCTAATACCTAATACAACGACATTTTTCTCGTCAAGTTGTGCTTTGTAATCACGCAAACCTTGCGCCTGAACTGTACAACCTGGTGTCATTGCCTTTGGGTAAAAGTAAACGAGTACTTTCTTGCCGCTTAAATCATTGAGCGTAACACTTTCGTTCTTATCGTTAGTTAGCGTAAAGTTTGGGGCTTTGTCGCCTGCTACCAATCTGTTCATTGTGTTCCTTATTTCGATTTTGTTTAAAAGTGGTGGATTAATGTTTTTCGTTGATAGTGCCAATTAAATTAAGCTTTTCGATATGTTCTTCATACGCTAAGCAAACATCTTTGATATCAGCACCATCAGGTATGCTAACGACCATTTTACACTTCAACATTTTTACTTGAGAGTGGCGTTCAACAAAAAGCCTCTGTCGAAGGGCGTTTATTGATATTTTACGTTCGCCAAAGAATTTCGTTACGCTGGCTAAAACACCAATAGCATCTACACCGACGAATTCAACATCAGCTAAATGCACTAGGTCTTGTTTGTGATGATCTTTTGTACGCTTCATCATAGAAAGCAGATCATGTTTTTGGCATAGCTGCGATATATTGATTTCCGCTCGAGTTATCGCACCAGCGTCACCTTCCAAAATTAGAGTTAGTGAAAAGTCTCTGCCATAAATAGCTTGTCGGCTATCCAATATATTGCATTCCGTTTCACTGGCTGCGGCAGCAAGGTGACTTAAAATATTAATTTTGTCACTGCCGAGTACAAGTACTATGAGTTGCTCTTTCACTGCAAGATCCAAGCGTTTGTTAAATATTACTCCCAGCATACCGTAAATTGATTTATTTGCGTATTCACTGGCTTTATTTTGTGATTGGCTAGATGTAAATACTGTTAGATTCGGATAAGTTGAATTGTTCAGCGAGTTTGTTCGAATGTTTCTCAGTGTTGAATATTGCTAATGTATAAACTGGTTAACGCAGTCTTGCCTTGATTATTTATCAAAGAGGAGTGTAGGTTTGAGTCGAGATACGATTTTCGTCGGGTGATACTTGAAGAGAATTGCAGGGTACAATGTGTGACTTATTGCTAATGGAAGTCTATCGTGGCTGGATGGGAGTGAGCCTTTATCGCTATGTTTGAGAAACAATTTAGACAAAGATCACTAATAGATTCTTTTTCAGGTACTTTGCTTGTTTTTATTAATCTAGCTCTTTACCATATGCGCTCTTTTTAGGGGAGACAACATGTTTAAAGGCAGTATTGTTGCATTGATTACACCAATGACTGATCAAGGTAAAGTAGATTACCCGTCATTGAAAAACCTCGTTGAATTTCATCTTTCTCAAGGCACAGATGGTATTGTATCAGTGGGGACAACGGGGGAGTCCGCAACTCTGCCAGTTGACGAACATATGGAAGTTGTTAGAAAGACTGTTGAATACGCTAAAGGTAATATTCCTGTTATTGCTGGCAGTGGTGCTAATTCGACCGACGAAGCAATATTCTTGAGCCATTCAATGCAGAACTTAGGGATAGATGCTTTTTTAACGGTTGTTCCTTATTATAATAAACCACAACAAAAAGGCATGATTGCGCATTTTAGAGCGATTGCAGATTCCACGCATATACCCAATATTCTCTATAATGTGCCTAGTCGAACAGTGGCTGACATGCTACCTGAAACCGTAGCGGTATTAGCTGAACATGACAATATTGTCGGGCTTAAAGATGCTACTGGTGACATGACTGTCTTGAAAGAATTAAAACGCCTTTTACCTGAAGACTTTTGTTTATTAAGTGGCGATGACTCCACTTGCTTTGAGTTTATGAAAGGCGGTGGTGACGGAGTTATATCTGTTAGCGCAAATGTTGCCCCTAAGGCTGTTTCTGATATTTGTCGTGCTGCTTTAAATGGTGATATCGAGCTAGCGAATAGCCTCAATGAACAGGTTGCTGCTCTGCACAGTGATTTGTTTATTGAACCAAACCCTGTTTTGCCTAAGTGGTGTCTCTATCGTATGGGGTTGATGGATTCTGCTTTTTTACGTTTACCGCTAGTTGAAGCGGAACTTAATAATACAAAACACATCGAAAGTATTATGCAGAAAGTAGGAATAGAATTACCTTGAGGATAATGAACGTGAAATACTCTTTGTTAATGACTGCTGTTGTACTGAGCCTAGGTGCTTGTTCGTCTGTGGAAAATAAGAGAAAGGCGAATGGTAGTTTTGATTACATTGAAGAGAGTGAAAGAGTTACATTGCTTATCCCTGAAGGGGTTGATGAGCCTGAGTATGATCGAACTTTTGATTTGCCTGAATTAAGTGAAGAAGCACCGCGTGAGCAGATTGGTGAAACGTTGGAAGTGGAGTCTCCTTCTCTTGTACTCCCATTAGTTACAGGGTCGCGTATTGAAGAAGGTGCTCAAAAAGCGACTGTGTGGTTTGATCAGGTTGATGACAGTGAAACGCTTGACGTAACTATTTGGAATTCTTTAATCAATTATCTGGAAGAGCAGGGCATTGGCATTGATTCTTTTGATCGAGATGCTCATAAACTTGTGACCGATTGGATCTTAGTGGAAGAGAAGACCGGCAAGTGGTACAGCTTTAGCAGTTCTGAAAGAAATATTGGACGTCGATTTGAATTTTCAGTGGATATGAGGCCGCATGGCCGAACAGGTGCTTTGGAAGTGCATTTACGAGATTACCTCGAAACCATTGATGATGACGTTAATGATGAGATATTGCCGACAGCTAAGCGTCGAGAAGAAGTTGAAATACTGAATAAAGTTATTGGTTATTATGACTATCAGATTAGATCCGAAACTGCTCGTAAGCAGCGCTTAGTGCTAGAAGGGTTGGATTTAGAACTTGGGTTTAATGACAATGGTGATGCTGCTTACATTGTTGATGCACCATACGATGTTACTTGGGCTAGGTTACTTTTAGTCTTGAGAAAACTAGGTTTCAATGTTGTTGATCTAGATCGCTCCAATGGTTTACTTTTTGCCAATTACAATGGCGTTGATTCTGGTTGGTGGGGGAATTTATGGGGTGGCTCCGATAGTGAACTACCTATTGAAAAAGACCGGTATCGTTTTCAAATTAAAGAAGCTGGGGAGAAAACATCCATTACTTGGCTGTCTGATGACAATGAACCTTTAGCAGCTAAGTCTATCAGTGATATGTATTTGACATTCTCAGAAATAATGGCAACTGACGACCTCGATATTTAACGACTTATAAGAACTACTATTATGCAAAAAGTGTCCGAGCTTTACCGTGGTAAAGCTAAAACGGTTTATACGACTGACGATCCTTCTCTACTTATCTTGCATTTTCGCAATGACACCTCGGCGTTCGACGGTGAAAGAATAGAGCAACTTGATCGCAAAGGTATGGTCAACAATAAATTTAACCATTTTATTATGTCCAAACTGCAAGACGGAGGGATTGAAACTCAGCTGGAATCGTTATTAGGTGACGATGAAGCGCTTGTTAAGAAATTGGATATGATCCCAGTTGAATGTGTGGTACGTAATGTTGCGGCAGGTTCTATTACACGTCGATTAGGTGTTGAGGAAGGTTTGGATCTTAATCCACCAACCTTCGAGTTTTTCTTAAAGAATGATGCTTTACATGATCCTATGGTGAACGAGTTTCATATTCGCTCTTTTGGTTGGGCTTCTGAAGAACAAACCGAAGAGATGAAAACGCTCACGTTTAAAGTGAACGATATCCTTAAAAAGTTATTTGATGATGCTGGCTTGATTTTGGTTGATTATAAGCTCGAATTTGGTGTTGCAGATGGAAAGCTTATATTAGGCGATGAGTTCACACCAGATGGGTGTCGACTTTGGGATAAAGAGACCCGTGAGAAACTAGATAAAGATAGGTTTAGACAGGGTTTAGGCGATGTTGTTGAGTCTTATGAAGAAGTCGCGAGAAGGTTAGGAGTTGTACTAGACTAATCGGCGTATCATTTACACAGGCACTTGTTTGATTTGAGTGCCTGTCGTGTCACTTTGTTCCCTCCCAAATATTAACAAATTTAATAGCTGAAGGTTAGATATGACGAAACATGTGGTGTTCGGTGCTGGGTTAATTGGATGTTATCTTGGGGCGAGTATTCAAAGTCGAGGGCAAAGTGTCGATTTTATCGGTCGAGCTTCTATCGGAGCCAAGCTTAGTCAAGGTATATTGATTAGTGACTATTTGGGGAATGAAACTCAACTCAACTCTATTCGCTTTAATTCTCCTGACAACCAAGAGAATAAGGCTAACATCGATGAGTGTGATTATCTTTGGCTCACAGTCAAATGTACAGCTATTGAGCAAGCTGTAGCGCAAATCAAACCCTATGTTAAGCCTTCGACTGTTATCTTGTGTTGTCAAAATGGACTCGGATCTGAGTCATTGATTAAAAAAGCTTTTCCGGACAATCCGATTCGAAGGGTAATGGTGCCTTTTAATGTGGTCGAGATGAAGCCTGGACACTTCCATCGTGGCTCTGAAGGAAACCTGACCATTGAGTCATTACCTAATAGTCAATCGATAGATAACAAGCTTCTTAATTTGTCGTCGGACAATATGTCGATTGTCATGTCGTCATCAATGTCGGAGTTGCTATGGGCAAAGTTACAACTTAATTTGAGTAATGCGGTGAATGCCTTAGCTGATGTGCCTGTTAAGGAGATGCTGGAAGATAGGGATTTCAGGAAAGTCATTGCTTTACTGATGAGTGAACTTTTGATGGTGGTTCAAAAAGAGGGAATAGCTATACCTAAGGTAACGGCATTACCAGGGCGTTTTATACCTAAAATACTTAAACTACCGACCATTGTTTTTAGAGCTGTCGCCAAAAAAATGCTAGCCATAGATCCAAATGTGAGAACGTCAATGTGGTGGGATATTTCACAAAATAAGCTCACCGAAATAGATCACCTTAATGGCGCAGTTGTTGACGCGGCCAAACGTTTGGATATAGAAGCACCTTGCAATCAGCGAATAGTTGATTTGATTAAGAAGGTGGAGGTTAACAAAGCCAAGAAAGGTATTACTGGTGCTGACTTGTTGAACTATGTTCAGGGGCATTAGAGTAACTTTTAATGATTCAGCCATGATATCAAGTTACTTCACAAGTAACAGAAACCTCCTCCTTATTGTATAGAGGGTGTTGGATTTTATCTAATTGGCGTTGCTTGAGTTTTAATCAAATACGGTAACAGCTTGTCGACTAACCGCGATGAGTTCACCTTGTTGATCCCAAATGTTAGCTTCTGTATGGGCATATCCGCTGGCAGCTTGTCTTGTTTTAGCTTGATAGGCTAACCAATCGGTTGGTGCAATTGGATGATGAGGGTGAATAAATTCGATGTTCCAGCTCATTGTGCTGACTGGAGATGGCCACCTTAACATCTGTAATACTGTTGGTGGCCAAGCATCAATGAGCGCAATGATGTGGGCATCTGTTATCTGAGATGTTGAATTCTTGAAACGCATCCATCCATGTACATGCGATTTCTTTCTTCCTGTAAAAGGTAGACCTCCGTCTATCATGGCTAAGTCTATGTTGTTCAGGAATTTCGGTGTTATTTTGGGTATTTTAGGTAGGAATTTCGCTTTCTTTGGCAATTCCATCGCATGAGTGTCTTTATTGGCAACAACAATTTTAGATTGCCTGTCAACACCAAAACAAGCTTGGCTTTGAACACAGACTTTGTTGTTCTGTATTATTCTTCCTGATACTTGCGTTACGTTCTTTCCTTGTCTCAGAACTTCTGTTTCAAAACGGATAGGTTCTTCAACAATTAAGGGGCCGATGAAGCTTGTGTTGTATGAGCGTAGCACTCTGTCATCTGATGTTTGGTGTTTTATAGCAGTATAGAGTAGAGCTGCACTCAATCCACCATAAACAGTCCTTCCTTGGGACCAATTGGATGAGATGCATACACTATGTTTGGCTGATAAGACTGATTCTATGGTGGAATCAATAAGTTGCTCGAAATGCATTCAGTTTGACGATAAGTAATGTATTTTGCTACTTATAACACATTGCTGGTCCGATGTCCTATGTTCAAAAGCGCTTAAGCCTCTAGAGAATTTGGATCAACGTATGCCTGTAGCGATTTTGATTCAATGTATTCTTTTAGTTTCTGGTCTGCTTCGTTACCGAAAAGTATTTCACAAGCTTCCCTTAGACCCGGTGCATTAATAATGTCTTCGGGTCTCACGACTAATGATATCTTTGATCGACGTCTCAAAAAGTCATCGAGTTTAGTGACCATTTCCCGTTTTGCTGCGTGTTCAATTTCAACGCGCAGGTATTCTGCATTTTCGATTAATAACTCTGCCTTTGAGGGGTTTTCACGGATAGACTCAAGCATACCGATAGCATTTCTACCATATCGTCGCCAAAACCTTTGTGTTAGAGGTTCTGACGAGCTTTCTGGTGTGAGGGTGTCTAGTTTCATGAGTTTTGCGCGATGCATGAATTCGTTTTTAACGGAATCATCTGGCTCGCCATACCATTTTTGATCGGTATAAGGGATATCAATACCAAAGGTTTCTATGATCTGAGCTACTTCGTCGCCGACATTAATGCAGTCCGTTAATTTTCCTCCGAAGATCGACATGTAGTTTTGATTCTCATCTTTATCAATGGCATGTTTGCGTGATAGTTGAACCCAATCTGCTTTGCCGTTTTGATCCTCAATGGCAAGTGGCCTGACACCACAACGCTCGGCAATGACATCGTCAATAGTAAAGGGTTTGGGCAAGTCGAGGAGTTTATTAACATTATCGAGAACAAATTGTCTATCTTCAGCACTTACCTTTGATTTGGGGTTGTCAACTTGTGTATCTGTCGTACCAATACAAGTCTTAGGCCCCATGGGAATGACAAAAAATAGTCGACCATCGTCGGCAAAAAAAGTGAGTACTTTTTTGCTTTCAGTGACACGATCAACAATCAAGTGGATCCCCTTAGAAAAGACATGATGGTGCTTTGTTTTTATTGCATTCGTTGAATTAAGAGGATCAACATAGGGGCCACTAGCATTGATGAAAGCTTTGGAGTTTATACTGAACTCTTCACCTGTTATCACATTTCGTGCTTTTGTTTGCCAAATGCCTTTTTCTCTCTTTGACCCAAGTGACTCAACGTAGTTTGCCGCTATACAGCCATAACTCATGCTAGATCGAATAAAATTGAATACAAATCTTGCGTCATTATCATGAAGGTAACAGTCGGAATACTCAAAACCGCCTCTGACATTCGATACATTGATAACGTTTTCCATACCTTTGATCGCTTTTGATGAAAGGTACTGGGGAGGGCTGGTAAAGAAACGGCCGAAGCACCAATAGACTATTGTACCCATAAATATGAAAAGAGGGTGGAACCTAAAGCCTCGCTGAATACTAGTCAGGAACCGGATCTCTTTAACGGTTGAGGGGTAATTTTTCATTAAGTGATTTCGGCTTTTACAAAGCTTATTGACTAGATTGTATTCGTGACTCTCTAAGTATTTTATCCCGCCCCATGCAAGATTAGATGAATTAGAACTTGTGAATCCAGCAAAATCACCTTTATCTATCAAGGCAACACTCACTCCTTTCGCTGACAGTGCAGCTGCAGAGACAGCACCATTAATTCCCCCTCCAACAATTAATACATCATATGTTTTCTGAGGTAATTTACTGATATTACTTTTGCGTAGGTTCATAAGGTGCAGTCAACTATTAATAGTGTGTGTCAACGTGAGGAGACTTTATCATTCATGTGCATACTTTAATAAAACGCTAAACAGGGATCAACATAAATGTATAATAAATACTATTTAATGATTCTTCAATTCGTTACTCACAGGGACTTTTAATAGTCTAATTGACGGTTCCACTTTTAGTGAGGTTTTGCTAGTTTGTAAAATACCTTCTTTTGTTAATGTATATGTGTTGAGGATTTCTTGATTTACGAATCAATACAAGAGAAAAGCGATAAGCCTATCATTCACTTTTCTCACGCTAATAGTTTCCCTGCTGCAAGTTATAGACAATTATTTGATGCGTTGTCAGATGAGTTTCAAGTTATAGCGTTGAGTAAGTTTGGCCATAATGAAAAATACCCAGTAAACAAAAACTGGGATAACCAAGTCGATGAACTTCTCGATTTTATCTCAACGAAAGCGTCTAAACCTGTTATCTCAATCGGGCATTCTTTTGGCGGCGTTGTCGCTTATAAAGCGGCATGTAGAAAACCTGGACTCTTTTCAACCTTATTACTGCTTGACCCACCAATTATAACTGGCGTGGCAGCTAGGCTTTTTCAGCTAGCTAAATCAACGCCACTGATAGACAAGCTTACGCCATCAGGTAAGTCGAAATTAAGAACAACATCATGGTCAGTTGAATCAGACCTTATTCAGTATTTTTCTTCAAGAGCACTTTTTAGTGACATTCCTGACACTGTTATTCAGGACTATATTAATGCTGCTATTGTGAATACAGGCAATCAGTTGCAGTTATCATTTAAGGCTGAGGTTGAAACGGCTTTGTTTAGAAACATTCCTCATGATTTATCCAAGTATAAAGGAAAGTTATGCATGCCGGCTGCGCTCATTTCCGCTGAACACTCGAATGTCTATCGGCCAAGTTTGGTGTCTAAGTTTTTGACCTACAATAAATTTGAGCACCATATGTTTCGAAATGTTGGGCATTTGTTTCCTCTCGAGCATCCAACTAAAACGGCTAATTTTATTAAAGGAATTCTTCAAAACGTAACTGCTTAATATTCAATTTTAACCTTAATAAGGATAAGAAATACTAACTTTGATAGGTGGGTTGTTATATTAACCAGCTTCAATGAAAGTGATAGAGTGGCTTATATAGTTTCCACGCTATATATAACATATTGAAAAAAGTGCTTCGCTAGTGTTGCAATATGGTTGGCAATGATGTTGTATTAATGATGACTTATGTCTAATACCAAATAATTATAAATACTTTCAGGTAGCTTTGTTAGCTAACTTATTCAGTAAACAAGTTCAAGGAAATCTAAATGAATCATTTTCGTCCCACTTTAATATCGGCTGCTGTGGGCTTTGTACTCGCCACATCCGCCGTCAATGCTTCCCCTTTTAACGGTAATGGTACTTCACTAAATAATGCTAATGCTGTTGTTAGCCTTAGTCAGAGTGGTTTAAATAGTTATGATGCTGCTGCTCAGCAAAGTATGGCAAGTAAACAAACCTTGTCAGGAATGAAAAGCTACTTTGATAAAGATTTAGGTAAAGCCACCGTTTTATGGGCTACAGAAGATCTCAGCAAGCCTAATATGGCCAATATCGCTAAAGAAGATCAAGCTGCATTCGCCGCTAATCATTACATGAGTATGGTTACAGGTTTGAGCGCAGATAAAGGTAGCGCTGTTAAAGCAGAAATGGCTTACATGCATGACATTAAACGTGGTGCAATGATAGCGAAATATAAAGAACGCGCCTTTGGTATTGAAGTTTTTAATCGTGAATTTAACGTGGCGATGGATAGGGAATACAACCTTATCGCTACATCAGGGTATTTTTCACAGTCTCGTATTAGTGATTCTGATTTTGGCTTGTTAGGTGGGTTCGGGAATCCTGAATTTGCAATTCAAAAAGCGGTTAGTAATTTAACACAAGGTAATTCTAGTGTTTCTTTATCCAGTAAAGAAATTAAAGGGGAATACGAGTGGTTCGAAGGTTCAGATTCGAATCGTAAAGTAGCTTTTGATGCACTTCGAGCTAAGGAAGTGCTTTTTGATGATAAAAGTGGGTTGAGAGCGGCATATTATGTTGAAATTGGTATGGCTGAAGCAGGCTCAGTCGACAATCAATATTATGGTTATGTAATTGACGCTTTGAATGGCAAAGTGCTATTTAAGAACAACATGGTTCAGCAAGAAAGCCCAATTACATATAGAGCTTACCTTAATGACAATGGGTACCCATTAGAAAGCCCACATGGCGACGTAGTACCTACATCTATCCAAGGGCAAGATCCTTCCGAGATACTACCCGCACCATTGGTTACGATTTCATCTTTTGCTGAATTCTCTATGCAAGACCCTTGGCTTTCAGCTACAGCAACAACTACTGATGGAAATAACGCATTTGCTTATGCTGATGTGGTTCCACCACAAGGGTTTTCGGATGGCGATATAAGTGTTCCAATGACGTCTGACGGTGTCTTTGATTATCAACTGACTAATGATGAAGTAACTACAACGCCTAATAATATTAATGCCGCAATAGTGAACTTATTTGTCATGAATAACTTCCTTCATGACTATTACTATGATTTTGGTTTTGATGAAGCATCTGGTAATGCTCAGCAAGATAATTTTGGTCGAGGTGGAGTTGATGGAGATCAATTATTTGTAGAAGCGCAAGACTTTTCTGGTTTAAATAACGCTAATATGGCTACACCAGCTGATGGCGCTAATCCGCGTATGCAGCAATTTTTGTGGAATAGTAAAGACGCTTTAGACGGTGTTGATTTTGGTGTTATCGTTACTGCTCCTGATATCGGCACATTGCCAAGTGCAACTGCAAGCTTTGGCGCTACACAGTATGATGTCACTGCTGATGTTGTTCGTATTATAGATGAGGGCGGTGATGGCACTGTTAATGATGGTTGTGAAGTTGCAGTAAATGCCGATGCTTTAGCAGGCAATATCGCTATCATAGATCGAGGCCAGTGTCCTTTTACTCAAAAGGCGTTAAATGCTCAAGCCGCTGGTGCTGTGGGTGCAATTATAGTTAATAACATAGATGATGGTACACCGGCTCCTGTTGGTGGTACCGATGCGGCTGTGACAATCCCAACTAGGGGGTTAAATTTTCAAAATGGTGGCTTGATTTATGATGTTATAGATGGCGGTGATGTAGCCACTACTAGAATATTTGAAAACTTTTTACTTAAAGATTCGACATTCGATAACGGTATTATTGCTCATGAATTTGGTCATTATATTCAGAATAGATTAGTAGGTAATGCTTCTGGATTAGGAAATTTTCAGGGACGGGCAATGGGCGAAGGATGGGCAGACTTTCATGGCTTGTTATTCATTGCATTGGAAAGTGATGCACAAATACCCGGCAATGAACAATTTCAAACTAACTATGCTTCAGGCACTTTCGTTGAGGACTTTTTTACTGGTATCCGGAGAGCTGCGTATTCAACAGATAGAGCTATTAATCCACTAACGTTTACCAATATTCAAAGTGGCTCGGTTCCTCCGGGGTTACCACCAACTAATGTTGGTTCACCTCATGCGCCAGGTGAACTTTGGGCAGTGAGCTTGTGGGATATCTATGTTGGATTAATTAATACTCATGGCTTTGAAGAGGCTCAAGACAGGATGTCTGGTTACGTGATTGCCGGACTGAAATTAACACCGATCAACCCACTTTATACTGAAGCTAGAGATGCATTTTTAGTTGCTGTACTTGGTGAATCTCAAGAAGATTTTGATTTGGCAGTACAAGCTTTTGCTGCCAGAGGCCTTGGGTTTGGTGCCGTATCTCCTCCACGTTTTAGTACGGATCTAATTGGCGCTGTAGAGTCTTTTGAGACTGAGTTAGCATCATTTGCAACCAATAGTTTATCGTTACAAGCTGACTTCGTTGGTGATGCGGGAGGGTTCTGTACCAGTGATGGTATATTAGATGTTGGTGAAACGGGCGCTGTTAATTTCAACATGACTAATAATGGAAGTGAATCGTTATCAGGCTTAACTGCACAACTCATTGTTGTCGGTGCGGATGGTGAGCCGCTAGCTGATCAGAGCGTAGTTACCTTTGAAAATGATGGTGTTGTTGAGCTACCTGCGTTGGAACCTTTCACACAGGCTAATGTTGGTCCTATTGAAGTTACACTGAACCAAGCACAAGCTGCTGAAGCTTTGAATTTGAGAGTTGTCTTCAACGAGGCTGTTGAGGGAGATGATATTGTTGAATCTCCAGATTTGAATCTTTCTGTGTTTGTGAATATAGATTTTTCTTTGGCAGAACTAGATGGAGTAGAAGCGTCTGATAATATGGAGTCAATCACATTATTTGAAGATTGGCAGCAGAACATTCTTGTTGGTGGTGAAAGAGCTGAAGAGACTCAAACGACGGATTCAAACAATACGGCTTTCTTCCAAGCACGTAACCCTGATGTTGATTTAGGGACTCAAACTCAGTTATTCAATAACAATACATTTGAATCAGATGTCAGTTTTGAAACACGATCGTTCACCGTTGCGGAAGACGGTGAGTTTAGTGTCGATTTTTGGCATTTTTATGGCATTGAGCTTGGTTTTGATGGTGGTGTTGTCGAAGTTAGCATTGATGGTGGTGATTGGACTGATGTTACTGAAGCTGGTGGTGTATTTGAGGTTGGTTATCCAGATGCTGACACGACTATATCCGATGTGCTTCAAGGAAGGCCTGCATTCACTGGACAAAATGCAGCTCCTGGGTTTCCAGTCGGTGAAACAGGAAACACAGAGAGTATTAATTTTGGGGATACGTTAAATGGTTCTGACGTTAGATTTAGGTTCAGAATGATTACTGATGCCGCAGTAGGATCATTTGGATGGTTTGTAGATAACGTTACCTTTAACAATATTTCCTCTCAGGTATTCTCTGATATTATTGCCGGTGATGATGCGAGTGTCGTCTGTGATATTACACCGTTGAATATTATCCTTGATAATACTGAACTGGATGTATTAGAACGTGGAACTGGAGAATTCACTGCAACTCTGATGGGAGTTGATGATTCGCTTCTTGATGGTATTACGTTCTCTTGGGAGCAAGTTGAAGGCCCTGATGTACTTAGCTTAACGGGAGCAGATACGGATTCTATATCCTTTATTCCTCCTATTGTGTCAGAAGATACAGATGTTGCATTTGAATTGACTGTTACTGGAGATAATAACTCGGCTACAGTTACGGCTCGAGCGACTATTATCAATACAGTCATTCCAGCAGATCCGCCTCCGGCAGAGCCTAACGTTAATGATACAGGTAGTGGTTCCGCAGGTTGGTTGTCGTTACTCTTGTTGCCTCTGACGTTTATTCGTAGACGCCGTAAGTAATCTGTAATCAATCAATATTGTAAAAAGCCGCTGTAAAGCGGCTTTTTTGTATCTGTCTTATTGTTATTAAAAATGTCATATAAATGTGACCGAAGGTTGAACTTTAGGTTGTTATGTTTGACTCTTATTATTGGTAACGTTACTAGAGCGTGTTGTCATGCAACTCAAGAGGTGTTTATGTTCTCACTACCGAAAAAAAGTTTAAGTGACTATCTTAGATTTGCTGTTATATCTATACCTTTCGGTGTGACCGTCTTTGCATATGGGAGTGCGAATGTGGACATAGAACATCACACTTCCCCCATTGTAATTAATACAGGCGTATCTCCGAGTTTTGATGCATTTACCCAAAAACATCTAGCTGAACAACCCAGTAAAATAGGTCTGGCAAACCACTATGATGAAGAGCTTGGTAAAGCAACCTTTGTTTGGGCTAGTGGAGCAATTCAAAAACCAGATATGTCGGATATTCGCCCAGAAATGAAGGCTGAATATGCTGCGAATTATTACATGTCATCGACAAGCGATATAAATATTGACAAAGGCAGTATGAATAACGCGAACATGGTTTACATGCATGATATCGGCAAAGGTGCTTTAGTTGCCAAATATAGGCAAGAAATAAACGGTATAGAAGTCTTTAAGCGAGAAATGAATGTCGCTATGGACAGAGAGTATAACCTTGTCGCTACATCGGGGTATTTTTCGCGCTCACAGATAAATGAATCGGACTTTGATCTTTTGCAACATTTCGGAGCTCCTGAGTTAGCGATACAACGAGCTGTTCGCGAGTTGAGTCAAACAGCGGATTCAATACTATTAGATTTAGGAGAGTCGAAAGAACAATACGAGTGGTTTGACGTCCAAATTCTTAATAGTGATCTTATTGTTACAACAGCGCGAGCAAAGAAAGTATTCTTTGATAGCTCAAGTGAAATGCGCCCAGCTTATTATATTGAAGTGGGTATGGCTGATAAAAGTTCAACAGATTCGTCTTATTACGGCTATGTCGTTGATGCTGAAAATGGAAAAGTACTGTTCAAAAACAACATGATTCAGCAGGAAGCCCCTTTTACTTACCGCGCTTATTTAAATAGTACGGGCTACCCTTTAGAAAGCCCTCATGGAGATGTCATACCAACCCCTGTCAGAGGACAGGATCCTACTGTTATTTTGCCTGCACCTTTGGTTACCTTATCGAGTTTTGTGGAGTTTAGCCGTCAAGAACCTTGGCTCCCAGTAGGGGCGACATCGACAGAAGGTAATAATGTCTTTGCTTATGCTGATCTTGTTGAACCGGATGGCTTTGGCAATGGAGACATTAGGACACTAACGACCTCAGATGGCGTGTTTGATTATCAATTGAGCGGCAATGAAGATTCGCAATCAGTAAACAATATTAATGCAGCCGTGGTTAATTTGTTTGTAGTGAATAATTTTCTTCATGACTACTACTATGATTTTGGCTTCGATGAAATATCTGGTAACGGACAGGACAATAACTTCGGTCGTGGTGGGTTAGGGAATGATGCGATTAACGCTGAAGCACAAGATTTTGATGGGTTGAATAATGCTAATATGTTGACGCCTGCCGACGGTGCTAGTGGCCGTATGCAGCAATTCTTGTTTAACAGTAAAGATGCCTTAGAAGGTATCGACTTTGGTGTCAATGTAACAACACCTAATATTGGATCGCTCAGAACTGAAGGAGCCGCTTTCGGTCCGGTAGAATACAATATTACGGGGCGTGTTATTCGTATGCTTGATGAGAGTACCGGTCCGGAAGGTACTGGGACAGAATTTGATGGTTGCGAGGCGCCAACTAATGCACAAGATATTGCCGATAATATAGCGATAGTCGATAGGGGGGAGTGTAACTTTACCGTTAAAGTCCTTAATGCTCAAAGCGCAGGAGCTATAGGGATAGTCATTGTAAATAATCGAGAGGATAACGGATTACCGCCAAGGTTGGGTGGAGAGGACGATACGATTACAATCCCGGCAAGAAGCCTTGCATTTACTGATGGTCCACTCATCTATGATGTAATTGATGACGGGCAAGATTTAACTGCTCAAGTATTTGATAATTTTGTATTAAAAGATTCGACTTTTGATAACGGCATTATTGCCCATGAGTTTGGACATTTTATTCAAAACAGATTGATAGGTAACGGCTCGGGATTAACAACGTTACAGAGTCGTGCATTGGGTGAAGGGTGGTCAGACTTTCATGCACTCCTATTCACCGCCCTTGAAGAAGACGCGCAAATAGCAGGGAACGATCAGTTTCAAATTAACTATGGAGTTGGAACATTTGTTGTAGATTTTTTTACGGGTATTCGTCGTGGTCCCTATTCAACAGATATGGAAGTGAATCCACTGACATTTACACATATTCAAAATGGTGCTGAGCCTCCAGGGTTTCCTCCTACTAATGCGAGTGAAGACTCGCCGCACCCTCCTGGCGAACTGTGGGCAGTGAGTTTATGGGACATCTATGTTGGCTTAATCAATACTCATGGTTTTCAAGAAGCGCAAGACCGCATGTCAGGGTATGTTATTGCTGGTTTAAAATTAACACCTATTAACCCTTTGTATACAGAAGCTCGAGACGCCCTACTAGCAGCTATATCAGTGTCTGATCAAAATGATTTTGTATTAGCATTGAATGCCTTTGCGCGTCGAGGCCTAGGCTTTGGTGCGGTTTCGCCTCCTCGAGACAGTGAAGATCTCGTTGGTGCTATTCAGTCTTTCAGTCGAGCACCGGTAAGCTTTAATGCGAGCAATTTAATGCTCACCCCTGACTTTAATAGTGAGACGCTTGGCTTTTGTTCCAATGACGGCATTTTGGATGTGGGTGAGATCGGGGTTGTTAGTTTTAGTATCTCTAATAGTGGTGATGAAACCTTGAGTGGCATAACAGCTCAACTCATACTTGTTGATGTTTCTGGTCAGCCATTGCCAAATCAAAATATGATGAGCTTTGAAAATAATGGTCAGGTTGATTTAGGGGAATTAGCTGCTTTTTCGACAAGTCAATTTGGCCCCATTTTAGCGACACTTAATGAGGCATCTATCGGAGAAACAATTAACTTACAGTTGATGTTTTCATCTGATGATGCAAATAGTGACATTAGCATACCTAGTCCGCTGACTGCTTCTAATCCTGTTAATTTTGATTTTGTTGAACGTGAAATACAACAACAAACGACTGTCGATAATATGGAGACTTTATCTGTCTTTAACGACTGGGTTGAAGATATCTCTGTTGGCGGAAATAGTGCGGTGAATACGCGTCGGCTTGATCGCTTAGAGACACCCTTTTTCCAGACAAGAAATCCGTCAATAGATCTTGGCTTGCAGTCACAGGTCATCAATAACAATAGCTTCTCCTCCGATGTGCGATATGAAACTCGCGTATTTACTGTTGGAGACGGTGATGATTTTAGTATGAGCTTCTGGCACTTCTATGATTTTGAACAAGGACGAGATGGCGGTGTCATAGAGATCAGTATCGAAGATGGGGATTGGGTTGATGTAACTGAAGCCGGTGGAGTATTTGATGTTGGCTACCCAGATATTGATACTAGTCTATCGACCGTACTAAGTGGGCGATTGGCATTCACCGGGATAAATGCTGCAAGTGGTTTACCTATTGGAGAGACAGGACACGTTGAAACGTTGAGTTTTGGTGATGCATTAAATGGACAGCAAGTTAGGTTACGCTTAAGAGTATTGACTGATCAAGACACCGGAGGGGAAGGGTGGCGAATTGATAATGTCATTTTTAATAATATCACTAGTACTGTTTTTTCTGAGGTTATCGCAGGTAATGATAGCCGTGTTATTTGTGATTCACTCCCTCTTATTCGACTGGATAACACCTTTATAACACTTGATGATAACGAGTCAGGAAGTTTCGTTGCGACTGTATTCAATAGGAATAACCCCGACGCAGCAATAAGTTACAGTTGGCGGCAGGTTACCGGTCCTAATGTTGAGAGCTTTTCAGGTGAAGATTCTCCAAGCTTCAATTTTGTACCTGCACCTGTAACAGAGGATACGGATTTGGCTTTTGAACTTGAAGTGTCTGATGGTATAGCTTTATCCACGGCGTTAGCCAATGTAACTGTTTCAAGTGCTGCTACACAAACACCGCCTGCGCCAACACCATCTCCTGTACCAACGCCAGCTCCCGCTGCTCCACCGACACAAGACAATAGTTCTGGCGGAGGGAGTATATATTGGTTGTTGGGAGTGTTACCGCTGGTCTTAGCAAGAAGGATTTCTTATCGGTGGGTTCAGAAAGAGGCTAAATAGCCTCTTTGGTTAATCTATTTTATTGCAAGGATTTTGCTTCTGAGACGATCTGTCTGACATCTTTCAATAAAGCTTTTGCATCGTAAACAATGCCGTCTTTAATTGTGTAGCTGACACCACCAACACGCGTCGGCGCATTGTTGTCGTTCAATTTGTAATGCCCTGTACCATAAAGAGTTTTAAAGTTTTGTAGTGGGTTCTCTTTTACAACGACCATATCGGCAAGCTTGCCGATACTAATAGAGCCTATATCGTCTGCCATATTCAATGCTTCTGCGCCATTTAAAGTCGCTGCTTGAATAACTTCCAGCGGGTTAAAGCCTGCTTCTTGTAACAATTCGAATTCCGCGATGGTACCGAAACCATAAATTTTGTAGATGTACCCCGAATCGGATCCGACAGTGACACGGCCACCGTGATTCTTATAGTCATTGATAAAAGTCATCCACTTTCTAAAGTTTTCTTTCCATGCAATCTCTTTTTCTGTTGTCCAATCAAACCAGTAAGAGCCATGAGCATAGCGACTAGGCGTGAAGAAATTCCACAAAGTAGGTAAGGTGTATTCGTCATGCCATTCGGCATTTCGCTCTCTCATGAGATCGCGACTTGCTTGATATATTGTCATTGTCGGGTCCAATGTAAAGTCGAGCTCAATCAATTCATCTCGAACAGCATTCCACTTGTCACTACCCGGTTCGGCTGCTTGCGCCCATAGCTTACCTGCTTCACTAAATCGGTCTTGCTCATTATTGTAGTTATAGTCAGCAGGGTAGTTTTGAATACGTTGGTTTTCAAATAGTGCTTCTGGCAAGCCATACCAATGTTCCATAGTAGTTAAACCTAAGCGTGCTGAATCAAGTACATTCATGCTCATGACATTCAGTTGAGCGTGGTGCATTGCTGTACCTAAATTTTGTTTCTTGGCTTCATCTAATGCGGCTTCCATTATTTTTGGTGTTGCGCCGAAGAACTTAAGGCCTTTCGCTCCTTGCTTTGCTGCTTTTTTCACCCAAGCTCGTGCTTGGTTCGCAGTATAGATAGGTTTTTCAGATCCTTGTCCAAATCCGAGATAGGGGATTAAGCGTGGAGCAACAATTTGGTTCGATGCACTGCGTTTAACGTGATCCATAACCCAGTCAAGCCCATTAAAGCTGCCGGGTTCGCGTACTGTTGTTATACCGTGCGCAAGCCATAACTTAAATACATACTCTGCTGGGATATCGTCCGCAGAGCCACCAATGTGGCCATGCATATCAACAAAACCCGGTAAGACATACATACCTTCAAGTTGCATCTCCTTATCACCTGACCCTGCGACAGGCCTTCCTTCTGGTTTGATTGGTACGCCAGGGTTGCCCACATCGACGATATTAACAATGCGATTTTTTTCAACAACGATGTCGACAGGCCCGCGTGCAGGCGCACCTTCGCCGCTAATCATATTGACTCCACGCAGGATTAAACGATTATAAGGGCCTTCGCCTTCATTACTCTGACGGTTAGGGGCTTTTTCTCCAGGTTTTGCTATGGCAGAAAAGCTAAAAATGGTGACGAAAGCGAGTATCAAAAACGACTTAAGCGACATGTGAGATCCTTATTGTTATTTTGTCGTGATAGCCTAGTACAGATAAAGTTAATATGACAGTAGGCTGCATACTAAATCTCGTTGATGTATAGGAAGGATTTCATAACGATGGAGTGACGTTTTATGGGAATGCTTTCCTACGTCAATATATTGATAACTATTAGGTGGTAATAATCATTAACAAAAACAATGCCGACGTTTTGGTGTTATCGGCTTGTTATTTGCGTTCAGCAAAGATTTAATAGGGAGACTCGTTGATTATACCTAAAAAGCATTTACGTCATTCATGAACAATCATATTCACGCCCTTGTTAATCACTGGTACCTAGAAAGAAACAAGGTTGACTGGGTACTAGCAACTGTTATCCGTACGGAGGGCTCATCTTATCGTAAACCCGGTGCCATGATGTTACTGAATACACTTGGGCAGTATTTTGGTTTAGTGAGTGGTGGTTGTCTTGAATCCGATATTATGCGCAAAGCACGGCAGTGTTTGATTAAAGGTGAAAATCTGTTAGTAACCTATGATATGCGTGAAGAGCATGACTTAGCTTGGCAACTAGGCATTGGTTGTGGAGGTAAAGTGGATATCTTATTACAACCGATATTGGAATCTAATGACTGGCTTAATTTAGCTGGAGTACATTCACTGCTTAATAAGCGCCTAGCGTGCCACTATATTATCGATATAGAAGGCACTGTGCCGGAAAATACTGTGTCTGAAGTGCAAACGCTATCAAAGCTCAACAAGAACCCTCATCTGCGAGTCCTCTCAGAAACTGAAGGTCTGCTTAAGTTGACCTTATTACCTTCTGTCCATCTCGCAGTTTTTGGTGGTGGTATTGATGCAAAACCTTTAGTTAATATGGCTTCAGAAATGGGGTGGCAAGTCACACTTTTTGATCACCGAGCGGGTTATGCCAGAGAATCCGACTTTCGCAAAGCGCATGATATTGTTAATAAGCCTTATGAGCAGATAGCTGGTGATAACTGGTTGCAGGAAATCGATGCAGCTGTGGTTATGGGACATAATGTTGCTTTTGATGCGAGAGCACTCCGTTTACTGCAGTTGAGTGGTGCAGATTACATTGGATTATTAGGCCCAGTACACAGAACTGAAAAAGTGCTCGCAGAAGCCAGTTTGGAGCGAGCTACACTGAGAAAGATGTTAGCAAATCCTATTGGCTTAAACATAGGTGGAGACTTGCCAGAATCAATCGCATTGTCAATTTTATCGGAGATACACGCCTTTATGCATCAGACAGATGCGGTTTCACATAGTCGTGCGTTAACTGCCGAGGCTTTAGACGACTGATGCCAATAAGTGCGCTAATACTAGCTGCGGGTGAAAGTCGGCGCTTTGAAGGCATTAAGCAATTGGCGGATATTAATGGGAAGACATTGCTTAACCATGTTATTAATGCCTATGCGCAAGCTGGTTGTTCGCCCATCTATGTGGCGTTAGGAGCAAATACGGAAGAGATCATCCAAACCTTGCCTAATTATGTCAAAGTCATCAATGTTAAAGACTGGCAACGAGGTATGGGATATAGTTTATCAACAGCATTGTCTAGCATGAAGAAAGGCGAATCGCTTGTCTATGATGACAAGCTTATGGTTGGTGTTGCAGACCAAGTTAATTTGAGGGCTAAAGATCTGAAGCAGTTGATTGATGAGGTCAATGAACATTCTAGCAAGATCATTGCTGCTAGCTATAATCAAGTACTAGGTGTGCCAGCGATATTTGGTAGCAGAGACTTTGATGGCTTGTGTGAGTTGGACAAAGATATTGGCGCGCGAGCTTATATAAAGAAAAATATAAAGAGAGTCGTTGCTGTTGAAATGCCAGCTGCAGAGTTTGATATAGATACAAAAGAAGATTTATATAATTGGCGAACAAGCCAAAAAAATTAAAAGACCAACAAGGATTAATGATGATTAATTTTATGTTAAACAATAAACCGGTGTCAGTTGACGCAGATCCGCAAATGCCTTTGTTATGGGTTATCAGAGATATGCTTAACCTGACCGGGACTAAGTTTGGCTGTGGTATAGCGCAATGTGGTGCCTGCACGGTGCACATGGATGGTCAGCCAATCCGATCTTGCGTGATGCCTGTTTCTGCAGTTGCAGATAAAAAAGTAACAACGATTGAAGGTATTTCAGAAGAAGCCAAACACCCAGTACAACAAGCATGGGTAGAGCACAATGTGCCGCAGTGTGGATATTGTCAATCAGGCCAAATTATGAGTGCTGTTGCTTTATTGGAGAGTAACAAGAACCCTGATGACAAGGCGATAGACGATTATATGCAAGGGAATATTTGTCGATGCGGAACATATACACGAATTAAAGCGGCGATAAAGACGGCTGCGACTAATTTTGATCTGGCAAAAAATGTCGGGGGTGATGCATGAGCACTTCAAAAACACACTTAGAAAATGTGAGTCGTCGTAGTTTTTTGAAAGCGGCAGGTATTGTTGGTGGAGGTCTTGTATTAGGCACTGTATTACCCAGTGTTGCTCCTTTATGGGCAGCCGAAAGCGGTGCAAATGAACTCAATTTATTTGTTAGTATTCTACCTGATGGTCAAGTTGATATTATTTGTCACAGAAGTGAGATGGGGCAAGGTATTCGTACCGGTATTCCTCAGGTCATTGCTGAAGAGTTATGTGCTGATTGGGATAAAGTTAATGTTGTTCAAGGATTAGCTAACGAGGCCTATGGAAGCCAGAATACTGATGGTTCGCGATCGATTCGTCGTCACTATCAGCGTATGAGAGAAATGGGGGCTTCAGCAAGAACAATGTTGGAGCAAGCTGCTGCTAAGCGATGGTCTGTTGATATGAGTCAGGTCTATGCAGAAGATAACTTTGTTAAACAGCGAGGCTCTTCTAAGCAACTTGGTTTTGGCGAGCTTGTTGCTGATGCGATGACGATGACACCGCCTACAGCAGACAAGTTGACATTTAAATCACCGAAAGACTTTAAACTGATAGGCAAGCCTATAGCGTCAGTTGATATCAATAAAGTTGTGACAGGAACAACTGAGTTTGGGCAAGATGTGCAGCTGCCCGGCATGCTCTATGCAAGTATTGAACGTACACCTGTTGTCGGTGGCACTGTAGGGTCTTTTGATGAAGCAGCAGCATCAGGCGTTAGTGGTGTCGTTAAAGTCTTTAATATGCCAGCCAGACCTTTACCTGCATTATTTAACCCTAAAGCCGGTGTAGCCGTCATTGCGACTAATACATGGTCCGCGTTACAGGGGCGTCAAAAGCTCAATGTTCAATGGAACGCAGGCGAACATGCGCAACACAACTCTGATAGCTATTTGGATGATCTAAAGTCTAAGATTGTTACTAAAGGTAATGTCATTAGAAGTGCTGGTGATGCCTATGTGATGGCAGGGCGAGCTGCCGAAAAAGTGTCTGCAACTTATACTATGCCATACCTAGTGCATGCACCTATGGAACCACCAGCAGCGACGGCTGTTTTCAACAATGGTGAATGCGAAGTTTGGGCTTGTACGCAAACGCCGCAAAGCGCTCAGCAGAACGTTGCTGGTGCGCTTGGTATTGATAAAGAGAAGGTTAAAGTTCATGTGACTTTGTTAGGTGGTGCTTTTGGACGTAAATCTAAGCCTGATTATGTGGTTGAAGCAGCGCTATTGGCTAAAGAAACTGGCAAGCCAGTCAAAGTCGTTTGGAGTCGCGAAGATGATATCCAGCACGGCTATTACCATGCCGTGAGTGCTCAACATTTTGAAGCAGGCTTGAATAGTAATAACGCTGTTCAAAGTTGGGTACAAAGAACGGCATTCCCGAGTATTAGTTGGACCTTCGATTCGAGTGTGGATGAACCACAGGCTGGTGAACAAGCATTAGGGTTTGGCGATTTACCTTTTGATGTTGGTGCGCTATCCATGGAGACTCACAAAGCTCCCGGTCATATTCGTATTGGTTGGATCCGCTCAGTGAGTAATATTCATCATGGCTTTGCTGTTGGCTCCTTTGTTGATGAAGTGGCCGCAAAAGCTGGTAAGAAGCCACAAGATATGTGGTTGGAGCTATTGGGGAACGATAGGAAAGTAGACCCAGCAGAGCAGGGTTTTGAATATGGAAATTACGGTGAATCTAAAGAGACTTTCCCGATTGAAACTAAGCGTCTTAAAAATGTACTGAACCTTGTTGTCGCAAAGTCTGGTGCAGATAAAGCAACATCAAATGGTGAAGGGTGGGGAATAAGTGTGCACCGTAGCTTTGTTTCTTATGTTGCTGTTGCTACAAAAGTTAAAGTCGCTGACGGCAAAGTCTCTATCCTTGAGATGCATTCAGCTATTGATGCTGGCACGATTGTTAATCCTGATAGAGTAACTGCACAGCAGGAAGGTGCCATGATTTTTGGTTTGTCTATAGCGCTATTAGGTGAAATCAATGTTAAGGATGGTGCTGTTCAGCAGTCAAATTTCCATGATTTCCAGGTACTAAGAATGCCTCAGTGCCCTAAGATAGAAACTTATATAGTGCAATCTGACGCGCCTCCAGGTGGTGTTGGTGAACCTGGTGTACCACCTGTAGCAGCCAGTGTTGCCAATGCTATATATCACGCTACAGGACAACGTATTAGAGATTTGCCTATTAGTAAGCACATGAAAGTATAATTGATCATTGTAAATGAAGAAAAAAGCGCCATATGGCGCTTTTTTTATGCTTGTTTGAATTTGTACCAACCCACGTAAGAACCGATCACTATGGATTGATACTAGATTTAGCAAGCCTATTCAGTGACTGGGAAGCCTCTGTCACGCATAAGTGCTTTAACGTCTGCGTCTCTTCCTCTAAAGGCTCGATAAGCATCTGCAGGATCAACTGCATTGCGAATAGAGAAAAGGTGTTTAACTAGCTTAGCAGCCACTTCTTTGTCATAAAAACCGCCTTCTGCTTCAGCAAATGCCTCCGCCGCGTCTGAGGTTAATACTTCAGCCCACATATAACCATAATAGCCAGAAGAGTATCCTTCTCCCGAGAATATATGACCGAAGTGTGTTGTGCGATGGCGCATAACAACTTCACTGGGCATACCTAAGCGTTCCAGTTGCTCTTTTTCAAAGGTATCAGGTTCAATCGTTGCTGGATCCGTTGTGTGATATAGCAAGTCCATAATGGCCGAACCCATATATTCTGTCGTTTTAAAACCTTCATTAAAGGTCGCTGCCTTTTTAATTTTTGCAACCAAATCAGCAGGAATAGGTTCTCCCGTCTCGTGGTGTACTAAGAATTGATCGATAACCTCGTCGGTTGTCAACCAACGCTCAAGCAATTGAGATTGGAATTCAGTGTAGTCTCTGACGCCCGAATGTGACGTTGGGTATTTAACTGTGGCGGATAAGAAGTGCAGTGCGTGACCGAATTCATGAAAATAAGTTTCTGCATCATCAAATGAAATTAGGGTTGGCTTGCCTTCAGCTCCTTTCACAAAGTTTGAATTATTAGATGACAGCACAGTTTTTTTGCCGTCAAAGGTTGTATGACTGCGATAAGTTGTTGCCCATGCTCCTGAGCGTTTACCTGGGCGGCTGAATGGATCTAAATACCATAGCCCAATATGTTCGCCCGAAGTTTTGTCTTTGACTTCCCACACTTTAACGTCTTCATGAAAAACAGGCACTGAACCTTCTGGAACAGGAGTGAAATCAAAATTAAAAAGTCTCCCCGCAACATAGAACATGGCTTCACGTAGCTTGTCGAGCTGCAAATATTGTTTAACTTCATCTGAGTCCAAATCGTACTTAGCTTTACGTACTTTCTCGGCGTAGTAACGGTAGTCCCAAGGCTCAATTTTTATATTGGCTCCTTCTTGCTCTGCCAAAGCTTGCATATCGGCTACTTCTTGCTCAACACGAGCAATGGCTGCAGGCCATACCTTATTCATCAATTCCATGGCGTTTTCAGGTGTTTTAGCCATACGATCTTCTAAACGCCATTCGGCATAATTATCGTATCCTAGCAACTTGACGCGTTCATGACGCAAAGCCAGAATTTCCTTTATTATTTCGTTGTTGTCATGTTCATCACCATTGTCACCACGGCTATAGTAAGTGTTCCAAACTTTTTCACGTAATTCTCTTTCATCAGAATAAGTGAGGAAAGGATCCATAGATGAGCGAGTGTTAGTGATGGCGTATTGACCATCTTGCCCTCTTTCTGTTGCCGCCGCCGCCGCTGCACCAATGAAGGATTCTGGTAAGCCTGATAATTGCTCTTTCGTTAAGTAAAGAACGTAACCTTCTTCATCTGCAAGTACATTATTACCAAATGCAGTATGGAGTTGTGCCAGTCGTTGATTAATATCTGCATAGCGCTTTTTATCTTCAGTGTTGAGTGTCGCTCCGTTTCTTGCAAAACCGTTGTAAGTCAACAAGGTAACACGTTGTTCTTCTTGTGTCAGAGAAGCCATTTCATCACTCTCGTAAACGGTTTTTACCCGTTCAAAAAGCGCTTCGTTTTGCGTTATCTTAGATGTAAAGGCGGATAATTTTGGCGCCATTTCACGTTGTATTGTCCTAAATTCGCTGCTGGATTTGTTGGCAGCCCAGATGCCATAGTAGCGGAATACTCGATTTAGTTGTTGGCCTGCTTTCTCCATAGCTACTATGGTGTTCTGAAATGTGGCAGGTTCTGCATTGTTTGCTATAGCTTCGATTTCTTCGAGATTAAGTGCCATTGACTCTTCAAGTGCAGGTTTAAGATCAGTTAAAGACATCTTATCGAAAGCGGGAACACCGCCATAAGGTCCGCTGAACGCTGCTGTTAATGCATTGTCTGATTTAGTAACAGTTGGTGCTTCACTTTTTACTTGTGGGCTCGTTTGTGTTGACTTCTCTGCAGATGTATTAACATCGCTACATGCTGATAGTGCCGCGATAACAGCTGCACTGCTGAGGCTTAATAGTAATTTTTTCATTGTTAAGTATATTCTTATGTATTTTGTACCTAATCTATACTACTGAAATGATTGATGACTGCAAATATTTGACCTCTCATTTCATGGTGTCAGTCCCGTTTTTACCGTTGTCTGCATTCTTTCAGTAAACTATAGCTGCCAATATTGTACTGTTGGCAGAGTAGCTTGTTTATCCACGGTTCTGTAAGCGCTCCCAAGATGGCGTTAAATATGCCAATATAACGTCCAATTTTTTTATTGAGGTTGTTTTATGCGCTTGATTCTTATTGTTTTGATCGCTAGTTTTTGCATTCATGCGAACGCGAGCCTTGTTAAGGTTGAAGTTAATAAAACCACAGACTTTACGGCTCATGGTATTCCCCTTCAAGCGATACAAGGGCATTTGGTTTTTGAGTTTGACCCTGAACACAATCAAAATAAAAAAGTTGTCGACTTGTCGCTAGCCGAAAAGCAAGCGAATGGCAAAGTCAGGACACGCTCTACTTTTTTCCTTATTCAATTGGCGGATCCTAAAGCGCGAAAAGGCATGCTTATCGAAGTCAGTAATCGCGGATCGAAGGCGTCACTGAGGTATTTTAATCAGTCGACATCTCGAGAGCTACCCACTACGCCGTCGGCTATCGGTGACGGGTTGATCCAACGATTAGGTTTGTCTCTTATGTGGGTTGGGTGGCAGCCTGATGTTTTTGTCGAAGGGCAAAATATGTCAGTAGAGCTACCTAGAGCATTAAATACCAAAGGTGTTGCAAGAAGTGATTGGACAGTTGAAGCTCAAACAGAAAAGCTGCGCGTAGCACACCGGGATGCAATAGATGTGCTGTACACGATAGACAAGAGTAAGGTCGATGAAGCGTATTTAACTCGCAGATTAAGCCCTAACGGATTGAAGACGATTATACCCACTGCCGATTGGCGGTTCTCTGAAGAGGGCGATGCACTTTTAGGAAAGTTTCCAGCGGGAATTTATGAGTTAGTTTACCCAACTCAGGAGTCGGTTGTTGTTGGTTTAGGGTTAGCTCTCATTAGAGATACAGCCGAATATGTCAAACAAAAAGATTCTCAATTTTATGTACCCAAAACATTAGCTTTTGGCGTATCTCAAACTGGCCGTTGGTTAAGGCACTTTTTGTATCAAGGATTTAATGAAACGGAGTCGGGAAGCAAAGCTTTTGACGGCATGCTAATACATACAGCCGGTGCTGGGCGAGGTAGTTTTAATCATCGCTTTGGGCAACCTTCTAGAGATGCCCATCGGATGTCTGCTTTCTTTTACCCGACTGATGTATTTCCCTTTACCAGCGCAGAAACGGAACACCCATTGACCATGGAAAAGGATGGTCTTCTGTCGCATATGGACGAAGCATTCTATCCAAAAATCTTTTATACCAATACGGGGTATGAGTATTGGGGGAGGGCTGCAGCGTTAATCCATTCTGATAAAGGGCAAGATGTATCACCACTCGATAACGAGCGAATATATCATTTGGCGTCTGGCCAGCATTTTGTGGAGAATCAACGAAATCTAAAGCCAATAGAAGGTATTAACGGGTATTATCAAGGCAACCCTTTGAATTTCTTATTGAATTTACGTGCAATGCTTAGTTCGTTAACACATTGGGTGGTTGATGAGAAGCGCCCACCTAATAGCAATTATCCAGCCTTTGGAAATAAGACACTTGTGCAATTTGAGCAATACTCGTTACCTAGCCTGTTAAACGGGTTAAGCATCCCTGTAAGCCCTCATACCGCTTACATTAATGATTATGGCGATGATTGGGGAAATGGCGTGATTACGCAAAACCCACCTAGGTTGCTGGCGACTATTGTTCCTCCAGTGCCAGCGGTGGATCAATACGGCAACGAGTTAGGAGGTGTGCGCCATCCGTTATTACAAGAACCTTTAGCAAGTTTCTTGCCTTGGGTTTTGCGTCGAGGCGAGTTTGCAGTAGATGAAATGATGGATTTTAGAGGTGCTATTAAGTTACTCCCTAAATCCAATATCATTGAGCGTTATTCAAACTTAGATAACTATATGAAAAAGCTCAATAGTGCGATAGAAGACTCAGTAGCAGACGGTTACTTATTGGATGAAGATAAAGGTGTGGTTCGAGAGCAAGCGACGTGGTTATGGAATTTAGTGATGTCACAGCAATCAAAATGACCATATAGCACCAAAGTGAGCAGGTAATTGCTCGCTCAATGGGAGTTAAAAAGCGTTTAACCTAAAGGTATTATTGCCAGTCTAGATGGTCCGTTTCGGGCCTTCTCGACAACGGCTCTTTGCTCTAAAGTTTATTAGAGGCTTTTAGGGGGATAAATATTAAGCGTGATTGGTCATTTAGAAGGCGACGTAATTGACGCTGAGGACAAATTGAGGTGACGTGATATTACCAACTGGCGTATGTAATATAGTGTCGCTTGTCCAATGGTATCCTAGTTCAACATTAAATCGCTTATAACTGGTGCCAACGGTTGCTTCTGCGAATTGGTAGCTAAATAGAGAGGGAATGCTAACGTTTCCTATTTCTGTTTTTACATAGACACGTTCTATAAGGGGGCGTGAATATTTTATAGTTGTTCCAATTGCCTTGACACTTGAAGAGTAATAGTTAGGAGAATATGAGACACCTATGGACGCACCACTCCTATGTGATAAGCGTGAACTGAATTCGTCATAATCCCACTCTCTTTGTCCCCCTGGGAAAGTGCGGTGTGTAAAATAGGTGCTACTGAGCCAATTTCTGGAAATCTTTTTATCGTAACCAAGGTAGGTTGATAAATTTCTATTGCGTTGACGAACGTTTTCAGGCTCAGAGTCTTGAAATTGAACACCAGCTACCAAAGTCGAGGTAACCTGAAACTCTGCATTTATAGCAACAATAGGTTGTCCCGTATTCTCAGAAGTGCCATTGTATATACTATCTGAAGCAGTACGGATCAGCAGTGTCGATGAGACATCCGCCTTTGCCGGTTGAAAAAATAAGTAAATAATAAAAGCATAACAGGAAAACGTTATGCATAGGTGTTGCCGCATTTAGTCAATCATTCAACAGTCAGTTAGTATCCCTGTAAGTTAACCATTCTTTTAATCGATTTGCGATAGTGTTTTTACTAATTGTTGGATCTGAGCTTAATAAACTTGCCGTTATTGCTGTCAATTGCGGAGTCGCTATCGAGTGACCACTAAAAATATCGTAGGCTCCTCGCGGCGATAGTGACATTGCAGTAGAGCTCGCTAAGAAGGTATCTGTTGGTATATTTGATGGCTTTTCGTTACTTGTACCGTAAGCATAGATAACACCTGGTTGTGGTTTTGGAAACCTGTCTTGAGGTGCTCTTTTTACATCGTGAGCGGAGACAACAATGGTTCCTTGAGAAATCAGCTTGTTGATTAATGCCTCAAGCACTTTGTCTTTGGGGCCAGATAAGCTTAAATTAAGGATATTAGGGTTAGCCTCAACAGCAGCATCTAGCGCTAAAGCCAATGTTAGAGTTGTACACTTTCCTGCACCGTTATCTTTTTGCCAGCAACCTCTATAGTGGTGCAAATTCGCTTGGTTTGTTAAGCCTCTCACCGGTGTTTTGCCTGTAAGGTCGTTAGCGGCAAGTAATCCCATAACAGCAGTACCGTGGGTTTCATTTTTGCCATTACCATTACCGAATACAAAGTTTTGATAATTAACATCACTTTCATTGAAGGCAGGGTGAGATGTGTCTACCCCAGTATCAACAACAATAATATCGACGCCATTGCCCATGTTAGGTAGTTCAATGGTTGGTGAAATAATAGTTAATTCAAGTTTTTCTAATTGAGAAGAAAACTGTGTATCGAATTCGTTAAAAGGCTGTACCCACTTAACACGCTTGTCTTTTTCTAAACGAGCCAACACTTCAGAAGATGGACTTTCAATAAGTATGCAGTGGACGCCTAAACTTTTTAGCGGCCATTCGTCTGCTGATTGTAATTGATATTCTTCGACCAATTGTTTTGTCGCACGTTTAAGTACGGGGTCTTGCGAATAATCAATATTCGCTGAGTAGCCGTGTCCAGCAGCACCGAATCTTTTTCTCTCGCCACGAGGGTCTTCAATAACTAACAGTAAAGGCTGTTTGAATTTGATAGCGTCAATTTGTGCTTCCTTACTTGTCGCAGCACAACCTTGAATAAATTGCATTAGACAGAAGGTGAGTAACAATTTAACTGACCATCGCGATATATTCATTGACTTGCGCCTATTTTCTTTAACAGAACAATGCGCTCATCAGCTTTTATAACGGATAAGTTTTTTTCAAGGCTATGGTTAAACTGAACATCTATTATCTGAGTATTCGGATAAGTTTCCACAATATTCAAATCATATTCGTTTGCAAAACCATTAATATCAGCATTTTCTGACAATACCATTTGCATAACAGGTTCGCTGTATATGCGACTACTATCTGTTAACGTCTCAAATTCGTTATTAGGTGTTGTATTATTGGTCCCTACAAAGAGCACCGCAACTAACGCAACCGCAGCGGCTGTTGACAAACCGTAACCCCAATTCCATGTTTTACGTTTTAGCTTACCCTCAATACTTGAAAATTGCGGAGTAGGTGCCTCTAAATTCTCATCTTGTAATTGAGTTTGCCATCTTTGCGCTTCGTTAAGCTCTTTCATTAAATCGGGGTTTTGATTTAATTCACGCTCAAACTCTTTCGATTGTTCATCAGACAAATGACCGTTCATATAATCAACGATATTATCTTTTCTATTTTCATGCTTCATTATACTTCTCATCTAATTTAGCGGCGTCCATAAATGCTCGAATCTTTTGTCTAGCATGATGTAACCGAGTTTTCACTGTGTTAGTTGGACAATCAGCGATTTCGCCTATCTCTTGTGTTGAATAGCCTTGAAAGTAGCTCAATTCAATAACAATTCGTTGCTTGGCTGGTAGTGACTGAATTGCGCGATTTAATAAATCTACTTCTTCATCATTACCAGACTCTTGCCGATCATCACCTTCCTCTTCTTCTTTTGAGAAAAGAAAGCTATCTAACACTTTTTGCCTAAATTGCTGCTTTTTTATCAACCTAAGGCAAATGCGATAAGCTATAGAAAATATCCAGCTAGACACTTTTGAATTACCTTTGAACTGATCCGACTTGTTCCAAAGTGTTAACATAACATCATTATAAGTTTCCTCTATTAAAGTATGATCTTGAGTCATCCTTCGAAGAAACGGCACTAATCGACTTCTATAGCTGTCATACAAACTCTGCATTGCTACAGTACTTCTATCGTCAGCTATTTGGCGTAATAGCGCTTTATCGATGTCATCTAATCTATCAACATCCCGTTTAAGGGGTTGTGTCATGCTTCACATTTCCTAGTTTTCTAGTTAGAGGATTATGGATCACTTAAAAGTTCAAAAATATTAAAAATAATGATTAAGTGTCTGTTTCATATAGCTTTTAAAATTAATTTTAACTTTTCTTAGTATTTTTTGAACCCGTGTATCAATGACCCGACTCTTACGGCGTACATTTCATCAACAAATGAGCATAAACATGATATTAAAGAAGTCAACACGTCTTATATTGTCTGCGGTCGCATTTTCGGTGCTAGCTGCATGTAATGGTGATGATGGTGCGGTAGGACCTGCTGGTCCTCAAGGCCCTCAAGGTGAGCAAGGTGAACAAGGTCCTGCAGGTCCTCCTGGTCCTCCAGGCCCCGCAGCTAATAACTGTCCTACTATCGGTAATATTACACCTGAAGACTTGGGTGATAACAATTGTCAAATTACAGGCGTTCTCACAGCAGATGCGACATTGTCATCTGATAGAACATGGTTCCTTCAAGAAGGCTTCCAAGTTGGTAACGACGCTTCAAACGTTACGCTTGATATAGATGCAGGTACACAAATACGCGGCTCAGATTCTGACTTTATGCTTGTATGGCCAGGTTCTGCTTTGCAAGCAAATGGTACAAGCGCTTCTCCTGTACAATTCTTATCAGATGACGAAGGTGTTGATGGAACAGGTGAGTGGGGCGGACTTTTCCTAAGAGGTTTTAATGGTCTTCCTACTTTAACAGGTACGCAAGGCGCTAACCGTTTAGACTATGTTGTTGTTGCAGAAGCAGGGGCGACAGTTCCTGTGACTATCGACGGACAAACCGTTATGTATCAAGACAACATCGTATTGAATGGTGTTGATAACACGACAACATTAACTTTTGTTCAATCACATAACTCTGCACGTGATGGTTTCCATATTTTAAATGGTGACCCAAGAATGTCTTGGTTATTATCTACTGGTGCTCAACGTGATGGTGTTTGGTATCGTGACTTTAATGGTTTAATCAAAGATTTATTAGTTATTCATAATCCTGATGCTGACGGTTCAACTGGGCGTTCAGGTATTTATGCCAGTAGAACAGCTGAAGGCACCTCTAATCCTCGTATCGTGAATGCAACATTAGTCGGTCGCGACAACGCAAGCACACCTGCTGGTGATACTGACAATGAGTTTGGTATCTTGTTTGCTGACAATGTGAATCAAGGTCGCTTTGGTAACATTCTTATTGCTAACTTCCGTAATGGTTGTTATGAAGCTGATGACGGTGCTGACTTAAGTGGTCTTGATACTAATGTCCCTGGGCCTAACTATTTGGATGGTATTCACTGTGCAAATGAAGCTGGACCAAACGGCGCTGCTTTTGGTGTCGTTCGTGATGATGCGGTAGGCTTCCCTGAAGGTACCGTTGCTGCGAACAATAGCATTAACGCTAACGGATTGGTCTACTACAATGGACAAGCGCAAGGCGTAACATTTACTGGTGAATTTGCAGAGCGCGACTTTACTGCTGGTTGGTATCTTGACAACATCGGTGGTATTCCAAATGGATTGGCTGCTGATTCAACGTCTTTGAATGCTTTCCTTGATGGTGATACAAACCAAGATGGCGTTGTGAACGGCGACGATAACGGCAATGCATTTATCATCTCTGACGCAAACGAATTTAACTTGGATGTTGCTGATGATACAGGCGGCTACGATTTGACGCACGTTGGTTCTGTACGTAGTGGTTCAAATACAGCAAGTATTCAGTTTAATGGTTGGACTGTTGCAACTGGCGCTAATGATGGCTTTGCTGTTCAAGTCAATGCTTCTCTACAAGGTGTTTCTGAGTGTCCAGCTGATTTAGCGGGTGCAACAGTTACACCTCTAGACCGTGCTGCTGGTCGCAACCGTTGTGAAATCTCTGGTGTAATCACGGGTGATGCATCTTTAACAAGTAACATTGACTGGTATTTAGAAGGTGGTGTTCAGGTAGGTGATGACTCGAACGTAGCTTCTTTAACTATTGCTTCGGGAACACGTATTAGCGGAGATAGTGAAGGCTCAGTTGACCACCTATTAGTTTTCCCAGGTTCACGTATTGATGCGCAAGGTACAAGTGCTCGCCCAGTTCGCTTCACATCAGATGACGCAGGTATCAGTGGTTCAGGTGAGTGGGGTGGATTATTCCTTCGCGGCTTTAATGGCTTACCAACACTAACAGGTGATCAAGGTGCTAACAGCCTAGATTATGTTGTTGTTGCTGAAGCAGGTGCAACGGTGCCTGTCACTATCGACGGTAACACAGTTATGTACAGCGACAATATCGTATTGAACGGTGTTGATAGTAGTACTACGTTAACCTTTGTTCAGTCTCACAACTCTGTTCGTGATGGCTTCCATATCCTAAACGGTGATCCAAGAATGTCTTGGTTGCTAGCGACAGGCTCTGGTCGTGATGGTCTATGGTACAGAGACTTTAATGGTTTGGTTAAAGATCTTATGGTTATCCATAATCGTGACACTGATAGCACGTCAGGCCGCTCTGGTATCTATGCTTCTGAAACAGTTGCTGGTGATTCTAACCCACGTTTTGTTAATGTAACTTTGGTTGGTAGAGACAGCACAACAGTCGCAGCAGGTGCAGACGATAACGAATTTGGTATCTTGTTTGCTGATAACACGGATCAAATCCGTATGGCAAATGTGTTGATAACTGGATTCCGTAACGGTTGTTTCGAGGCTGACGATGGTGCTGATTTAAGTGCAATCGACACAACTATCCCAGGTCCTAACTACCTAGATGGTGTGCACTGTGCGAACGAAACTGGCGCATTACCTACTGCTTTCGGTATTGTACGCGATGACGCAGTTGGATTCCCTGCGACAACAATTGCACCGAATAACTCAAATGACGACGGCTTTGTTTACTACAACGGTACAAACAATGGGGTTGTATTCACGGGTGAAATCGCTGAAAGAGGCAACAACTTCACAGCAAGTTGGTACCTTAACAATATCCGTGGTATCAGCAACGGCTTGCTAGCCGATGTTAACGCCTTGAACGGTTTCCTTGATGGAGATACTAATAATGACGGTAACGTTGATGCAGCAGATAACGGCTCATCTTTCATTATCAGTGATATGCCGTTTAACCAAGATGTTGCGTCAGATACATTCGGATATGACTTGACTCATAACGGTTCAGTTCGTGCCGGCGCTATATCACCAACTAACGTTCAGTTTGATAACTGGACAGTATCTACAACGCGTAGCTCAGGCTTCACTGTAAGACAGCCTTAGTCGTTGGAAACATAGCTCTTAAGGTTATAAAATCCATAAGAGCTACTTAAAAGTAGTAGATGAAACCCTCGGCATTGCCGGGGGTTTTTAGTTTATACCTCTTTATATAGAGTGGTGTGTATCTAAAACTTTTTGAAGGACTATTTTGAATTGAGTGAATCTATGTATTCTGATGGAGAGTATCCTGTCCAGCGTTTAAAGGCTCGGTAAAACCCCTTAGTATCGGCATAGCCAAGAATAGTCGTAAGCCTTTTGAGTTCACAGCTATTTTGTTTCATATAATAAAGTGCTGCGCTGTGTCGGATTTCGTCGAGCAGTTTTTGATGTGTTACATGCCTTTCTGTTAACTTTCTTTGGTAGGTTCTTTTACTAATATTGAGTGAATCTGCGACGCTCTCGGCCGAAAACCTCCCTTGATTTAAGCCTTTCGAAATGATTTTCTTAACTTTATCGATAAAGTCCACATTTGAGTTCATGTTTTCCAGAATGGTATTGGCGTGCTCGACAATAACATTGTGTAGATATTCATTGTAATCTGGGTTTTTAAACTCAAGCAAACGAGCGGGAAACGCGAGAACGTTATCTGGTTGCTCGTAGTTAGCCTTGCAACCTAAAGTCTCTCTGTATAGGTTTGTGTTGTGCGGCTTCGTATATTGAAAAGCAACTTTTCGATAATGGATTTTTTGATTCAAATAGACGTTGACCCAATTTGTAAACGCACCAACTATGTGATCTATCCCATATTGATGAAAGCTCCCTTTAGAGTATCTAAAGCGTATGTAAGCATTTTCATGATCGGTAGTTAACTCCATACTCATGTAGGTCATGATTATTTCGAAGTATTTGATGATCAAGGTTAGTGCTGTACGTAAGTTTTTACTTTTGAGGAAGACGTGACCAACTATGCCTCGATTATTTGGATTTGAGTGCATACCGACATGCAGTCCAATCTCCGGACATTTCAACAATTCATGTCCTGCTTGCCACAAGCATAAATGCTTATATGTATCGTCTTCGTCCAGTTGTTCAAGCTTTAAGTTTGCTTTGTTGAGTAATTGTGTTGAGTTTACTCCTAGCTTTACAATGGCTCTAAAGATTGCACTTGTTGTGCCGCCAGCGTCAATCATATCACGCGACAATATGTCCTCTAATGCTTTCTCTGTGCTCATTTTCGGCAAAATATTCTTGCTCTCTTGATTATTTATGTTGTTAATTAAGGAAACTACTTTTGAATAGCTGACTCATTTAATGATGCTTTAGCGATGTAATCTCGATTGAGCAGAGCAGTACTACAAAAATAAATGGACTCGGGTTGTACGATTATTTATCTTTAAATTTCTGTACTAATATCTTTGTCATCTTGAAGCGTATTTTAATAAATAGATTATCAAAAGGAGAGTGTTATGCTCAAAATGAAATCGTATGCATGCATTGAAGCTAGCCCAAAAACCACTTGGAAGGTGCTTTCAGATCTTGAAAATCTCTCAATGTGGTCAGAACCTGTCATTTCGTCTAAGTACATAGGGGATATCAAACAGGGAGTAGGAGCTCAAAGAATTTGTCATCTGAGTAATAATGTTACGATTACGGAGAAGTGGACTGATTGGGTAGAGGGAGAAACTTACACTTATGAAGGATTTAATTTACCCTTGGTGAAGTCGGCTAAAAACAAGTGGTCGGTAAAAGCTGTAAACGGGAAAACATTGCTAAGTACCGAAGCAGAAGTTGTACTTAAAGGTGGAATATTCGGAAGACTATTAGAACCTTTGATGCTTATTATCTCAAAGAAAATGGGGGCAGATGCATTGTCTGCTTTTAAGTATCTGGTCGAAAATGGCAAGCCGTTCGAAGGGAAGCACTCTCAACTTCCAAGGGTATCAGCAATCTGTTGATATGGTTCAGCTGTGGTAGAGCGTGTTGTTCTTCGTTGCGTACTTTGGCTTATATTTATAGGCACTATAAGTGCGCGTCGCAATCAAAAAGCGTTTGTTTAGAACAAAATTTAACATGCTCTACCTTCATAGAGATACATTCTAAGCTGTTCCCTATGAAGGTAATTGCAAATGGGTTATTCAGGAAAAACAACTATACGCCAATAAGAATCCAACAATTCAATGACTTCAATGAAACCGTTTGCCATATCTGATTTCACAATATAACCCGCAATATGCTCTTTATAGGCGGCTACTCTGTCTTCGTCGGCACTTGAAGTCGTTAAAACAAAAACAATAGTATCTTCAATTTTGGGGTCTTGGCGTAGTGCTTGTAGAAACTCAATCCCCCCCATAAGAGGCATATTTAAGTCCAGTAAAATAAGATAAGGCTTGGCTAAGGCTTCTTGTTTTTTATCACCTTGCAATAATTGAAGTGCTTCAACGCCATTTGTGACGTGATAATAAGGATTAGCTATCTTTAGTTTGAGCAATGCTCTTTCAACCGATTTCGCATCAACTTCATCGTCTTCAACGAGTACAATGCTAACTTCTTTATAATTTTTTTTAACCATATTTCCCAGTCTTTTTAGTTATTTTTTTACTGGATTTTACTTTGGCATCGGTTATTTTATTACATAAAATAACCTGTTGATTTAAGTATCAATGTTTATCGGCCAAGTAAAATAAAATGTAGCGCCTTTTCCAAGTTCCGACTCTAAACGAATACTGCCGTTATAGGTAGTAATAATTTTAGACACTAATGTCAGTCCAATACCGCTTGCTTCAACTTCATCTCTGGATTTAAGTGATTTGAACATTTTAAACACTAATTCATGATATTTTTTATCAATGCCTGGGCCGTCATCTTTTATACAAAACTGATATTGGTTATGTTCCAATAAAATACAGCTTATTGATATAGTCCCGTTGGGTTTATCATGATGTTTAATCGCGTTACCAATTAAGTTACGTATAACTTGTTCAAAAGGAGCAATTAAAGTAGTAAAGGTTGGTAAGTCACCTTCAATGAGGAGCTGAAACCCTTCCGGTGGAGATGCCAGTTTAAAGAGATCTTTTACAATTTCTTCTGTGTTAGCCAGATCCATTGCTTCTTCGCGGCGTCCGACTTTTGAATATGTTAATAAGTCTTTTAGAAGTTTCTCCATTCTTTTAACTCTGCTACGCATAAGTTTTAAGTTGCTAACTATTTCTTCAGTTTTACCTTCTTCTAAGTCTTCAATAATCCAACTTGCAATTTGGTCAATACCTCTCAGCGGTGATTGTAAGTCATGTGATGCTGCATAAGCATACTCGTCAAGCACTGCGTTGCTTCGTTTAAGCTCCTCGTTATAGTCATGTAACTTCTTTTCAGATTCTTTACGCTGCTGAATATTGGAAATAGACCCTGTCATCCGTTGTACATCGGTTTCTTCGTCTGTTGACAGGATCCCTTTTGCTTGAAACCAATGATAATCGCCGTTTTTCTTTCTTAATCGATATTCTACATCAAAAGGAATACCTTGTTCTTTGTGCGCTTTGACTGCTTTTTCTACTAGGGGAATATCGTCTGGATGCAACATGGAAAAAAAGGTTTTGGCACTAGCCTTGATTTCATTCTCCTCATAACCCAATAGAGCTTTCCACTGAGGAGACCAATATTCTTCGTCTTTTGTGATGTCAGGCCAGTCCCAAATACCATCATAAGTTGCTTCTATAACAAGCTGAAAACGACGTTCACTTTCCTTTAATCTCTCTTCAATTTGTTTGAGTTCAGTAATGTCTTGTTTAAGCACGAGAATACGTTGCTGATCTCGTTCGTTTGACTGGTAGAGAACTTTATCGGTCCTTATCCAATTTTTTCTCTCGCCAACGACCTGTTTTTCGATAATGTTTAGCATGGGTTGGCCTGATTCAATTATGTACTTATCCTGCTCCCATTCATACCTAGCTTGCTTAAAACAAAAAACAGATAAATTCTTACCTTCTACTTCTGAAACAGACTTATCTAACGATTTTGCTGCACTTTGGTTAAGTCTTAATACATTGTTTTTGTCATCTTTATACCAAATGCCAATCGGTAAGTTATCGAATATAAATTGCAACTCCTGATCGCGTTCTCTGACGATCCTTTTCTTACGCTCATCAAGCTGAATCAAGTTATTAAATGTATGAGCTAAAACACCTATTTCATCTTCCCGAAAAACCGTAGCAGGAGCATCTATATTACCTTTAGATCTTTCCGTAATCGCCTTTAGAATGAAATGGAGAGGCGTAAATATATAAATATTTAGTAGTTTGGATATCAGAATGACTGTTGTAATTAAGGCTGCGATTACTATTATGAGTAGTGTTCGTAACTGCTGTGAAATTTGCTCAGTGGCTCGCTGCGTATCTAATTCAACAAAAATTGCCTTTGTAGCTGCTTTTACCTCCTGTTCCCCGTTTTTGTTTAATATAAGCCTTGTTGCATAAGTCAGGCTGTGGTTGCTTGAGTTGACCAGAGTGATTGGAGAATCGTCATCAGAGGATAATTGAGCATGTATGCTCTTGTGGTGCTTGATTTCATCAATGGTATCTACACTGTCGTTTTTCCAGCTAGGCTTGCTTGAAGCAATGATCTTCTCATCATCCCTTGATACAACATATAGCGTATTGACGCCTTCCTCTGAGCCAAGTGCAAGTAGCATGTGATTGAACTCTTCGGGATCATCACCGGCATCTACTAGATATACAATGGTATGAGTCAAGAGTTCTGCACGACTTTGTATATCAGCCAACATATGTTGAGTAAGATAGTGTTTAATTAAGGCGCCAATAGATAATGCAACTAGGGTGATCAAAATTAAGATTGGCGCAATAATGGATACCCTGAGTTTTTGGCTCTTTTGTGGGTGTTGCATGGATGATCACTCCTTAGTTAATCTGAACTTGGAGCTGTACTATTGGTAAAGGCTATACCTACGCTGAATGTATAGTACTCGCCACCCTAACATGATTGCCGCAGATGTTAGCCCTACAATAATACCTATCCAAAACCCTTCTGCAGCCATTTGGGGGACAAGAATATCTGTTAACCCGAGCGTTATGCCGAGTGTTAAACCGATGACCCAGTAGCTTAAGAAGGTAATGTAAAACATTGCCTTAGTATCTTTATAGCCCCTTAATGCACATGCCGCAATGACTTGAATAGCATCAGAGAGTTGAAACATAGCTGCGAGTAACATCAAGTTAGCCGCACCAAGTATGACGACATTATCTGTTGTGTAGAGTCGAGCGATAGGAAAGCGGAGTACGATAGACAACATAGCTGTTATCAAGCTACAAGATAAACCTAAGAGCATGGCACTTTTTATTGCTGTTTTTGCTTTATCAGGAGCTTCTTCACCTAGTAAATATCCAACACGAATAGTTGTTGCCATGCCTATTGATAAAGGCACCATAAACATCAGTGAAGAAAAGTTCAGGGCAATTTGATGAGCCGCAACGACAGTTGCGCCAAAAGGAGACAAGAAAATAGCAATTGCCGCAAATAAGGAAACCTCAAAGAGGATAGTCATAGCGATAGGGAAGCCAAGCTTTAAGGTATCACTAAGATCACTTATTTTGGGCATATACAGCTTTTCGTAGAGATTATAGTGAGATAATTTCTTAGAGAAAAATGTATAAATAGCCGTGCTTAAAAACATGGCGACGAATACCAACGCTGTTGCTATAGCACAGCCTGCTCCGCCTAGAGCAGGTGCACCAAATAACCCATGGATAAAAACATAGTTGGCTGGGATGTTCACGGACAAACCAATAACCATGATGATCATGCTGGGTTTAGTAACCGATAGTCCTTCGCAGTAGTTGCGTAACACTTGGTAAAGTGCGAAAGCTGGGAGGCTCCATAGCACATAGGTTAGATACTGTATGGTGATAGACTTGAGCGCTTCTTCTACTGGAGCAAACTCAAACAGTCTCGGTACAAGTAATGCAGAAAAGCTGAGTGGAACAGTAATAAATAAGGCAACCCACATGGTTTGTTGAGTGGCATTTGCGACCCTGTTTGATTGTTTAGCACCTTGCAATCTGGATATGATTGGGGGCAGGGCCAGTATGATACCTTGTATAAAAAATAGGACGGGTAAGAAGATACTCGATGCAATAGCGACAGCAGCCATATCTGTCGCAGAAACTCGTCCAGCCATTATGGTGTCTGATACACCCATCATCGTTTGCGTGAGTTGAGCAATGAGTAGTGGCCAAGCTAGCTTGACTAACTTGGGGAATTCGGTTCGGATGGTCATGTTATCTGTGTCCTCGCTTATTGACTGACGTTCCGTAGATTCCATGACCTGAACGTGTGTTAGAATACCAATATAACCTATATCGGGTGAAGTGTTGTATTAATTAACCTCAGATTAATTAGGTGACTTGGTTTGCCACATCAACTAATTTCGATAACGATATTGGAGATGGCTCTACAGCAACAAGGTAAAATCTCGTCATCGTCAATATAAGCCAGTGGATCGATAGTATATTCGACTTCGCCTGATACTAGCCTTGTTCTACATGTGCCACAAAACCCTTCTCTACAATGAGAGTGCATGTCGATATTGCTTGATTCGAGATTTTCTAGTAGCGTTTTATCAGGCTCTTGTTTTATCGACATTCCTTTTACGGTAACAAGAACCTCATATTCATCATTGTTCACGTTGATGAGTTAACGTGTTAATTATAAATCAAAGTCACCGAAGTCATCGGCGTTAACTTCACTGTCTATTTGACCTACGAGGTAGGAACTTATCTCTGATTCTTGCGGTGCTACTTGCACGTTATCTGAATGTAGATAGTTGTTCATCCACGGCAGAGGGTTAGTAGTAATATCAAAAGGTTGTCCCAAACCTATCGCGGCCATTCTGTGATTGGCGATAAACTCGACATATTGACATAAAATTTCTTTATTTAAGCCAATCATTGATCCTCGCTCAAACAAGTAGTGTGCCCACTCTTTTTCTTGTTCTACGGCATTTAAGAATATCTTTGTGGCTTCTTCCTTACATTCGGCAGCGATCTCAGCCATTTCCGGATCGTCTTTCCCTTTTGCCCATAAATTGAGGATATGCTGTGTCGACGTTAAATGTAGGTTCTCATCTCTGGCGATTAAACGAATGATCTTGGAGTTACCCTCCATCAATTCGCGCTCAGCAAACGCAAATGTACAAGCAAAGGAAACATAAAAACGTATCGCTTCGAGTGCATTGACTGAATTCATACATAGGTAAAGCTTCTTCTTTAACTCTCTAAACGTGATGTTATAGGTTTGCCCTTGAATAGTATGTTCACCTAAACCGTGAGTTTGCCATATCTGTGTGTAGAAAATGAGGTCATCGTAATATTGAGAGATATCCTCAGCTCGCTTTTTAATATGTTGATTGTCTACAATGTCTGAGAATATTTCGCTTGGATCTGTAAAAAGGTTACGCAATATGTGTGTGTAAGAACGCGAATGTATTGTTTCGAAAAACGACCAAGTCTCCACCCATGTTTCTAGCTCCGGAATAGAAATGATTGGTAAAAATGCAATATTAGGGCTTCGTCCTTGTACAGAGTCTAGTAAGGTCTGATACTTCAAGTTCGATATGAATATATGCTTTTCAGAATCGCTTAATTGCTGAAAATCGACACGATCTTTACTAACATCAACTTCTTCAGGGCGCCAAAAAAACGAAATTTGCTTTTCAATCAGCTTCTCGAAAATAGCATGTTTCTGTTGGTCATAACGCGCAACATTAACGGGGTTTCCGAAGAACATGGGCTCTGTTAGCGCATTATTATTGACGGGACTAAAAGTGGTGTATTTCATTTTTCAAAAATGTCCTGATAATGGATGTAGAAAAGCGCTATCCAAAGACAGCGCGTTATACCAATAGCAATGATTAAATTTTACATGCACCGCCAGCGCAATCGTCATCTTCTTCAACAGCAACTTCGACAATAGGTTGTTTAATGTCTTCTTTCTTTGACTCACTTGTAGAGTCGGTCGCTCCATCACGAGTGTTATGATAATAAAGCGTTTTTACACCTAATTTATAGGTTGTCAGTAAATCTTGAATGAGTAACTTCATAGGGACTTTACCGCCTTCATACTTGCCAGGGTCGTAGCTAGTATTGGCAGAAATGGTTTGATCAACAAACTTTTGCATAATACCTACAAGTTGTAAGTAACCATCATTTGAAGGTAAATCCCACAGCAATTCGTAATTATCTTTTAGGTTTTTAAAATCAGGAACGACTTGTTTAAGAACCCCGTCTTTGCTTGATTTCACACTGATATGCCCTCTAGGAGGCTCTATGCCGTTCGTAGCATTTGAAATCTGAGATGACGTTTCAGATGGCATAAGTGCTGATAACGTGCTGTTCCTAAGCCCGTGTTCTTTAATATCTGCTCTTAAACCTTCCCAGTCCAGATGTAGTGGCTCGCTGCATATTTTATCTAAATCCTTTTTATAGGTATCTATCGGCAGAATACCTTGAGCATAAGTCGTTTCATTAAACTTCGGACATGCCCCTTGTTCTTTGGCTAGTCGGTTTGATGCTTTCATTAAATAAAACTGAATTGCTTCAAATGTCCGATGAACTAGGCCATTGGCACTATGATCAGAGTATTTAACGCCATTCTTTGCTAAATAGTAAGCAAAGTTAATAACGCCTATACCTAACGTTCGTCGCCCCATAGTTGCATTGTATGCTGCTGGTACAGGGTAATCTTGATAATCCAATAAACAATCCAATGCTCTCACTGACAGATCTGCCCATTCTTCAATATCGCTAAGGTCTTCAATAGCTCCAAGGTTGAAGGCAGATAATGTACAGAGTGCGATTTCACCTTCTTCATCATTAACATGTTGTAATGGCTTAGTTGGTAGAGCAATCTCTAAGCACAAATTGCTCTGACGCACAGGAGCGTATTCTGGATTGAATGGGCTATGTGTGTTGCAGTGATCAACATTCTGTAAGTAGATACGCCCCGTACTGGCGCGCTCTTGCATAAATAGACTGAATAGTTCTAGTGCTTTAATGCGTTTTTTACGAATGGTATCGTCGTTTTCGTATCTAACGTAAAGCTCTTCAAACTTATCCTGATCTGCGAAGAAAGCGTCATAGAGCCCAGGGACATCAGATGGGCTAAACAAAGTGATATAGTCGTCTTTAAGCAAACGCTGATACATAACTTTATTAAATTGAACACCATAATCAAGGTGGCGAACTCTATTCTCTTCAACCCCACGATTATTTTTAAGCACCAATAATGACTCGACTTCCAGATGCCATAGAGGATAAAACAGGGTGGCTGCTCCGCCTCTTACACCACCTTGAGAGCAGCTTTTAACTGCTGTCTGGAAATGTTTATAGAAAGGCAAACAACCTGTGTGATAAGCCTCTCCTCCACGAATAGGACTACCTAATGCTCTAATCCGACCTGCATTAATACCTATACCAGCACGTTGGCTTACGTATTTAACAATTGCACTCGTGCTGGCATTGATAGAGTCGAGACTATCTCCTGATTCAATGAGTACACAAGAACTAAACTGACGTGTTGGTGTTCTTACACCAGCCATAATAGGTGTCGGTAATGAAATTTTGAACTGTGACGTCGCATCATAGAAACGCTTAATATAGTCCAAACGTGCTTCTTTGGGGTACTTAGCAAATAAGCAAGCTGCAACTAAGATATAAAGAAATTGAGCACTTTCGTAAATATCGCCAGTGACGCGGTTTTGAACAAGGTATTTGCCTTCTAGCTGCTTTACAGCGGCATAGCTAAAGTTCATGTCACGCCAATGATCTAGGTATGCGTCTAATTCATCTAACTCTTCTTTACTGTAATCTTCGAGTATATGTTTGTCATACTTACCTTTTTCGACCATATTTTTAACGTGTGCGAATAACGCTGGTGGTTCAAATTGACCATAGGCCTTTTTACGCAGATGAAAAATAGCAAGACGAGCAGCCATATATTGATAGTCAGGCGAATCTGTTGATATAAGATCAGCCGCCGATTTAATCATGGTTTCATGAATATCTTCTGTTTTAATGCCATCATAAAATTGTATATGTGCTTTTATTTCGACTTGCGAAACCGATACGTTTTCCAGATCCTTTGCAGACCAATCAATCACTCTATGGATCTTGTCTAAATCCAAGAGTTCGCGCTCTCCATTTCGTTTGGTGACGTAAAGATTATTATTCATATTATATTTGCCGCTTTATGCTTGTAATTTGTTGCTTTCTCGCACCCTAAAATAGAACGGATTAAGGCGCACTATGTATTTTTTATTGTTGCTTTTTATTACATATTATGGATCAAGAACGGTAGTTTGTTGTTCCTTGTTAAGACACAAGATAGTGCGCTTTTGACCTGAATGCAACCCAAGATATAGTGTTATGTGCGAGTTTAGTGGAAAGTGATTTTAGCAAGGTTAGTGTCGACTAACGTACAACTTTTCATTGTCTCTAAGTTAAATACTTTGCAAGTGGAATTTGCAATAATATTCGATATAAATTTTTTTATTTTAAAAACAATTTTTTCAGTCTTTTACAGTCTATCGAATCTATTTATTTCTGTTTTTATTAATGATAGCGATTACTGAAATGATCAATAAAAAGATCACTAAACGAACAATCGGGTAGTAATAATATCCGGTATTATTTGCGCTACAAAAAAATAGCTGAAGAAAAGAGATTATTAATTAACACCCGTTCATTTATTTAAACAGGTGTCGTTAATAGGTGCATTTTTAGTTGAATAAAGGTAAAAAGTCTTGAAAGCGATCAATAGACATGTCGCTTTGCCAATCTTGTACGTTGTCTGTGTCTTCTATATAACCATAATTAGCAAGAATGCTGACCATGTTGGCAGCATTAGCAGCTTCAATGTCTCTTTGTGCATCTCCAATATAGAGGCATTCTTCAGGGGCGACATCCAAAACGTTAGCAGCATGTATTAAAGGAAAGGGATCGGGTTTCCTTTGCTTGAATGTATCGCCACCTATCATCACCTTACAACTATTCATTCTAGGGAAGTACTTTAATAGTTGAACAGCAAGTGATTCCGGTTTATTGGTGACAATACCCCAAGGAATGTTTCGTTCATCTAGCTTTTTTAACGTCTCGTCAACACCTTCGTACTCCGATGTATGAGTACAAATGTTATCACGATAAAAGCGCAGAAATTCAGTTCTTAACTCATCAAAGTCAAAGTTGATAAGCCCTTGTCCAAAACCTAATTCAATCAGGCCTTTTGAACCATGAGATGCCGTGTTTCTATATTTCGCTTTGGGTAGTGGCGGTAAACCATTCATCATCAACACATGATTAAGTGCTGAACCTAGATCGTCGGCTGTATCCAATAAGGTTCCGTCCAGATCAAATAATACACCTTTAGGGGATTTCACTAAATTACTCTCCTTGGTGCTGACAAGCCACAATATAATTCACGTCAACATTTTTATCTGACAAGTAATATTCATTGAGTAGAGGGTTAAAATGTAAACCTGTCATTGCTGTTGGTTTCAATGGTGTTTTGTCAACCCATGAGAGAAGTTCTGAAGGTTTGATAAATTTGTCATGCTCATGGGTACCATTCGGGACTAACTTGAGCACTTTCTCTGCAGCAACAATTGCCATCAGGTAAGATTTGAGATTACGGTTTAAGGTTGAAAAAAAGACCATCCCATTCGGCTTTACCAATTGTGCACAGGCCTGCACAACTGACTCTGGGTTAGGTACATGTTCCAGCATCTCTAGGCAAGTTACGATGTCATAAGATTGTGGCTTTTCGCTAGCTAATTGTTCTGCTGTTGTTTGAATATAATTAACATTAACGCCTGACTCCAGACCATGTAACCTCGCAACTTCAAGAGGTTCATGTCCCATGTCCACACCTGTTACTTCTGCGCCGTGTGTCGCCATCGATTCAGATAAAATACCGCCACCGCAACCCACATCTAATACTTGTTTACCGAACAATCCTTGGCATTGGACATTGATAAAATTAGTTCTTAATGGGTTAATTTGATGGAGAGGCCTAAATTCGCCATTTAAATCCCACCAACGACTGGCTAAGTTTGAAAACTTTTCTATTTCTGCTGGGTCAACATTTGCTTGCATTTTGTTTCCGTTTTAAGAATACACCCTAGAGCACTGGTGCTTATTTGGGGACGCTATTATAGACTTCGTTTAAGGTATTTGGATAGTGTAAGACGATTGTAGATTACGTCGAATATCAACTATTCATTTGAGCGCGCCAGTGGTAGACTAATCGACTACCCCAATATCCATTTTAAAGTGTTTTCCGACAATGCAAATTGTTGGTAAAACCGATAGTCTGATAAAAATAAAGGGACAAGGCTGTATATGACAGATCATGCCAAAGAAATTTTGCCCATTAATATAGAAGAAGAGCTGAAAAACTCTTATTTAGATTACGCGATGAGCGTAATTGTTGGCAGGGCACTTCCTGATGTTCGAGATGGGTTAAAGCCTGTCCATCGTCGCGTACTGTTTGCGATGAACGAACTCAAAAACGATTTTAATAAACCTTATAAGAAGTCGGCTAGGATAGTCGGTGATGTAATCGGTAAATATCACCCACATGGTGACTCTGCTGTTTACGATACCATCGTTAGAATGGCGCAACCTTTTTCATTACGATATACCTTGGTAGATGGGCAAGGTAACTTTGGTTCAGTTGATGGTGACTCTGCAGCAGCCATGCGTTACACCGAAATACGCATGGATAAGATTGCTCATGAATTACTCGCAGATCTCGAAAAAGAAACAGTAGATTTTGTACCCAACTACGATGGTACAGAACATATACCAGCAGTTCTCCCAACTAAAGTACCTAACCTATTGGTTAATGGTTCGTCAGGTATTGCCGTTGGTATGGCAACGAATATACCGCCTCATAATTTAAACGAGGTTATCAGTGGTTGTGTTGCCTTGATAGACAATCCAGATATCACTATCGAAGAGTTATTTGAATATATTCCAGGGCCAGATTTCCCTACAGCTGCAATGATCAGTGGCCGTAAAGGTATTATCGATGCTTATAAAACAGGCCGAGGTAAAATATACCTTAGGGCTAAGGCTGACATCGAAGTCGAAGATAATGGTAAAGAGACTATTATTGTTAACGAGATACCTTATCAAGTTAATAAAGCTCGACTCATTGAAAAGATGGCTGAGCTAGTCAAAGAAAAGAAAGTTGAAGGTATTTCAGCACTGCGTGATGAGTCTGATAAAGATGGTATGCGTATTGTTATTGAAGTTAAGCGCAATGAATCAGCAGAAGTACTGCTTAATCAATTATACTCATTAACACAATTGCAGACCGTTTTCGGTATCAATATGGTGGCCTTGGACAATGGCCAGCCACGCTTATTTAACCTAAAACAAACACTTGAAGCTTTTGTCTTACACAGGCGCGAAGTTGTTACTCGACGTACGGTATACGAACTGCGCAAAGCACGAGACAGAGCACATATCCTTGAAGGTTTAGCCATTGCTTTATCGAATATTGATGAAGTTATAGAGCTGATTAAAACCTCTACTAACCCAGCAGAAGCGAAGCAAGCACTAGTCGAACGTGGTTGGACGCTTGGTGGTGTTGCTGAAATGCTTGAACGTGGTGGTGTGAATGCCGCTCGCCCAGAATGGTTAGAAGAACAGTATGGTGTTAGAGATGGTAATTACTACCTGACCGTTGAACAAGCTCAAGCTATCCTAGACCTACGTTTACACAAACTAACAGGCTTAGAACACGATAAAATCCTACAAGAATATAAAGAACTGTTGGATATTATCGCTGAACTTATGCATATATTGGCTAGTCCTGAGCGTTTGATGGATGTTATTCGTGAAGAGCTGGGCAAAATCCGTGATGAATACGGTGATGAGCGTAAGACTGAAATCAGTAATATTTCTCATGACATCGATATAGAAGATTTGATTGAGCAAGAAGATGTCGTGGTGACTTTGTCACACGAGGGCTATGTAAAGTATCAGAAACTGAATGAATATGAAGCTCAGCGACGTGGCGGTAGAGGTAAATCGGCCACTAAAGTGAAGGATGAAGACTTTATTGCTCGCTTGCTGGTTGCCAATACGCATGATCATATATTGTGTTTCTCAAGTCGAGGCCGCTTGTACTGGCTTAAAGTGTACAAGCTACCATTAGCTAGTCGTAATTCTCGTGGTCGTCCAATCGTCAATATCTTGCCACTGGAAGATGATGAGCGTATCACCGCAATTTTACCTATCAAAGAGTTTGAAGAAGGTAAATATGTCTTAATGGCAACGGCTAATGGTACGGTGAAGAAAACTTCGCTAACGGATTACTCTCGTCCACGTGCAAATGGTATTATCGCCGTCAATTTGAACGAGGGTGATGAGCTGATTGGTGTCGACCTAACTGACGGTGAGAGCGAAGTCATGTTGTTCTCTGATGCCGGTAAAGTTGTACGTTTCCATGAACAACAAGTACGCTCAATGGGAAGAACGGCAACCGGTGTTCGTGGCATTAAGCTCCAAGACAATCAAAAAGTCGTTTCTTTAATTGTTCCACATGGTGATGGAGAAATTCTAACGGCCACAGTTAATGGTTACGGTAAACGTACACCACTAGAAGAATATCCTGCGAAGAGCAGGGCAACACAAGGCGTTGTATCTATAAAAGTCTCTGAACGAAACGGTGAGGTTGTTGGTGCCGTTCAAGTTGAAGATAATCATGAGATTATGCTGATCAGTGATCAAGGAACGTTAGTTAGAACGCGTGTTAGTGAGGTTTCAGTGATAAGCCGTAACACCGCAGGTGTTAGACTCATTCGTACGGTGACTAATGAACATGTTGTTGGTTTAGAGCCTATTGCTGAAGTGTCTGAGGAGCTTATTGAAGGTGAGCTTGTAGATGAAACGGAAGCTTCGGCCACTGACGGTGAAAACACATCGAGTAATGATGAAACTGCCGATTAAGTATTATCGATAAAGCTTCATTTTATCCAATGATTGGAGCGGTTAATGACCGCTCTTTTTGTTTCTGAGAACTGAATATAAGAAAAGGTAATGAGTAAAGTATTTAATTTTTCGGCAGGTCCTGCCATGCTTCCTGAAGCCGTCATGGCACAAGCACAAACCGAGTTTCTTAATTGGGAGCATCAAGGAAGTTCAGTGATGGAAATCAGCCATCGCAGTAAGCCATTCATGCAAATTGCTAAAGAAGCAGAGAATGATTTACGACAACTCATGAATATTCCAGCAGATTACCAAGTCTTATTTGCTCATGGCGGAGGTCGAGGGCATTTTGCTTCTGTTCCCCTGAATTTAGCAACAGAGGAAGACAGTGCAGACTTTTTGATTACCGGTTCTTGGTCTAAAGGTGCGGTCAAAGAAGCACAGAAGTACCTTAAACCGAATGTTGTTGGCGAGTTACTCGTAGAAAATGGAATCACTAAAGTGGCTGACCCGAAGACATGGGACTTGTCTGACGACGCTAAGTATTTTCATTATTGTCCTAATGAGACAGTAGATGGCGTTGCCATGTTTGATGTGCCAGAGGTTGGTAACACGCCCATAGTGGCAGATATGTCTTCGACTATTCTGTCCGCGCCTATTGATGTTTCTAAGTATGGTTTGATCTATGCGGGTGCTCAAAAAAATATTGGCCCTTCAGGCTTATCTATCGTTATTGTCAGAGAGGATTTGATTGGCCATGCTCGTAAAAGCACTCCATCAATCTTTGACTACCAGCTTCTGGCTGACAATGATTCCATGTATAACACGCCACCCACCTATGCATGGTATTTATCGGGGTTAGTATTTAAATGGTTGAAAGAGCAGGGTGGTGTTGAAGCAATCCATAAAATTAACCAACACAAAGCTAACCTGTTATATCAGGCAATTGATGGAAGTGATTTCTATAGAAACAGTATAGAGAAATCATTCCGTTCTATGATGAATGTGCCATTTCAGTTAGTTGATGCTGCTCTTGATCAAACTTTCTTAGAGGAATCTGAGAAGTTTGGATTAAAAGCACTTAAAGGGCATCGCTCTGTTGGTGGTATGCGAGCAAGTATATACAATGCTATGCCTATTGAAGGTGTCGAAGCTTTAGTTGGTTTTATGAACGAATTTGAAAGAAGGTATGGTTAGCCGTGAAACAACTTACATTACAACCTATATCTAAAGTACAAGGTGAAGTTAACGTCCCAGGCTCTAAAAGCTTATCGAACAGAGCGTTACTTTTGGCTGCATTGTCACAAGGTGAAACGTTATTAACCAATTTACTGGATAGCGAAGACATTCGACATATGCTTAATGCGCTGACTACGCTAGGTGTTTCTTATCAATTATCTGATGATAAAACACAGTGCAGAGTGATAGGTTTAGGTAAGTCATTTAATGTCTCGAATGCAGTTGAATTGTTTCTTGGTAATGCAGGTACAGCAATGCGCCCATTGTGTGCAGCATTAGCAGCGTCAGAAGGTGAATTTGAGCTTGGCGGTGAGCCGCGAATGGAAGAAAGGCCTATTGGGGCATTAGTTGATGGTTTACGTGAGGCTGGTGCAGATATTCGTTACCTTAAGAATGATGGGTATCCTCCCTTGTTGATTAAAGGTCAATCTTTAAGTGGTGGCGTTATTCATGTCGACGGCAGCGTGTCTAGCCAGTTCCTTACTGCTCTGTTGATGGCCGCACCACTGTTTGAAGGAGAAACCACGGTCAAAATCAAAGGTGAGTTGGTTTCTAAGCCTTATATTGACATTACGTTGGACACAATGAAGAAGTTCGGTGTGACTGTAGATAATCAGCAATATCAGAGCTTTGTGATTGCATCCGATGCTAGCTATCAATCTCCTGGCTCTTTCTTAGTTGAAGGTGATGCCTCTTCCGCATCTTATTTTCTTGCTGCGGGTGCTATTAAAGGGGGAACAGTTCGTGTGACTGGCGTAGGGAAACACAGTATTCAAGGTGATATCCGATTTGCAGACGCACTAGAGAAAATGGGGGCAACCATTCATTGGGGAAATGATTACATTGAAGTCTCAGGTGGTGCTCTGTCGGGTATTGACATGGATATGAATCATATTCCTGATGCTGCGATGACGATAGCAACGACCGCTTTGTTCGCCAGAGGCAAGACGCGTATGACTAATATATATAATTGGCGTGTTAAAGAAACGGATCGGTTAGCCGCTATGGCGACCGAGCTTCGTAAAGTTGGTGCGACTGTCGAAGAAGGTCATGATTTTATCTGCATTGAACCACCGATAGCATTAAGTCATGCGCAGGTTGATACTTATAATGATCATCGTGTTGCGATGTGTTTTTCATTAGTGGCATTAAGTAATACACCTATCACCATTAATGATCCAGGTTGTACTGCAAAAACTTTTCCTGACTATTTTGAACGTTTCTCAAGCATTTGTGAACCAAGCTAGAAAGTTCTCTTTGCCCATTCATCTCGATGTGTTTGGGCATTTTAATATTGTAAGTACATGAAGCTATTACTGAAAAGTAATAGCAGTACACATTTTGCATTTCCTAGGCTCTCATCTTCTCGCGGTAAACTTTGAACTATATGGGTAATAATATTTCATTTTGTTACAAATATTTAACAAAACTGTATGACTTCTGCGTTGATTAACTTGGCCTTAAGCGTATAATTCGCGCGTTTTGAACGCAATGCTTGGAGTTTAGCATGCAACAATTAGTGCCAGTAATAACAATTGATGGGCCAAGCGGCGCCGGAAAAGGCACCTTAAGTTCACTCATCGCCAAAAAACTCGGTTGGCATTTTCTGGATAGCGGCGCTATCTATCGAGTATTAGCTGTCGCATCTGAGCATCACCATATTGATTCTGAAGACGAAGAAGGGCTTGTACCTTTAGCGTCTTGTTTGGATGTCAGTTTTGAAACGCAAGACGATCGCGTTGCCGTTATATTAGAAGGCGAAGATGTAACTGATGTTATCCGAACGGAAGCTATTGGAGCTATTGCATCAAAAGTTGCTTCTTTACCTCGTGTAAGAGAAGCTCTTCTGCGTCGCCAACGTAACTTTAAGGAATCGCCAGGCCTAGTGGCAGATGGTCGAGATATGGGGACGGTTGTATTCCCCGGAGCAAATATTAAAGTATTTCTTACTGCTACAGCTGAAGAGCGAGCTCAGAGGCGTTATTACCAGTTGAAAGAAAAGGGGCATGATGTTAAAATCTCGCGCCTTTTGGAGGAGATACAGGCTCGTGACGAACGTGACAGCCAACGAAGTGTCGCTCCATTAGTGCCTGCTTCTGACGCTTTCGTTATTGATTCAACGACAATGAGTATCGAGCAAGTGTTTGATAACGTTATTGAAATTATCGAAAGTCGATTAAGTATAAATGTGTTGGCAAAGGATATGTCGACTCCTAATAACTACCCCACGTTAGCCGGATAATTACGTGGATGTCAATAGAAATTTATTAAACCATTATGACTGAAAGTTT
>CAZXIN010000025.1:0-73713 GCA_964640795.1 uncultured Pseudoalteromonadaceae bacterium | reverse complement strand
TCGCCTTTGCTTATATGGCATATGGTCTTTTTGTTTTGTGGGGTGTTTAAGTGAGTATTCCAGTTCATGAGTTTGATGCAGTTGTTATAGGCGCCGGTGGTGCTGGTATGCGTGCTGCGCTACAAATTACAGAGTCAGGTAAATCTTGTGCTCTCCTATCTAAAGTATTCCCCACACGTTCTCATACTGTATCTGCACAAGGCGGTATAACGGTTGCCTTAGGTAATTCCCATGAAGATAATTGGGAGTGGCATATGTACGATACGGTTAAAGGTTCTGACTATATCGGTGACCAAGATGCCATTGAGTATATGTGTAAGACAGGTCCTGAAGCCATTATCGAAATGGAGAATATGGGACTACCATTTTCACGTTTTGAAAATGGTAAAATTTATCAAAGACCTTTTGGTGGTCAGTCTCAAAACTTTGGCGGAGAACAAGGTGCGCGTACAGCGGCTGCTGCCGATAGAACTGGTCATGCTTTGCTTCATTTGTTGTACCAGCAAAACGTTAAGAACAAAACCAAAGTCTTTAGCGAATGGTATGCACTAGATTTAGTGAAAAACCAAGACGGTGATGTTGTTGGTTGTACTGCAATCGATATTGAAACAGGTGAAGTGGTTTACTTTAAGTCACGCGCTGTTGTTCTTGCAACCGGTGGTGCTGGACGTATTTATGCGTCCACAACCAATGCACACATCAATACAGGAGATGGTGTGGGTATGGCTCTCCGTGCCGGCGTTCCAATGCAAGACATGGAAATGTGGCAATTTCATCCAACCGGCATTGCTGGTGCAGGTACACTAGTAACCGAAGGTTGTCGTGGTGAAGGCGGGTATCTTTTAAATAAAGATGGTGAGCGTTTCATGGAACGTTATGCACCTAATGCTAAAGACTTGGCTGGTCGAGACGTTGTTGCTCGTTCGATGATGACTGAAATTAGGGAAGGTCGTGGTTGCGAAGGTCCTTGGGGCACACATATTAAACTTAAGCTTGATCACTTAGGTAAAGAGGTACTTGAGTCTCGTTTGCCGGGTATTCTTGAACTATCTCGTACGTTTGCTCATGTTGATCCTGTTAAAGAACCTATTCCTGTTATACCAACGTGTCATTATATGATGGGTGGTGTACCGACCAACGTTAACGGTCAGGCGATTTCTGTAGATAAAGATGGCAATGAAAAGCCGATTAACGGTTTGTTTGCTTGTGGTGAAATAGCTTGTGTGTCTGTTCACGGTGCTAACCGATTGGGTGGTAACTCACTGTTAGATCTTGTTGTATTTGGTCGCGCAACAGGTCTTCATCTTGGCAAAACCCTTAATGAAGTCAGTATGCGAGATGCTTCTGATTCTGATCTAGAAGCTTCATTATCGCGTTTCAATCGTTGGGAGAGTTCTTCTGCTGGTAAAGGCGAAGATCCAGTTCAAATTAAGAAAGATATGCAGAAGTGTATGCAACTTAATTTCTCTGTATTCCGTGAAGGCGATGCAATGGCGGAAGGTTTGAAAGAGTTAACTGAGATTCGTGAACGTCTGCAACATGCACGTTTAGATGATAAGAGTAGCGATTTCAACACACAACGTATTGAGTGTCTTGAGCTTGATAACTTGATGGAAACTGCTTTCAGTACTGCGGTTGCTGCTAATTTCCGTACTGAGAGTCGAGGAGCACATAGCCGCTTTGATTTCCCAGATAGAGATGATGATAACTGGTTGTGTCACTCAATTTATTTGCCAGAGACCCAATCTATGCAGAAGCGTGACGTTAATATGACGCCTAAACTACGCGAAGCTTTCCCACCGAAAGCCAGAACATACTAGTAGGAGTGTAGGTAAGATGAAAATAGATGTATCCATTTATCGTTATAACCCAGATGTTGATAACGCTCCACGTATGCAAGATTACCAACTTGAGGTAGAAGAGGGGCAAGACATGATGGTTCTTGATGTCTTAATGGCATTAAAAGAACAAGATCCTACTTTGTCGTTCCGTCGTTCTTGTCGAGAAGGCGTTTGCGGTTCAGACGGTATTAATATGAACGGCAAAAATGGCTTGGCTTGTATCACACCGTTATCTGAATTAGGCAATGGAAAAGTTGTTATAAGACCATTACCTGGATTGCCAGTTATACGCGATCTTGTGATTGATATGACTCAGTTTTATACACAGTATGAAAAGATTAAGCCTTATCTTATTAATGATGATAAACAACCTCCTGCACGAGAGTATCTGCAAAGTCCTGAAGAGCGAGAAAAGCTAGACGGTCTTTATGAATGTATACTTTGTGCTTGTTGCTCTACGTCATGTCCTTCATTTTGGTGGAACCCTGATAAGTTCGTCGGGCCTGCTGGATTGTTGCATGCTTATAGATTCTTAGCGGATAGTCGTGATACAGCGACCGATGAAAGACTAGGCGATATAGATGATGCTTTTAGTGTATTTAGATGCCATAGCATTATGAATTGTGTCAATGTTTGCCCTAAAGGTTTAAACCCGACCAAAGCAATTGGTCAAATTAAATCAATGCTATTGCAGCGTGCGGTTTAATTATTGATTTGTGCGCTTTGGATGGGCACAATTCGAAAAATTTAAATAAGCGTAGCCATCCTATTGGGGTGGCTATTTAGCAGATGAAGATAAATTTTTATACTTTACTACTTCTGTTACACCCACAAGCTTCGATAATTGAAGTTTAACTTTTAAAATGTTCGTTTAATTAAGGGACAGCAATGCAAGAAAGCGTTATGAAAGCGTGGTGGGAATCGTCTCACATGGCTGGTGGCAACGCTGCTTATATAGAAGAATTGTACGAAGCATATTTAGATGATGCACGTAGTGTTTCTGAAGAATGGCGGACTATTTTTGACAAATTACCTAAAGTTGATGGTGTCGATGTAGAGACCAAGCACAGCCACATTCGAGAACATTTCCGTGGCATGGCGCAACTAGGGCCAATGGGTCGTGCTCCTTCATCTTCCGCTGCCACATCTGGTGGCGATGAAAAGCAGGTTAAAGTTCTACAACTTATTAATGCCTATCGTTTTCGTGGGCATCAACATGCTAACCTCGATCCTTTAGGACTATGGAAGCAAGAGCGCGTTCGTGATCTCGAACTTTCTCATCATCAACTCTCCGAAAATGATTTTGATACTGTTTTTAACCTTGGCTCATATGCGATTGGTAAAGACAGTATGTCGCTTGGTGAGTTATTCAAATCTCTCAATAAAACCTATTGTGGTTCTATTGGTGCTGAATACATGCACATCACTAACACCGAGCAAAAACGCTGGATTCAAAAGTACTTAGAATCTTGCGAAGCAAAGCCTAATTTAAGTCGTGATGAAAAAGTTGGGTTATTGAATGGCTTGGTTGCAGCAGATGGTATGGAAAAATACCTTGGTTCTAAATTCCCTGGAGCGAAACGATTCTCACTAGAAGGTGGGGATTCGCTTGTACCTATGCTTAAACATTTGATTAGTCAAGCTGGCGAGAAGGGAGCTAAAGAAGTTGTTGTGGGGATGGCACACCGAGGCCGACTTAACGTACTCGTTAACGTTTTAGGTAAAAACCCTTCTGTCTTGTTTGATGAGTTTTCGGGTAAACATGACGAATCTTTAGGGGCTGGTGATGTTAAGTATCACGCTGGTTTCTCATCTGATTTCGCTACTAAAGGTGGTAATGTTCACCTAGCCTTAGCTTTTAATCCATCTCACTTGGAAATTGTTAACCCAGTGGTTATAGGCTCTGTTAGAGCGAGATTGGATCGCAGGCAATGTGACGATGGTTCACAAGTCTTACCTATCACAATCCACGGTGACTCGGCTATTGCAGGTCAAGGGGTTGTACAAGAAACATTTAATATGTCCCAAACTAGAGGGTTCTCTGTTGGTGGGACTGTGCGTATTGTTATTAATAACCAAGTAGGCTTTACGACGTCTAAAACGGAAGATACGCGCTCAACACAATATTGTACCGACATAGCAAAAATGGTTCAGGCGCCAATTTTTCACGTTAACGCCGATGATCCAGAAGCTGTATTGTTCGTGACTAAAATGGCTCTCGATTATCGCAATACGTTTAAGCGTGACGTGATGATAGATCTAGTTTGCTATCGTCGTCATGGTCACAACGAAGCTGATGAGCCAAGTGCAACTCAGCCAGTTATGTATAAGAAGATCAAAAAGCACCCAGTACCACGCCTCATTTATGCAGAACAGTTGATGTCTGAAGGGACGATTGAAAAGCATGAAGTAGATAAAATGGTTGGTGATTATCGTGCCGCATTAGATCATGGTGCATGTGTCGTAGAAGAGTGGCGCCCAATGACTGAACATTCTGTCGATTGGAGTCCTTACATAGGCCATGATTGGGATGTTGAATACGATGGTTCATTGAGTGTCGATAAGCTTAAAAAATTGGGCGCTAAACTGGTCCAATACCCTGAAGATCATGTTTTACATTCGCGTGTTAAAAAGCTTTATCAAGATCGCACATTAATGCTCGCTGGTGAAAAGCCTTTGGATTGGGGGGCTGCTGAGACATTAGCATATGCCTCAATCGTTGAAGCTAAAACCAATATTCGTTTAACTGGACAGGACTCCGGTCGTGGAACTTTCTTCCATCGACATGCGATGTTGCATGGGCAAGGTGAAGGCGCTGAATATATGCCATTGCAGCACATTGATGAAAATCAAGGCACAATGGAAATATACGATTCCGTATTGTCAGAAGCAGCAGTTTTGGCATTTGAATACGGTTATGCAACAGCTGAGCCTGGATGCTTAACTATTTGGGAAGCACAGTTCGGTGATTTTGCTAATGGTGCTCAAGTCGTTATTGATCAGTTCCTTAGTTCAGGTGAACATAAATGGGGCCGCTTATGTGGCTTAACTATGCTGCTTCCTCATGGTTACGAGGGGCAAGGCCCAGAACACAGTTCTGCGCGACTTGAACGCTTCTTGCAGATGTGTGCTGACCACAACTGGCAAGTGTGTGTGACATCGACACCCGCACAAGTGTTTAATATGTTACGCAGGCAAGTAGTAAGGCCTATGCGTAGGCCTCTTATCGTTATGTCACCGAAGTCGTTGTTAAGACATCCATTGGCAGTATCTTCACTTGAAGAACTCTCAGCAGGTGTATTCCATAATGTTATTGATGAAGTAGACGAGTTAGAGTCGAAGTCGGTTAAGCGCGTTGTTATGTGTTCGGGTAAGGTTTACTACGATCTACTAGAGCAAAGACGCAAAAGCGAAATTGATGATATTGCTATCGTTCGTGTTGAGCAATTATATCCATTCCCGCACGCGGAGATTGGTGAGATTGTTAAGCGCTATGGTCATGTTAAAGATTGGGTTTGGTGTCAAGAAGAGCCACAAAATCAGGGTGCTTGGTATTGTAGTCAACACCACTTCTGGTCTTCGATCCCAGCAGGTGCCAAATTAGTTTATGCAGGTCGAGATGCATCATCTTCTCCAGCCGTTGGTTATATGTCAGTGCACAGTAAACAGCAAAAAGCGTTAGTAGAAGACGCATTGACGATAAAATAAGAGAGTCTCATGACAATTGAAATTAAAGTTCCAGTACTACCAGAGTCAGTTGCCGACGCTACTATTGCTACTTGGCATGTCAAAGCAGGTGACTCGGTTTCTAGAGATCAACATCTTGTTGATATTGAAACAGACAAAGTTGTTTTAGAAGTTGTTGCGCCTGCTGATGGCGTTGTTGTTTCTATCGAAAACGGTGAGGGCGATACTGTACTTGCCGAGCAAGTTATTGCTAACCTTAATGAAGGTGAGAGTGCTGCATCAGCCCCAACATCTTCTCATTCCGAGTCAAATACAGATAATCAATCAAAAGGTGAAGAAGTGGACATCAAAGTGCCCGTATTACCTGAGTCAGTTGCTGATGCGACTATCGCAACGTGGCATGTACAACCAGGTGAAGCCGTTTCTAGAGATCAAAATTTGGTCGACATAGAAACAGATAAAGTTGTTTTGGAAGTTGTGGCACCGGCTGATGGTAGCTTGGGTGAGATTACAGCACCAGAAGGTGAAACAGTTATCGCTGAACAGGTTATCGGTAAATTTGTTGCGGGTGCAGCGCCTGCGGCAACGGCTGCAAAAGCAACGACTAATGACTCAGCGGACGACAATGATGTACTAAGCCCGTCTGTTAGACGTCTTCTTGCAGAAAAAGATATCGACCCAGCGAGTATTAAAGGGACAGGCAAAGGCGGTCGTATTACTAAAGAAGATGTTGAGAAACACTTAAAAGCTCCAGCAGCGCCAGTCGCCTCTGCAACATCATCAACAGAACCACAACAAGCACCATTAGGCGATCGCAGCGAAAAGCGTGTACCAATGACACGCTTACGCAAGACGATTGCAAACAGGCTATTAGAAGCTAAAAATTCAACGGCTATGTTAACAACGTTTAACGAAGTTAATATGAAGCCAATTATGGACTTGCGCAAACAGTACCGTGATGCGTTTGAAAAGCGTCACGATATTCGCTTAGGTTTTATGTCGTTTTACGTGAAAGCGGTTACAGAAGCGTTGAAGCGTTTTCCAGAAGTGAATGCTTCTATAGACGGTGATGATATTTGTTACCATAACTATTTTGATATTTCGATTGCTGTATCGACACCTCGTGGTCTAGTCACACCTGTGCTAAAAGACTGTGATGCATTGTCGGTTGCAGGTATTGAGAAAGGTATCAAAGCGCTTGCTCTTAAAGGGCGAGATGGCAAATTAACCATGGACGATCTACAAGGTGGGAATTTCACCATTACCAATGGCGGTGTATTTGGCTCATTGATGTCAACACCGATCATTAACTTACCGCAAAGCGCAATTTTGGGTATGCATAAGATCCAAGATCGCCCTATGGCAGTGAATGGAAAGGTTGAGATATTACCTATGATGTATTTGGCATTGTCATATGACCACCGAATCATCGATGGAAAAGAATCGGTTGGCTTCTTGGTCACCGTCAAAGAGATGTTGGAAGATCCAACACGTCTATTGTTAGACGTTTAGTCTTATTAAGCGCTATAGCGCATGAAAACATTGAGTGATCACATTGTGTTGACTCAAAATTTAACGGGCTGCTAATGCAGCTCTTGTCTTATCAAGTAACGGATAGAACACCATGAATTTGCATGAATATCAGGGTAAGCAGTTGTTCGCTGAATATGGCTTACCTGTTTCTAAAGGGTTTGCTGTAGACACGCCTGGAGCGGCTGTTGAAGCGGCAGAAAAGATCGGCGGTAACGAGTGGGTTGTAAAATGCCAAGTCCACGCCGGTGGTCGCGGTAAAGCTGGCGGTGTTAAGCTAGTTAAAACCCATGAAGAAATTAGCCAGTTTACACAAAACTGGATGGGCAAAAATTTGGTGACTTACCAAACAGATGAGAACGGTCAGCCGGTCTCTAAGATTTTGGTAGAAGCATGTACTGATATCGATCAGGAATTGTACCTAGGTGCAGTTGTTGACCGTGGTACGCGTCGTATCGTTTTCATGGCATCAACAGAAGGTGGTGTTGAAATCGAGAAGGTTGCTGAAGAAACACCTGAAAAGATCTTAAAAGCAGAAGTTGATCCGCTTGTAGGTGCTCAACCTTACCAAGCACGCGAAATAGCGTTCAAATTAGGTTTAACAGCGACTCAAACAAAACAGTTTACCAAGATTTTTATGGGCTTGGCGAAAATGTTTGAAGATCTTGATCTAGCGCTTATCGAAGTTAACCCTCTTGTAATAAAAGATGATGGTGACTTGCATTGTCTAGATGCGAAACTGGGTGTTGATAGCAACGCACTGTATCGTCAAAAGAAAGTTGCTGAAATGAACGATCCTTCTCAAGAAGACGCTCGTGAAGCGCATGCTGCACAGTTCGAACTTAACTACGTAGCATTAGACGGTAACGTTGGTTGCATGGTTAACGGTGCTGGCTTAGCAATGGGTACTATGGATATCGTTAATTTACACGGCGGTAGCCCAGCTAACTTCCTAGATGTCGGTGGCGGTGCAACTAAAGAACGTGTTGCTGAAGCATTCAAAATCATCTTATCAGACGATAACGTTAAAGCTGTTCTAGTTAATATTTTTGGTGGAATTGTTCGTTGTGACATGATTGCTGAAGGTATCATCGGTGCGGTTAAAGAAGTTGGTGTTAACGTACCAGTTGTTGTTCGTCTTGAAGGAACTAACGCAGAGCTAGGTCGCGAAGTACTAGCAAGCTCGGACCTTGATATCATTGCGGCAGAGTCGCTAACTGACGCTGCTGAAAAAGTTGTAGCTGCTGCGGAGGGCAAATAATGTCAGTATTAATTAATAAAGACACAAAGGTTATCTGCCAAGGCTTCACCGGTGGTCAGGGTACTTTCCATTCAGAGCAAGCTATTGCTTATGGTACGCAGATGGTTGGTGGTGTAACACCTGGTAAAGGCGGCACTGAGCACTTAGGGCTTCCTGTTTTTAATACCGTGCGTGAAGCGGTTGAAACAACTGGCGCAACGGCAACGGTTATCTATGTACCCGCACCTTTCTGTAAAGACTCAATTATCGAAGCGGCTGACGCTGGTATTGAGCTTATTGTTTGTATTACAGAAGGTATCCCTACGATAGACATGCTTTATGTTAAAGAATATGTTGAACGTAAGGGTGTCCGTATGATCGGTCCTAACTGCCCAGGTGTTATCACTCCGGGTGAGTGTAAGATTGGTATTATGCCTGGTCACATCCATAAGCCTGGTAAGGTTGGTATTGTTTCTCGTTCAGGTACATTAACCTACGAAGCCGTTAAGCAAACAACGGATGAAGGTTTTGGACAATCTACTTGTGTTGGTATCGGTGGCGACCCAATCCCAGGTTCTAACTTCATTGATATCCTGAAGTTGTTCCAAGACGATCCTAAAACAGAAGCGATTGTTATGATCGGTGAGATTGGTGGAACAGCAGAAGAAGAAGCTGCTGCATTTATCAAAGACAATGTCACTAAGCCGGTTGTTTCTTATATTGCTGGTGTTACAGCGCCTGCAGGTAAGCGTATGGGGCATGCTGGTGCAATTATCGCAGGTGGTAAAGGTACTGCCGATGATAAATTTAAAGCACTTGAAGCGGCTGGTGTTAAAACCGTTCGTTCATTGGCTGATATTGGTAAAGCATTGCGAGAGCAAACAGGCTGGTAGTCAGCTTGGTTTATCATGATTGACAAAGCCCGCGTTAATCGCGGGTTTTTTTATATACAATCCAAGTCCTTAGGTCATTTATCTGCTGGCGTTGTTTCAACCACGGATAACGGCTTAGTATTATTGTATAATTCCCGATTGAAATCGGTCCCACATTCTTTCTCAGCAAGATCGCTGATACATACCCATTGGATACAACATGCTACAAATTGGAAAATTTAATCAACTTAAAGTTGTTAACCAACTACCTTTTGGTTTTCAACTAGATGGTGGGGTATTCGGTCATGTGCTGCTTCGTCACATTGACACACCGGAAGACTGTAAAGTGGGAGATGTGTTAAATGTTTTTGTCTATCATGACTCCGATGACCGACTAGTAGCGACCTTCAATAAGCCTTACGCTCAGATAAATGAGTGTGCCGTGCTCAGAGTCGCTGCTGTCAACAAAGTCGGCGCGTTTTTGGATTGGGGACTGGACAAAGATTTACTTTTGCCTTTCAACGAGCAAGAAAAACCTGTATCAGAAGGCATGTCTGTTGTTGTTTATGTATTTTATGATGACGCCACTGAGCGTGTTGTTGCCTCCGCTAAGTTAAGGGACTTTTTAAATGAAGATGGTTCAGACTTAACAACGAAACAATCGGCAGAGCTGATTGTTTATGCACAGACTGATATGGGTTACAAGGCAGTGATTAATAAAACGCACTTAGGCCTTATCTATAAAGATGAAGCTTTTAAAAAGCTTAGGGTAGGGCAACGAATAAAAGGATTTATTAAGCATATTAGAGAAGATAAAAAAATTGATCTCAGTGTTCAGTTACATGATGATCAAGCACGTAAAAGTCTAGCCGAGCAAATTATCGAAGATCTTGAAGCACACGGCGGTATCTCAACGCTAACCGACAAAAGTCCCGCTGAAGAAATCTACCAGCGCTTTAATGTCAGCAAGAATGCCTACAAAAAAGCATTAGGCGGACTATATAAAAGCAAACGTATCAAACTTGATAAAACTAAAGTCGTTTTATTGTAACTCTCTTTCTATCGGAGAGTGAATTTCTATAACAGAATCTACTATTCATCTAACAGAGGGTGGGGTATTCAATAATCTTGTTCCGACCACTCTCTTTAGCGACATACAACGCCCTGTCGGCTTCGTTAAGTAGTTCTTCTATCACCACCTCTTTACACAAATGAGCGATACCGATACTTGTAGTGAATTTCAAGTTACCTAAATGAGTCTCTATTTGTATAGCACTTACGTCATTGCGTAATCGTTCAGCCATTTGTAAGGCATGTTCTTTACTACCACACAAAAGCAACGAGAACTCCTCTCCTCCTAATCGGCCAAAGATATCTGTTCCTCTAATTTTTTCTGAGATAACACGAGTGAATTTTTTAAGGGCTTCGTCACCTACAGCATGACCGTAGGTATCATTAATATTCTTAAAGTGGTCAATGTCGAACATGAGTAAGCTAAGAGAAAAATTGCACTCCTTACTTTCTACTAATAGCTTTTCAGAGTCTGCGAAAAAGCTTCTGCGATTTCTTGTTCCTGTGAGTGAATCTGTACAAGCTTCAAACTGTGCTTTCTTTTTCTCTTGTTCGAGATCATAAGTACGCTCTGCGACCAAGCGTTCCAATTTATCTCTAGATTGTTCGAGTTCTCGGCGGTAATTCTTCTGAGCTTCTATTTTCTGTTCACGCAATAACTTCACTTTAAGACCCATTGCAACCATGATGACGATCATCTCTGTGTATGAAGCAAATGGAGGCCAGTAGTAGTTGAGGAGGTTATGTTCAATAAACCCCAAATCTCTTAAAGCTTGGCTAACTAATCCGGCGATTAAGAAACTCCATGCTAAGATGAATATGATGGCTTCTTTTGAGCCTTGTAACCATCTGCAACATGCAACGATGAGTAACATCGGATATAACAACAAAGCCAAAGTAATGGAAATAATCGCGAGTGCTTTCAGCTTGAGCAAAGCTGCAAAGAATAACAAAGTTGCGTTAGCCATCATAAACAACAACCCGTAATCAAATCGAGGTGTGTATTTTTTTGTTTGTAAGAATAACCGTGAAAATAAGACTCCACAGAATATGGTTACGGCACCTGATATCGAGATGTAGCTCCAATGGAAATCTTTCGTCAGGATAAATTGATGGGTGTAGCCAAAAATAGTGGACCAAGCCAAGATTTTGGCAAAAGCATACACGGAATAAGCATAAAAAAACTTTTCTCTTGTTGCTAAACCGACAATGAGGGCAAATATTGACATTAAGATTAAGCCCCCTGTTACGAAACTGATTCCACTAATCTCGATAGCCTGTACTTTTCGTAAATTTTCTGGGTGCCATATCCTTAAGTTTGGAAAGACATAGCCACTGCCATCAGAGCCATACCTAACGAAATATTCATAAGTTGCCTTAGGCTCTATCACAGTTTCAAAGATAAAGCGGTTATGCTCAAATTGACGCTCATCGAAGGCTTTTTTTAGTGACAGTGAGGCTACCCTGTTAAATGGCTCACTTGATGCGATGTGTTTCTCGTAGGCCTCCAAGGTTATCAATTGGTGATCTACATACTCCAAATGTAATCTCAGAGGTTTGTCTGACGTATTCTCCAAATAGAAATGGGACCATAAGATACCATCTACTAAGCCTGTAGAGTGATTGTTTGAGAATGCTGAGTACTCTTGATTTGTCTTTGCATTCTTTGCGTCATCAATAGAAGAGTCGTATTTTGAGTCAAGCCATATCTCCAACTGGGTGGCTGTAGACACTCCATCTTCAGCACCTGACACTTGTATAGTGTTTTGTGCAAACGCCTGGGATGAACAAGCAAATAGCAAGACGCTAGTAAGGCTAAACATCCTCAGTAAATACCTTGTGTAATAAAATAAAGCTTTGATATGCAGGCCTTTTGAGGTAAATATAATGCGCGAATTCATTTTGTGTCGGCGCTTGAAAATTCAATACATGAATTGAACATAACTACCAGAATAGATTGAGAGTTAGCATGACTCTTTGCCTTGTTGAATTTTTGGAACGTCATTGTCTGTTTATGATATTGCAAATGCGACATAAAATTAAATAAAAAGAGCAAGGTAATTTATATAAATTCGACGGTTGAGATGAAATTTAATACGCAATACTGGATTATTATTCTAATTGGATGTTTATCATCATATGGTTGTCAGCATAAGGATGCAATTGAAATGAATAAAGTCGATTTCAAGGAAGTACAATGGTACGCGATGCGCGCATCATATGCCTATAGTTCTCCTGACGAAATTCAGCAAATTTTTCCTAATGTAATACGCACGGTGACAGTCGATGGGACAAAAGTTCAGTACTTTCTTGAAGATATTCCTGATAGCCACGCTCAGCTTGTTTCCATACGCGGTACAGCGAACATTAAAAATGCGATAGAAGACTTAGAGTACTTACAAACAAAAGATGATCAACTAGGTATTTATGTTCATGATGGATTTAGAGAAGACAGTCAGTTAGTTTATCGTGATTTGCTACCTCATTTAGATAAAGATAAAAAAGTTCTGTTGACTGGCCATTCTCTTGGGGCTGCTATCTCAACGTTACTTATGATGTACCTGCAAGAAGATGGTTTTGATGTGGGACTGTCGGTTAACTTTGGTCAACCTAAAGTGACAAATAAAAAAGGGGTTTTTAAATATCAATTTTTACCTTTGTTACGGGTAGTTGATGAAAATGATGTCGTTCCAATGATGCCGGCAACAAGTTTGCTCAATTCTATCCATGGTCGATATGAACATTTTGGGAAAGAAATTATTCTCTTGGAAGGGGAGTATTATGTGTTTCAGGATGAACATATGCAACGAGAGACTAATTCAACATCGTTTTGGAAAAACATGACTCGAGCTAGTGTTGATGCTCATATGATTAAGCATTATTTACATAATATTAAGTCTAAGCAAAAATCAGCTAAACAAATTCCTTTTGATGATCGGAAGCAATATATCGACACATGACTAATACCAATCATATCTAATGAAGTGCTCGCTCAGTGAGAGTTGAAAAGGGTTGAATCTAGGTACGATATTACGAGCTTAATGAGACTTGCTCGATAACTGCTCCTTACATTGCTCTAATAACATACACTTATGTATTAATGCTTCGACTTAACGCCTGAATCTATTAAGTCGTAAATCAACATGGTGTCACAACGAGTAAGCTCCTTTTAAAACCGGCTGAAGGGGAATTTTGGGTGGTCGCTTCATTAGGTATGATTGGTATAACTTAATTCACAGGGAAACCGTAAAAATAACGAAAATAAAGGGTGAGTATGAATTTTTTAAAACACGTGATGCATAAGATAATGGCAAGCATACACTGGGTTGGAAATGCTATTAAAAAACTAGTTGTAGGATGTCTTCAGTGGCTCTCTGGTATTTTGTCAGCTTTATTGATGCTATGGAAATCCTTAGGCCCTAAATGGTTAAGGCGCACTTTTGTTGTTTTTGGTGTGTTAGTCTCAGGCTACTTTGTCGCTAAACAGTTCGTCACACCGAATATTACACATGAAAATATATATCAAGTTCGACATCTTAATGGTGGGTGGACTGATGAACAACGTGAAACTTTCTATTACACCCCTCAAGGTACTGAGTTGTTAGGATTGGAATATGATTGGTTTGTTAATCTTGAATTACCTTTCTCACGAAACCTCTTGATGACTGAAGAAAACATGCGGGGATGGGGGTTCGTTGTTGATCCAGCACAACGTCCAAATTCTCGTAATCCAGGCAACCTACCCGTTGGTTTAGGGCGCCATACTGATCCTACAACAGGCAGACAGAAACTAGATATAGGCTGCGCGACATGCCATACAGGAGAATTGCATTACAAAGGGATTGCTTTGCGTGTTGATGGCGGGCAATCAATGCAAAGTATTGCAACGGCAAAACGTGGCGAGTTCATTACAACGTTAGGTGCTGCTGTCTTTGAAACACTACTTAACCCTGCTAAATGGAATAGGTTCGCCACACGTCTTGTTGGGCGAGATAAAGCTTCTAGAGCGGCATTGAAGAAAGATGTTTGGAAATTTGCTAAAACACTTAAAGCCTTTGTGACTAGTGCGGGCGCGTCGAAGTACTACCCAGTTGAAGAAGGTCGAGGGAGAACGGATGCTGTCGGACGTATAGCAAATATTGTCTTTGGTTATGATTTGGACGAGCCAGATAATTATCGAGTAGCCGACGCACCAGCCAGTTACCCTTTCATCTGGGATATCTGGCGATTTGATTGGGTGCAGTACACTGGTTTTACTAATCAAGCGATGGCAAGGAATGTTGGTGAAAGTTTAGGCGTGCTCGCGCCGATTAAACTAGTCGATGAAGACGGTAAGCTTTTACCACCAGATAAATTCGGTGAGACGGTTATTGATATCGATGGTATGCATTGTGTTGAAGGTATATTGCGTGACCTTAAGCCACCTAAATGGCCTGAGGATGTCTTTGGCAAGGTTGACGTAAATCGAGCTAAGAAAGGTAAAGCACTTTTTGCTGACCAATGTGCAGCATGTCATGGACCACATATTTCAGAACCCTATTTGTGGGCTGTTGCAGAAACAGATGAACAAAACCCAGCTGCCCAGATAGCGGTAAATTCAACATGGGATATGGTAGGGGATATCACGTTTAAAGACGGTAAGGCATTTCGTAAGGATTGGCGCGAAAGTATTTGGTCTATACCTTGGTTGGCAACAGATATTATTGGTACTGACCCGACGTTAGCAGATAATTATATAGATACAACTTATGATGCAACAAAACTTTTACCTGGCTCAGAACCCGTCAATGCAGGCAATGGCTTACAAGTGTTGCTTAATCGTCTCGTTCCTCAACTTTATGAAAATTGGGATGTGTCGGGTAAGAAGGTTGCTAATTTTGACGGGCTGAACGTGCCTTTTAGAATTGAAAATAAACGCGCTTATAAATCAAGACCATTGCATGGGGTATGGGCAACGCCTCCATTCCTTCACAATGGCTCGGTTCCTACTATATATGATTTATTGTCTCCGTTAAGAGCTAGGCCAAGGGTATTTTATTCGGGAAATCGGGAATATGATCCTGATAGACTGGGGTATGTATCCGAGGATCCAGTAGGAGCCTTCAAGCATGACACATCAATTAAAGGCAATTGGAATACCGGGCATCTATTTACAGACGTAGAAATGCCTGGACGTATTGGTGAGTTGCTTTCGGAGGAAGAGCGTATGGATATTATCGAATACATTAAAGTAATGGGTAATCCAGATTTTTCTGAACGTTTAGGTGGTGATCCGTTGAATTGGGACAATTACAGTAAACCACCTGTAGATGAAGAATTAGAGATGGCCTGTAAAAGTTCGCATGATCTGCACGTCAGTAATCAATTGTTTCATAGCAAAGCTACGAAAAATACTAGAGGGCTTTAATATGGTGTATAAGCTCATATTGACATTTTTACTGGCGACTTTATTGTGTTTTAAGTCTGTTGGGGCCCCACAAGAAGTCGATGATATTGAACTGCCATTGTTAGGCATGGATGTTAGCGAACAGGAGCAACAAGCAATTAAGCTAGCCATTCAACATGGACGAGAAATATCTCGTATCGCCCAAACTAAGAACGGGTTACCTTATCGGCGAGATGCGCATGCTAAGGCGACAGGGTGTTTAAGAGCTACTTTTTCAGTTAATGGTGATATACCTGAACATTTCCAACACAGCATATTTTCCAGCCCCGCTCGTGAGTATCAAGCGTGGATTCGTTTTTCCAATGGCGATATGGTTGTACAATCTGACAGCAAAGCTGATGCTAGAGGTATGGCGATTAAGGTGATGGGGGTAGAAGGTCAGAAAATAGCACCTGAGTTAGAAGGAGCAAAAACACAAGATTTTATTATGACTAACACACCTGCATTTTTTAATCGAAACGTGTTCGATTATGTTGAAGATATGTACTACTTATCAAAGCTGAAGCGCACAAAATGGTTTATTAGTTTATTTCCACCTCGGCTGCATCCGAAATTACTGTATAGGGCAGTGCAAACAGTATCAAGCACAATTAATTCTCCTCTAGATGCCCAATATTATTCTATGTTGCCTTATGATTTAGGTGGTACAGAATTGAAATTTTCAGCAAAAGCTTGCTCGGGAGTAGTTGTACCAAATGATATTGATAAATCCAGTCAGAACTATTTAAGTGAGATCATGTCTGAGCACTTGAAAACGCAGGGTGCTTGCTTTGATTTTATGGTTCAAGAAAAAATATCGGGTGCCCATATGCCTATTGATGACGCGAGTGTTATATGGTCTGAGAAAAAGTCACCTTTTGTTCCTATTGCGAGGGTTAACATACCTCCGCAAGATTTTACCAGTTTGGAGCAGCAGAGCTTCTGTGAAAACTTGTCAATGAATCCTTGGCATGGGGTCGGTGATTGGGAGCCAATTGGTAGTCTTAATAGAGCTCGACGACTAGTCTATAACGCTGTATCGAGCTATCGGCACGAAAAGAATGAAGCTGAACGAGTTGAGCCTGAAAGTTGGTGTTTTACACCAGACAATCAGTGTGATCTTGAGCAGTACTTGCATAAAACGAAATCTAAATGGCCGTTACCTATGACATTCGATACTCAGGGAAAAACAATTGAGAAAAGGTCAAGTAGAGTTAATAAGGCCACTTATTAACCGAGGTTATCGTGAGTTAGTTATACTGTTTATTACGGCTTCATTTTTTGATGCCCCAAAATATGGCTAGCTATTGGTAAATAAAGCCAACCAACATAAGTTGCGCTACTCGTTCTTTCCGAGTGGCGCTGACATAACAGTGACGTTTTTTGTGGACAAAGAGCAATATCATTCTGCTGACCAGTGACAAACACCTTTAATGTTAACTTCTGCGCCAAGGCGTTTATAAAAATTAATTGCCTTATGGTTATCTTCTTGAACTTCCCATTTTAACTTTTTAGCACCATGTGATTGACAGATCTGCTTGGCTTTGAACATGAGTGCCTTACCAACTTTTTGTCCCCGATATGCTTCCCAAACGAAAACATCATCGACATGCATATATGAAGCGCCAAGCCAAATTGAATAAGCCCACGTAAAAGAAACGTATCCTGCAGTTGTTCCATTAACTTCAGCAAGGATAACATCAAATTTAGCTGATGAACCAAAGCCTGACTCCTCCAATTCAGTTTTATCCGTATGGATGTGATGCTCTTGGTTATGATGCTGTGCAATAGCGGCAATGAGCTCATAGATTACATCAATATCTTGTTTTGTGGCTTCTCTTACTGTTATCTCTGTAAATCTATTCAGCATGCGCTAACCATCGGCAAGATTCTAAGCTCATATTGGAAAATGTCGCATGAAATGAAGATGACTGAGGACTACAAGCGTAGATACCAAACTTAACTGAACTTAACGCTGGTTGGGGTGGGTTGCATTTCCCCATTTCTTCTGTGGTATCGCCTAATTTGTGAAGATGGAATATGCGCATTTGCTTGAATTCTTGGCCATCAATCGATGATTCTATTAGAAAGTCAGGCCCCCTACGACTTAAGCGATACCATATATGATCAACGATAGGAATATCGGTTGTTGCCCAATCAGAGTAACCAAGATTAGTGACAACGCTACCTAATCGGGAATATTGCTTATTCTCATATTCGATAGACGCTTTAAACCAATTATCGCTGTCGATATAAATTAACAAACCACTCTGATCGAATTGAGTCCTATAGTCAAAATTGACTTTGGCCGTAAATGTGAAGTTGTCATCAGACTCTAACAGTAAGCCGGGTGCATTGTCATTCCTAAAGCCATAGTAGGAGCGTTGCCAGAGATCAGTTTCTGGCGCTGTAGTGATTGAAACAAACTCTGAAGTGACTTGATGTTCCTTCGGTTCGTTAATCCATGTACCTTGAGTAAAGTCCATTAGAGGCCTATCTCTCGCTGTTTGTTATTCTCGTATTCAGCTCTAAGAAGACCAAAACATTTAAGATCGTGAAACTTGTTTTTCCAGTAACCACTTTGGCGTCTTAAACCTTCTTCTTCAAAACCTATCTTTCGTAGCACTGCTTCAGAAGCTTCATTTCCTGGCACAGTATCTCCCTGAATTCGATTGAGAACTCCACATGCCAGTTTTCCTGAAAACGCGGCTTGAACGATGATGTGAATAGCTTCTGTTATGTAGCCATTTCCCCAATATTTCGGTAACGAATCATAACCGATCACGGCACTCTTCATCTTCGGATTCCAACTATTGAAACCGCATGTACCAATAAGTTGGTCTGTATCTTTCAAGCGAATAGCCCAGCGAATGCCTAAGTTGTCACTAAAGCGAGACTGGAAAAGCTCAATCAATTGAGTGGCTTGAGATGTATCGTTAAACGCTTCAAGATCGTAATGTTCAACAACCAAAGGATGAGAAAATAGCTCAAATATTGCATTGGTATCATTCGCTTTTAAAGCGGTTAATTTTAAGCGGTTTGTTTCGAGTTGTGGGAATTGCATATATTCCTCCATGAAAATTTGATGAGTTTGTTTCCCTAAACATGGCGTGTTTATTTATGAGGTATTGCAGCGGCTAGTATCTTGTCACTCTTTGCGCTTAGTTGTCTACCTCGAATACTATTACTTGATAGGTAAAAGCCCATCTAAATTGATGACGAGCTCTCTCTGAGCATTTAGTTCTTGTTGAATTCTCGCTTTTAGTATTTTGCTGTTCGGCATTGTTGATATCCACCCTAAAAAAGGCGATGTTTCGATGACATTTATATCGCGCCAACCTAAATCAATAGCATCAACGAGTGCATCAAATGACTCTTTCTCTTTGCCAACAGCGGAATACAATTCTGCTAGTGTTACTCTTGTTGCAGGCCAAGTATTCCCAAGAAGTATTTGTTGTTCGATCTTTTCGATCTGTTTCTGAGCTTGAACGTTATCTCCACCTAATGCTGCAGTGGCAGCGAGATCGTTAATTCCTTGGTTTCCCGAATTAACAAAATATTGTTTGGCATTATCGATGTCTTTTTGTCGTAGCATTAACCTACCCAATAAGTAGTTAAAGTCCTTAGACTTTGGGTATTCAGCCAGTGAATTTTTGAGAAGTTGTTCAGCTTGCTTTAATTGATTTTTAGCCAAGTAACTTTTAACTCGCTCATAACGAAACTTTGCATCGTTAAGCGGTAATTTCTCAGCTTCTTGCCACCAAAACTCGCTACTCTCGAGTCCAAGTAATTCTAAGCTTTTTGCTATTTGTAGTTCTGCAAAGATAGAGGAGTCTAACGATTGACGACCTTTAAGATCAAGCTGCAAAGCTTCATATAATCGACCACGAACAAGCATTAAATGCGCAGCACTCGACATAGCCGTAGTGTCTGTAGGATCAATTTCGTAAGCGCGTTGGTAAGCAAGTAAAGCTTCATCAATTTGACTTTGAGCGTCTAAAGCATAGGCGAGGGCATGCCATGCACTTCCATGCAGTGGTTTATCTTCTATAATGCTTCTTGCTATTTTCTCTGCACTTAAAGCATCTTCGTTAGAACCATCAAACTTTGTTTCACGGGTGGATAGAGCAAAACTTAAAGTGAGTGCTGCTTCTGTATGTGTGGGGTTACGAGCTAGCAAAGATTGTAATAATTCTATCGCTTTGTTGTTTTCATCTGCTTGCCAAACACTCAAAAGCTGCCTCGCTTGATCATTTAGCTTGTCGTCACTTGATTGCATGACTTGATCGGCGTTTGATTGGGTCTCGGGTTTCACTAATTGAGGCAACACATTCACTAAAATAGTGATAAGTAGTAAGGCACCAACTGATAAGTATTGGACTTTTTTAAACTGCTTGATTTTATCTGTGGGGCTAAATTCCTCTTTTTCTCGAGGGACGATGTTATCTATTTTACGGGCTTCAACTTTCGATAACAAAGCATAACCTATTCCTCTAACTGTACGAATGTAGCGAGGGCTTTTGGGATCATCATTCAGTACTTTTCTTAACATGGCGATCCGTTGAACAATGGTATCTTCATTAACGAATTTGGAATGCCACACTTCTTGAACCAACACATCACGACTAACAGGGTTAGGAGACTTTTCTATGAGTTTGGCAAAAAGATCAAAACTTAATTCCGGGAATGTTAAGCGTTCGTTGTCGCGATAAACCGTTCTTTCGTTGAGATTGACAACGAGATCGTCTACTTCATAACACTCTGTTTTATTTAGGTTTTCACCTTCCTTCATTAATCTTTACCTTTCTTCATGACGGTTAAATTAAGTTGTTATGAAATGATGTTAACAATAATCCAATAGCACTATTGTGCCATAGGTTTTACAAACCTGATGGCTAACTTTATGGACAATATTAATGAAAAGTTTATTAACGCTCTTATTCGTCGTCGCTGCTGCCGTATCAAAAATGGTTTGGTCAGGTAACGATGTAAACTGGACTTTAAACAAGCAGCAGTTTCATAAGGAAGTCTCTGAACTTAAATCACATTTAAATATACCCGGACTTGCTTATGTCGTCATAAAGGACGATGAAGTTATCGCTAAGTCAGCCTTCGGTTGGTTACAACATAATAAAGATAAACCATTTTTATCTTCAACTCCGTTACGTATCGCTTCCGTAACGAAATCGTTGACTACGGTAGTTATTATGCAGCTTGTTGAAGAAGGAAAAGTAGAATTAGATACGCCTGTTAAAGATATTATCCCTAAGCTCAACATGTCTAGTCAGGTTAACTTAAGACACCTGCTTACTCATACTTCTGAGGGTAATGTTGGTGAAAGTTATGTCTATGGAACTAATCGGTACGCGATACTGGGACAAGTTATCGAAACAATCACTAAGCAATCACTTAAAACGGTTTTTGAGAAGCGAATACAGTTACCGTCAGGGATGAAAGTATATGACTCGCCGCATTTAGGTGCTCATGCGGGGCTTGTATCTAGTGTTGATGAGATGATGAAGTATTTTATGGCTTTGGCGCAAGGCAAACTGCTAACAGTAGCGTATCAAGAATCTCTATATAAACCGTCTGTATCAACTTCAGGACAAGAGTTACCCGTCAGTCTCGGTTGGTTTGCCCAGCGAATTTATGGAGAAGACGTTGTGTGGAGTTTTGGACAGGATGATCCTGAACATTCAGGGGCTTTATGGCTATATGTGCCGTCAAAAAAGCTTACACTGTTTATTCTAGCGAATGCGAATACACTAAGTGACCCATTTCGTCTATTAATGGGGGATGTTACTAAGTCACCATTCGCCATGAGTTTCTTACGTACTTTCTTATTTTCTAAGCCGAACGCCCCTATTGCGTTATCTTTTCCAGTTGATGGCACAAACTCTGTCAACAAGATGGATTATAACTTTGAATTGGAGTGGGTGGGGCATGCTTTAATAGATCTATGGAACAAAAAACCCAAGGAAGCGTTAATAAAATTAAAAGCCGCTAATGCTTACGCTGACGGCGATCATGATCCCGTCACTCACTTTGCGGCTTTGCGATTACCTGATGACTTTGTGAAAGATAGTGCCTTGTCTATGGGAAAGGAATTGCTTTCTGCAAACCCTAAAAACAGGTGGATATTGTTAGCACAGGGGTACTTACTACAACAACGATCACGCATACCAGAAGCTGTGAACTGCTTTCAGCGTATTTTGGATCTACCTAATCAGCAACAGGATTTTATTAATCGTCTGTTCCTTGTTTGGAGCTGGACCGCTTTGGCTGAGATGTCGATGAATGATGCTCCTCAAAAAGCAAAGCAATACTTAACTCATATTGTCGAAAGTGGCATTAAAGGGCCGTCTTTAGAAAATGCAAAAAAGCTTTTGAATCGTATTGATTCAAAAGGAGGATAAACCTTATGTTGAGCAGAACAACACGCTCTAATTAAAGTATTCCATCAAGCTTTTGTAATATGTGCGGCCAATAGGGAGGGCTCTTTCGTTACTTAGTTCGACTTCGTATTTGCTGCCTTTGTGGACGATTACGCGTTTTACTTCCGACATTTTAACCACATAGGACTTGTGTATCCGTTTAAATACAGACGGTAATACGATAGCGAGTTTACCGAGAGCTTTATCATGTAAGTGTATCTTGCCATCGTTCATAACTACTTCAGAGTAAATATTACAGGCCTGAATAAAGCAGATATCGTCAATATGGATGAGTTCAAGTGAGTGGTGTTTTTTGATAGCCAAATATTTAGTTTTCGCATTCGTTGATTCATCCTCTTTCATACAGCGTCCGATTGCTTTTTCAAGCCGAGCTTTTGAGAATGGTTTATTGACGAAATCGACAACACCATAATCAAAAGCTGTTATTGCTTGTTCCGAAAAAGCAGAAATGATAACGGTTTGGAACGACTCAGCTACAGCAGCACTCAAAACATCAAAGCCATTTCGGCCGTTTAAATTAAGATCCAATAGTAATAGGTCGATAGGCTTTTCAGATAAATAGTCAAGGGCTGCATCAACGGCGTTGAAGCACTTTATCGTCGATAATTTGTTTTTTAAAATATCACGAGTTAGCCGTTCTATACGTTGTGCAACTACCGGTTCATCTTCAACGATAACGATATGCATCTGTTTCCTCACTGTTTGTTTTTAACATGAGTGATTTGATGTGGATTTTGGTGGACCACATATTGTCTACCTTGCTTGCTTTCAATTGCCAATGACCGGAGAAAGCTTGCTCTAGTCGAGATTCGATATATTGTGTACCAACACCAGTACCCACGTTATTGCGGTTTTCACTACTGATGTCATTACAAGGTGTTAAAAATTCATAAATAAGCTCATCTCCCTCATGTTTTTCCTTAAGGGTGAAATGATTCTCTTGTTTGTCGTAGCTATTATGACTAATGCCGTTTTCTACCAAAGTATGGAAAATTGCTGGAGGCACTAATGTGTCTGGGTTGACGTTTTCAAGATCAAGTTTAAATACCTTTTGCATACGAAAACCCATGACTTCAAGATGCAGTCGACATAGCGTCACTTCTTTATCCATTGAAATGAGGTTTTCAGATGATATTTGGTTAAACAAACGAAACTCCTCAGCCAAAAGTTCAATAAACTGACCTGCTTTCTCCGGTTGGACTTCAACCCATTCAAGAATTGTTGTTAGGCTATTCATTAAGAAATGTGGTTGAATATTTTTACGTAACAGCTCCGCTTCAAACTGACTAGCTTGCAATCTTATTTCATGGTGTTTCTCTCGTTGTTTACGATCTTGTAAGGTTAAACCTGTTAACATCAGAAGGCTTAAAATGGAAAATGATAGATAGAAGTAGTTGTTTTCTATGAGTAATCCTAATGGACATAGGATCAACCCAATCAAAGAAAGCCAAGCATAGCTCTGTTTATGAAATATCGCGATAGAGGTAATCAATATGGCACAAACAAATGATCCAACGATTCCCCATCCGCCGACATGTTGCTTATCAACTAGGGTTAAACAAAACCCAAAATAGATGAGTAAGCCTAGGATCCAAAACCGTCTATGCTGAGTTTTAAACTGAAGCATGAACGCCAGTGGTAAGAGAATTGATGTTGCGATAATTGAGAAAGCGAATAAAGGAAATTTGGGGTAATCCCAATGGTAAGGCATGTCAATTATCCAATGTAGGTTATCAAATGTACCTATCAAGAACATACCGACAGAAAGTAGGCTAAAACATAAATGGGTAACCTGTCTTCTGTTTCCTATAAATAAAATAGCGTAATAGCAAGCTAAGAAAACATTAACTGCCATAAAGCCAACGGCAAACTGCCTATCTAGTCGTTCGGAAAATAACTCGGAATGTTCGTTGATCCACAAGTCAATGAGAACGTTATGAGATCGATAGAGTGGGCCTCTCTTGTGCCAATGGTGGCTGGATATTTTAAGAGCAATAACATGAGGGCCGCTAGTTATCAAATCACGAGGCAGTATCAGCTGTCCATGCTTGTATCCTGGCACTTCTTCGTTTTTAGTCGCGCCTACAACACCATTCTTATGCAATAGTTGGCCATCAAAATACAGTTCGAATGAGGCTAGCGACCGATAGTGTATAAATGCTGGTCGAAGGACCCCTTCATTGACATTGAAATTGCCTTCCAAGCGCAGCCAATAAACGCCTTGCTGTTCAATCAATACATCTCTATCAAAGGCTTTCCAGTTTGACGGGGAAACGTCAAATTTAGACCAAGCTGGATTGTCTCCAATACGATATTTAAAACCCTCAAAGTTGCCGTTCCAGCTTCCCATTGATTGGGTGTCTTGTGCATATACTGATAAGGATAAGGATAAGGATAAGGCCAACAGTAAACCAAGCATTAGAGAGCGTATTAGTCTTTTCATAGACAGATGTTTTCCAAAATTCGATGACTAAAGTATACCCGGCATATTGCGTAAGCGGTCGCTGTTCACTTGTTTATATCGCAGTTCACATGATTTTAGAAATAAACACAAATGTTAGTCGGCATGATGGATATCAATTCGAAGGCAACATCATTCTAAATATAAAACAGAGGATAAAATCATGAACTGGCAATCGATTTTAAGAACTGCGTCGACTATTGGTTTACTTAGTACGCTCCTATCAGCTTGTGGTGGAGGTTCAGTTGATATTGACGTGAGCGATAACGATAACATTATTACGGTACCTCCATTATCAAACAGTACAGTAGGTATTTGGCGTTCACAGGGATCAGGATTAGTCGCTAGCTTGACGTTAAATAATGCTCAGCTATTCGAGGTAACTTCAGTAAGTTGTATCATGGTATTTGACCAATCAATTAGTGACTTGGAAGCAAACGTTGTTGAGTCGTTGTCAGTGAATGGCAATGATGAGTTGGTCGCTCCTTTACTTGGTGCTTCTGAGACATTGCTATTCGATAGGCAACAAACACTACCCGAAACATGTGAAGAAGGAGAAACCGGCTTTTCTGACGATCCAGAAAAAAGCTTCGAAGTTTTTTGGCATACATTCAATGAGAATTATACCTACTTTAGTGAACGCGGTATTGATTGGCAGCAAATCTATTCAGACTTTAGATCACGAGTAACGCCCGATACAAGCAAAGCTCAATTATTCGATATTATGGTGGCAATCCTTTCAAAATTTGGAGACGCGCATATTTCGTTAAATACTGGCTCCCAATTCTTTGATGGTTCAGCTACGCCAGAATTTAGTCAGCGTTTCATCAGAGCCAACGATCCACAAGTTAATAAAATAATCCAAAACAACTACTTAGGAGGCAATTTTCAAGTTCATTCTTCAGGAGGTGCTTATTGGGGAGACATAAGTGATGATGTTGGTTATGTAAACTTGAATAGGTTCAGTGGTTTTGGCGGTTCATCCAGTGATAGGCGAGAACATGATCGCGCCTTTGATCGCTTTGTTGCTGACGTCCTACAAGTGTTTATGAACAAAAAATCTATCATTATTGACGTGAGAAATAATGGCGGAGGCGGTGATGCCAGAGCGTTAAGGTTTGCGAGCATGTTTTCAGAGACAGCAACGTTGTTATATACAGAAAAAACAAGACACCTAGAAGGTTTTACTCCCGAAGTACCGTTTGTTTCACTACCTTCTGGTGAGGAAGCCTTTGAAGGTAATGTCGCTGTTCTTACAAGTTTAACTTCGGTCAGTTCAGCAGAGCAATTTGCGATGAACATGATGCCATTTGAACAGGTGACTATTGTTGGTGAGAATACTAATGGTGCGTTCTCTCAACTTGAAAGGGTATTACCAAACGGTTGGCGATTCAGTCTAAGCAATCAAATAGTTGTTGCTGCTAACGGTGAAGATTATGAAGTTAGAGGAATACCCCCCGAGGTTTTTGTTGAATCTTTTACCGCTTTTGACTTTGAACAACAAACGGATTCAGCGATAGAAACTGCGTTGCAAATTTTTTGACTTGAATTCTAAACAGCGTGTTTCGTAAAAAAAAGCCCGATGCTACTCACACCGGGCTTATGACTTTCAGTATTGACTTAATTCAGTCTTTACTATGGCGCTACTTCATTCGCTTGGATTGAATAGGCACCATTTAACAAGCCTTGTAAATTGGCAACTTGATCAGACACTGTAAAGAACCCATCACCTTCATCAGTGAACTCTCTGAATACGTTGTTGTTATCACCACCGATATTCAAAGAGACAAACGCAGGTGCTGGATCAAAGTCTACAACTTGAAGGTTCGCGTTGAATGCTTCAGTGCTTAGGTTAACCGTAATAAAGCCGATGCCTGTAGCTGCTGTTGGGTTAGCATCAGGTAAAACCTGTGAACCATCAAGCTCCGCTCTAAAGGCACGTACATTATCTACTAAGATTTGACCACGTACTTCACCAGCTGGGTTTACATCAGAGTGTGCATTGAAGTAATAAGCACCAGCGAGTAAACCATTTAAGCTAAATATTTCACCATCATTCGATGTAAACACAGTACCTGGTGCATCGTCCGGACTGATGTCTGTCAATCCAATTTGAACAGGACCGGCAACACCGGCTACACCGCCACGATGAACATGAACCATAGTCGCTTCGAAGCCTGAGACAGTAACATTTGCGACAGGTGTGAACGACGCATTTTGCGTATCAAAAGTGATATAGCCTATACCGCTCACATCGTCAGAAGCTGGCGTAGTAACTGCTGGAACTTCCTGCTCTGTTTGCATTTCAGATCTTACAACCGTTAAGTTGCCTGTTAGCATCTGACCACGTATTTCACCGCTGCCATTTTCTTCAGAATGAACATTCAGATATACACCACCTTGAGCAAAACGTTCGAAGTCAACAGCATCGATTGCGTCAAGTGCCGTGCCTCGGAATACTGTTTCAGAACCATTCACAGGGCGAAGTGGCAAGAACACAGGACCATTTTCACCGGCAAAGCCATTGTGCAGGTGCACAGGACCAATCTCCGCATCAAGGAAAGGTACAAAACCTTCAACCGTTGCTGTAGCAACAATAGATTGTGTCAAAGGGTTAACTGTTACATAACCAAGACCAGAAATACCCTCAGCATTAACGACAGGAGGATTCTCCTGTTGACCTTGTAGCTCTGAACGTGAGACATCAACATTACGAGTAACAACTTGTCCACGAATCTCACCGCTGCCATTTTCTTCAGAATGAACGTTGATATAAACACCACCGTTAGCAATACGCGTAAAGTCTATCGCTTCAATTGCATCTGTTTCTGTGCCTCTAAATGATGTTTCTGAACCTTCAAGAGCAAACAATGGTAGGAAGACAGGACCGTTTTCTCCAGCAAAACCATTATGCAAGTGCACGGGGCCAATAGCTGTATCAAGGAAAGGTACAAACCCTTCAACTGTCACTGTACCAACAATACTTTGACGTTCTGCATTGACAGTAACATAGCCGATACCTGAGATACCTTCAGCATTAACGACAGGAGGGTTCTCCTGTTGGCCTTGTAGTTCTGAGCGGGCAACATCTACGCCACGTGGTACAACTTGTCCACGAATTTCGCCACTACCATTCTCTTCTGAGTGGACATTAATGTATGTGCCACCGAGTGAGATGCGGTCAAAGTCGATAACATCAATTGCATCGGTTTCTGTGCCTCGGAACGATGTCTCAGAACCTTCTATCGCGAATAGAGGTAAGAAGACAGGACCGTTTTCACCGGCAAAACCGTTATGTATGTGAACAGGACCAATAGCGGCGTCTAGGAAAGGTATGAAACCTTCAACAGATACTGTACCAACAATACTTTCTTCTGCGGCATTAATTGTCACATAACCAACACCAGAAATACCTTCTGCGTTGACTACTGGAGGGTTTTCTTGTTGACCTTGAAGTTCAGAACGAGTGACATCAACACCACGTGGAACAACTTGCCCACGAACTTCGCCACTACCGTTCTCTGCAGAGTGAACATTGATGTACACACCACCATCTGCGATAAGATCGAAGTTGATAACATCTGTCGCGTTAGCTTCAGTTCCACTAAAGACAGTGTCGGAACCATCAACAGGACGTAATGGCAAGAAGACAGGGCCGTTTTCGCCCGCGAAGCCATTGTGCAAGTGAACGGGACCAATCGGCGCATCTAAGAAGGGAATAAAGCCTTCGACAGTCACGTTTGCAACGATAGATTCTTCAATAGGATTAACAGTTACGTAACCAATACCTGAGACACCTTCTGCATTAGCAACAGGAGGGTTCTCTTGCTGGCCTTGAAGCTCTGAACGTGAAACATCTATGTTACGCGTAACAACTTGACCGCGAATTTCACCACTACCGTTCTCTGCAGAGTGAACATTGATGTAAGTACCGGCATCAGCGATTCTTTCAAAATCAATGATATCGGTGGCATCAGAAGATGTTGCTCTAAAGACTGTGTCAGAGCCATCAACAGGGCGTAATGGTAGGAAGACCGGACCGTTTTCACCAGCAAAACCATTATGTAAGTGAACAGGGCCGATAGGTGCATCAAGGAAAGGTACAAAGCCTTGAACGGTAACGTTAGCTACAATTTCTTGTGCAGTCGGAATCGTTGTTACATAACCGATACCTGAAATACCTGGTGCATTTTGGACAGGCGGGTTTTCTTGTTGACCTTGTAAGTCTGAACGCGCAACGTCGACATCACGAGGAACCACTTGTCCACGAATTTCACCACTGCCATTTTCAGCTGAGTGAACGTTAATGTAAGTGCCACCTTGAGCAATAGTTCCAAAGTCGATTGCAGCAATGGCGTCAATTTCTGTGCCTCTGAAGACAGTTTCTGAGCCATCAACAGGGAACAAGGGTAAGAAGACAGGACCATTTTCACCAGCAAAAGCATTATGCAAGTGAACAGGGCCGATAGGTGCATCTAAGAAAGGTACAAAACCTTCTACTGTGACATTACCAACTATAGCTTGATCTGCTGCATTAATAGTCACATAACCAATACCAGAGATACCTTCTGCGTTAACAACAGGTGGGTTCTCTTGTTGGCCTTGTAGTTCAGAGCGAGCAACGTCTATGCCGCGAGGAACGACTTGTCCACGAATTTCACCGCTACCGTTTTCAGCAGAATGAACATTGATGTAGGTACCGCCATCAGCAATAAGCGCAAAGTCGATATCTGCAATAGCATCTGCAGCGGTAGCTCTAAAGACAGTGTCTGACCCATCAACAGGGCGTAACGGCAAAAATACTGGACCGTTTTCACCACCAAAACCATTGTGTAAGTGAACAGGACCAATAGGTGCATCTAAGAAGGGAACAAAACCTTCAACTGTTACATTCGCTACAATTTCTTCTTCAGCGGGGTTAATGGTTACGTAACCAACCCCTGATATACCTTCAGCATTAATGACTGGTGGGTTTTCTTGAAGTCCTTGTAATTCAGAACGTGAAACATCGATATCATCAGTAAACATCTGACCGCGCACATGACCTGCTGGGTTAGATGTTGTGTGCAAATTCAAATACCAACCGCCGTCTAGGAATGTTTCTAAGTCATTTCCAGGCAGATCAGCCAAATTAGCAATGTTGGTGTTCAAAGCGAATACAGTTGGGTTGTCACTCACGCGAGTGAAACCAACTAATACAGGTCCGTTTTCACCGGCAAAACCTGAGTGAATGTGAACCATAGTCACTTCGTCGCCTGCGCTGATATTGTCAGCGGTTACTGTGGCGTTAATCGAACCAGTCAATTCATTAACTTTAACCACACCTACGGCGGTTAAAGTTGTATCGCCTTCGATGACAGGGTTACCGATTTCTTGGCTCGCCTGCATGGTAACGCTAAGTGTGCGTAACTCTAATACAGATGGCGTTTCGTCAATTTCAACTGTGGGTAATACAGATGCTGGAAGAGATGATGCCGGTAGACTTGCCGCAGGAAGCGATGCCGCGGGCAGTGTTGCTGCCGGTAATGAAGCAGCTGGCAATGAGCCCGTTGGTAAAGCCGCAGATTCTAAAGAATCACTAAGTACACCACGAATACTTGATGGTGGAGGCGGCGGTGGTGGTGCTACCGGGTCTACAGGTTGCTGTGGTGGCGCGTCGTTATCGCTGCTACATGCGTTTAATAGTATTGCTGTTGTTACAATACCTATTACGCGTGCAGCTTTACGTTTCGTAAAAGCGTGCATGGTGTTAATCCCAAAAAATTGAATGACAGGCTTAGTTAGTGTGTTTCACTAACTTGATAAGCCGATGCTCTTAAATGTGTACTGACTTGATCTGATTCTTTGTGAACTCTTTGTCCAAAAGAATCCGAGCAAGGCGTCACTTGTCTCTAAGTCGTTTTCTCGTTGCTGATATGCTTTTTAGTCACATACTTAGTTTTGCTAGGTTGACCGATAAAATGGAACCTAACTCTGCTACTAAGAGTCATCGGTGTGAATATGCGGTTCATTCCAAATGAAAATATCTTCATAAAATTTATGAATGAGTAAGGTTAGAACAACATTTCTTCTTGAGTGGTTTGTTTCTGTTACAGGCTCTTTTTGGGGATTAGTTCAACTCGCCTTTAGACAGTGCTAGAGTCTTATTTTACCAAATCAATATTCGGAATCCGGTTTTATGAAATTTAGCTGCAAATCGCTGACATTTTTTATTTCAATAGCATTCACTGCAAGTTCATTGTCAACCGCACAGGCAGAATCCATCGCATTTAAGAACGTTACGTTAGTGAATATTGATGGAGAAACACCTTCTGGCAAACAAACTGTTCTTGTAGAAGATGATCGTATTGTAGCGATTGGTGCTTCAGTAGATATCGACGTTAATACCAAAGTGATTAACGCTGATGGCCAATATTTATTGCCTGGCTTTGCGGAAATGCATAGCCACATTCCACAACAAACGGCGGGAGAACAGGCAATCAAAGATACCTTGTTTATGTACGTGGCCAATGGTGTAACAACTGTGCGTGGTATGTTAGGGGGTATTGGTCAACTTGACTTAAGAGCAAAGGCAAATAATGGCGAGATTGTGTCGCCAACACTCTACTTGGCTGGTCCCAGTTTTAGTGGTGGGTCAATCAACTCGGTTAAACAAGCAACAGCAAAAGTTGAAAGACAAAAGAAGCAAGGATGGGATCTACTTAAGATCCACCCCGGTTTAACGTTAGACCAATATAAAGCTATGGCGTCTAAAGCTAATGAGCTCGGTCTGGAGTTCGGTGGGCATGTGCCAGCCGAAGTCGGCTTAGATAATATTCTTAAGTATAAACAACGAACGGTTGATCATTTGGATGGTTATGTTGCTTATATGGGAGGCGAGTCAACACGAATTAGCGATGACAAGCTTCAGGAAATTGCACAAAGAACAAAAAACGCGGGTGTTGGTATGGTGCCTACTATGGCGTTGTGGCGGAGCTTATTGAATGCCAGTGATCTTAAAACACTGCAATCCCAACCTGAGCTGCAGTATATGCCTCAGGCCACAGTTGATGGCTGGACAAACTACTATAAGGCACCACGCAATACAGACTTTTTGAAGAGCGACAATCCAACTATCAGGAATGAAAACAGAATGCGTTTGCTCCAAGCCATGGATGACGCTGGCGTTGAAATTCTGTTCGGAACGGACTCACCACAGGTATTCTCAGTTCCGGGCTTTTCTATTCACCATGAAATCGATGCGATGCAAGAAGCTGGTATGAGTAATCGAGCGATTCTGAAGAGTGCCACTGTTGCTGCAGGTGATTATTTTGACGATAAAGACAAGTTTGGTTCCATCAGAGTGGGCTACCGAGCAGATTTGATCTTGGTCAGCGACAATCCCATCACCCAGATGGACACGCTTAAATCACCCATAGGCGTAATGACTAAAGGTCAATGGTATACAAAAAGCGATATCGACAATGAGTTAAAAGCCATTGCGAAGAGAGCTAAATCTCAATAACTTTATCGAATTGTGAAGAAATTTCCTTCCCCTGGACGTTAGAATAGTTACTAACGTCTACTTAACCTTTCTATACTTCAGGATTGCCGATGAATCCGGTTTATACCGTGTTACAGGGAATAAACATCTTCACTTTAATAGTAGTAATAGTCCTATAGAAGGTAGTGTTTCTGAGCTACTAGAAGATCCAAATGGCAATATTTGGATAGTTTCAGATGTGAAAGGGCTTATTAAATTTAATTCATAGTACCAGACGTTTAAGGTGATTACATTGGATGATGACTCAGCCTTAGGAGCTTGTTCAGGTGCAGCTTTCAGCTCAACGGAGGTTTATGCTGTTTGCAAAGGGGATTTGGTATTGGCCAATCTCGAATCATCAAAAGCAGTAAAAGTGATGGAGCTAGGTAAGGCTTCCATGAATACTTTTGAGAGAGGTTTTAAACAGGTAGAAATAGACACTAAGGGTAATATTTGGCAAAACTATATATACAAACATGAGCCCAATAAGAGTTCACTTAGGTCATTCAACATTGAATTTAAAAGTGAAACCTTGCGCCGTAACCTACCTTATTTATTATATTTAGACTCAAAGGATAGAGTTTGGGCTATAGGTGGTGATGTTTTTTTATTTGATAATAAATTAGCAGGCTCCAGTTTTATAACGATGAGCAATTTGGCAGAGCTATTGCTGCTGACAAAATGGCTATTAGCGAACGTCAGTTGAACAGAAAGCTTTCTGCTTTAGTTGATTATAATTTTAATGAATTATTGAGGCGCTTTCGGCTTGAGAGAGCAAGAGAACTTATTAAGTCAGGGAAACGAATCGGTGATGTTTGTTTTGAGGTTGGCTTTACTTCACCGTCGTATTTCAGTCGTTGTTTTAAGGCGGAGTTTGGTAGCTCGCCTAAAGACTTTCATTGATCGGAACAGTTTATGACTAGATATCACAATGCGGTTGTTTTAATTACGGGTGCTGGTTCTGGGATTGGAAGAGAGTTGTCTCTTGCGTTGAGCAAGTTGGGAGCCAATGTCTTGGTCACTGATATCAATGCAAAAGCCGCGGCAGAAGTGGCTGATGTCTGTGGCCAACATGCTCATTCAACTCAGTTGGATGTTTGCGATGCTGAGTCATTTCGAGCTTGTGTTAACGAGTTAGTTGATAAGTACGGGCGTATTGATTTCTTTTTTAATAATGCGGGTATTGGCATGGCCGGTGAGGTTTATGAGTTGCCTTTAAGCGCGTGGGAAAAAGCGATTACTGTTAATATTCAAGGTGTTGTAAATGGTATTCATATTGTGTACCCAATTATGAAGGAACGGGGTCATGGGCACATCGTAAACACTGCATCGATGGCGGGACTTTCACCTGTCCCTTTGTTAACACCATACGCGATGACGAAACATGCTGTTGTCGGTTTAAGTTGTAGCTTGAGAGCTGAGGCTGCCAAGTTTGGTGTCAACGTCAGTACTTTATGCCCTGCGGCTATAGATACCCCTTTGCTTGAGAAGACCAGTATTGAGGGTTTACCTGCTATGCCTTGGCTACCTGATATTCGTCGTTACTTAACTAAACTATCAGGAAAACCTTATCCTGTAGCGGACTTGGTGCGTGAAGCGTTGGATGGTGTAGTTAAGAATAAAAGACTCATTATCATTCCTCGAAAGGCTCGTATGCTAGCGATTCTTGCCAGGTTATTCCCGAGCTTTAATGATAAATGGGTTACAAAGGCTGCTGAGAATGAGCGACATCATCGATGATAAGTGCCTGACTTTTGTCTTGCCTTTGGCATTTTTATGCATGAATACGTATGTACGTTGATTGTATTGCCAATAGCTTGATTTAACGCCTTGAGCAATATGTTGACTGAGTGTAGGGTAGTTTCAGTTGAAAGAGAATTCTAAAAATAAAAGGGGTTGTTGACGAATGAGCGGTAGTACTATTCAAGCGATTATTTTCTTTGCTCTAACTGGCCTAGTTGGATTGATTACTTATATTAAGTGTAAAAACTACAAGCGTGACAGTAGTGATAGCAAAGAGTATTTTTTAGCCGGAAACTCACTCTCATGGGGTTTTGTCGCTGGTTCAATTTTATTGACTAACATCAGTGCTGAGCAAATTGTGGGTATGAATGGTGCTCAATCTCTTCTCGTAGCATGGTGGGAAATTGGCGCAGCGATTGGCTTGATTATCCTAGCGCGCTATTTGATCCCTATGTATTACAAATATCAATGTACAACGACCACTGAGTTACTTGAGCATCGTTTAGGTGATGCAGGTATTAGAACTATGGTATCGGTGCTCTTTTTATTCGGTTATATGTTTATCCTGTTACCTGTGGTCTTGTATACGGGTTCATTGTTCATGAAGTCGATGTTTGGTTTATCTTTTTCTGTGACCACCATAGCCGCTATATTTGCGATGGTTGGATCAGTGTATGCCATTTTTGGTGGACTAAGAGCGATTGCCATTTCTGATACGTTTAATGGCATCGGTTTATTGGTAATGGGGCTTGCCGTTACTTTATTTGCTTTGAATGCTATCGATTTTGATTTGTCAGGTATACCACTAGAAAGAGCAACACTGATCGGCGGTAACGACTCAGACATTCCTTGGCACACATTGTTAACGGGTATGGTGTTTATTCAGGTATTTTATTGGGGAACCAATATGGTGATCACCCAGCGAGCCTTAGCTGCTAAGTCGGTTAAAGAAGCACAGAAAGGCGTTTACGTTGCTGTCATCTTTAAGTTACTTATTCCATTCATTGTTGTGTTACCAGGGATCATAGCGTTTAAACTGTATGGTGATGTAGGCGATGTCGCCTATGGGAAGCTTGTTGGTGATGTTATGCCTGCATGGTTGTCAGGAGCATTTGCTGCTGTTATTGCTGGGGCAGTATTGTCGAGCTTTAACTCATGCCTCAATTCTGCTTCTGCCCTTTATACTTGCGATATCCATCAGCATTATTTTAACCGCGATGCCAACGTTAAGCATGTAGGACAGCTCGTAGCACTGCTATTTGCTATGGTCGCGGTGGCGCTTGTCCCCGTTTATGAGCAGTCTGAAAGCATTATCGATTTACTTCAGAAGCTTAACGGTTTGTATAGCATGCCGGTTATGGCTGCGTTTTTGGTCGCTATTCTCTTCAAAGGTGTACAAGGTAAAGCTGTAAGAGTGGGGCTGGTATTTGGTGCATCACTCTATGCAATTTTTACTTTTGTTTGGTCGCCATTACATTACATTCATTTAATGTTTGTCACTTTGATACTAACGATAGTTGTATCGCTTGTAGTTAATAAATTTATGTTACCCCAAAGTAAAGCTGCATAATCTTAAGACATGAGAAAAATGGCTTGTTTATAGTTATTGCTTATCCCGAGCAGGGGTTAAATAGCTAATATACCCACTGAACTCAGCTTGAGTATGCTTCGATAATTAGAATACACTCAAGTCAAAAGATTTAACTTTATCGCATTGGATTGTCGTTCACCGACTTTCTGTTGCAACTGAGATCGTATTGGTAGATAAAGTGTGGTTAACGATTGATATATAAAAATAAACCCCAGAGGAAGAGTAAATGGAAAGGCGTGACTTCATTAAACTAGGCGGTGTGGGTGCAAGTGCACTGATGTTGCCAATCTCAGGTATTGCTGTGTCAGCAGAACAGTTGCTTGATAGACCTATGGACGTAGCTCAAAAGAAAAAGCTCGCTAATATTGCCCTCAATGCAGCCAAAGCCAAAGGTGCAACCTATGCTGATGCGCGCATAGGTCGTTATCTAAATCAGTTTGTACAAACACGTGAAGCGCGCGTTTCTAATATTGTTAATACAGAATCTGCAGGTATTGGTGTTCGCGTTATTGCTAACGGTACATGGGGTTTTGCATCAACGTCAAATATGACTCCAGACAGTATTGCGAAAGCAGCCGAACAAGCTGTTGCTGTTGCCATTGCTAACTCTAAGTTTCAAACAGCGCCGGTTAAATTAGCACCAGTTAAAGGTGTAGGTGACGTGAGTTGGCAAACGCCGATTAAAAAGAATGCGATTGAAATACCGATAAAAGAGAAAGTTGATTTATTGTTGTCAGTTAACGATGCAGCCATGAAAAACGGTGCTAATTTTATTAATTCGTCACTTTTCCTCGTTAACGAACAAAAATATTTCGCTTCGACAGATGGATCATATATTGATCAAGATGTTCATCGTTTATGGGCACCTTTTACGGCGACCGGTATAGGTGAGAGTGGCTTTAAACAGCGCAATGGCCTAGGTAACCCCGTTGGTATGGGTTTTGAGTACCTTGACGGTAAAGAAGAAGACAAGATTAGAATATCTGGTGCTAATGTTGGATATAAAAATTCTTATGACATTATTGAAGATGCCGCAGAAGCAGGCAAACAGCTAAAAGCGAAATTGAAAGCTAAGTCGGTTGAACCCGGCAAATATGATCTCGTGCTCGATCCTGCTCACTTAATGCTGACTATCCATGAGTCAGTGGGGCATCCATTAGAACTCGATCGCGTGTTAGGTTACGAAGCAAACTTTGCTGGCACCAGTTTTGCGACGTTGGATAAATGGAAGAGTAAAAAGTTCCAGTATGGTTCTGACATAGTGAATCTTTTTGCAGATAAGACACAACCTCATTCTCTAGGGTATGTTGCTTACGACGATGAAGGCGTTAAAACGAAAGAGTGGGATTTAGTTAAAGACGGTATTTTAGTTAATTACCAAGCAACTCGTGATCAAGTACACATGATCGACCAAAATGAATCACATGGTTGCTCATACTCTCAAAGCTGGCGTGACGTTCAGTTCCAACGTATGTCCAATGTTTCTTTGCGTCCAAACAAAGAAGACTTATCTGCAGACGATGTCATTAAAGACGTTGAAAAGGGTATTTATATCGCCGGTAGGGGGTCATTTTCTATTGATCAACAACGTTACAACTTCCAATTTGGCGGGCAATTGTTCTATGAAATTAAAGACGGCAAGATAGTTGACCAAATTGAGGATGTCGCTTATCAATCCAACACGCAACAATTTTGGAATAGCTGTGTGCAAATGGCTGGTAAGTCTGATTATAGAGTCGGCGGGACTTTCTTCGATGGTAAAGGTCAGCCTTCGCAAGTTAGTGCGGTGTCTCATGGTTGTCCAACCACGAGATTTAACAACATTAACGTGATTAATACCGCACGTAACGTGTAAGTAAAGGTTCGAAGGAAGCATTAAATAATGACTATTTTATCTGAAAAAAAATCAAAAGAGCTACTCACTAAGGTCCTCGCATTTTCAAAGGCTGATGAATGTGAATGTAATCTTGATGGACAAGTTGGTGGCAACATACGTTACGCTCGAAATACCGTGTCTACTGCTGGCGAAGAGAGTGATGTGACGTTAGCGGTTCAGTCAACGTTTGGTACACGCACAGGTGTAGCAACGATTAATGAATTTGACGACGCGTCGCTGGAAAAAGTCGTACGTCGGTCGGAAGAGCTAGCAAAATTAGCCCCTGAAAACAAAGAATACATGCCGATATTCGGCAAGCAAAAGTATCTGGAATCTAAAACTTATTTCGATTCAACAGCGAAAGTAACACCAGAAGATAGGGCAAGTGCTGCTAATTCAAGTATTCAACCGTCTAAAAAGAACAAGTTGGTTGCGGCTGGCTTCTTAGAAGAAGCTGTTACTTTTAGCGCTATCATGAATAACAAAGGGTTATTTGCTTATAATACGTCAACCAATGTTGATTTCTCTGTCACTATTCGTACTGAGGATGGTCGAGGATCAGGTTGGGCGTCGCGTAACTACAGTGACTATAAGCTGTTAAATACAGCTACAGCATCTGACGTTGCCATTCAGAAATCTAAAGGCTCTGTGGGAGCGAAGGAACTAGAGCCGGGTAAATATACGGTTATTCTAGAGCCTGCTGCCAGTGTTGGTTTATTAGGTAACATGATGCGTGCATTTAATCAGCGTTCCGCTGATGAAGGTCGCAGTTTCCTAAGTAACAAAGGAGCTAAAGAAGGTGAACCTAAGAACAAATTAGGTCAGAAGATGTTCGACGAACGTGTGAATATTTACTCTGATCCTCAACATCCAATCGCACCAGCGAGACCCTTTGGTGGGGATGGCTATCCTAGAAATCGTGTTGACTGGATTAAGGATGGCGTTATTGCCAATATGCCTAATTCGCCTTTCTGGGCCAAGAAGACCGGTGTTGATTATCAACCTCGCGGTGGCAATATCATTATGGAAGGTGGCAGTGATTCGCTTGAAGAAATGATTAAAAATACACGACGTGGCGTGTTAGTCACACGCCTTTGGTATATACGCCCGCTTGACCCACAAACCCTGCTGTATACAGGTTTAACGCGTGACGGTACGTTTTATATTGAAAACGGCAAGATCAAATATCCTATTAAGAACTTCAGGTTTAATGAGAGCCCAATCATCATGTTGAATAACATTGAAGCAATGGGTAAGCCTGAACGTATTAATGGCAATATGATCCCACCGATGAAGATCAGAGACTTTACCTTTAGTAGCTTGTCTGACGCGGTTTAAGCAACAATGCGGTGAAAGCTTGCTTTTCGCCGCACCTTTATTGAGTTAATAAGCTTTTATTTTTATGCCTTTTATTGATCGCCGTGGGTTTATAAAACGTTCTTCAGCGTTGTTAAGTAGTGCAATCTTGCTGCCAAACTCTGTTGCATCAGCTCGTGAGCACTATGACTTTTTCTTTACGCGACTTAGCTATGAGTCGGGTGATTGGGAGGTTGATGAACGCATGCCTGCTAACGTGCTTAACTCGCTGATTGAATATACGAGTCTTCGAGTTGATATCAAAGAACGAATTATCCCACTATCTGACCCAACGATGTTGTCTTCTCCATTTTGCTATATGGCAGGGCATCGATTAGTGCAATTCACACAACAAGAGAAGCAGAACTTTAAACAATACGTTGATAATGGTGGTTTTGTTTTTGTTGATGATTGCAATCACGATATAGACGGTATGTTTGCTCGAACATTTGAAGCACAAATGGCAGAGATTTTTAGTGATGAGGCATTAGCTAAGATCCCAAATGATCATCCTATTTATAACGCATTCTTCGAGTTTGATGGACCTCCGCAAACATCCATCGAACTCAACGGATGGGGAGATGATCTTGTACATGATTACCTCAAAGCTATTGTGATCAATGGCCGTATTGCAGTGCTATACAGCAATAAGGATTTAGGCTGTGAATGGGATTACGATTTTCGTAACAAACGTTGGCTTAAAATCGACAACACTAAGTTTGCCGTCAATATTGTTATCTACGCGATGACCGCTTAATTTCATATTCGTCCTAGCACGTTAATTATATTCAGAGAATTCTCTATGTCAGATGAAGTACTAACACAAGAAAGTATTGAGCTCACTTTGCGCAAACTTAAGCAAGTCGGGGATGAAGTTGGAAAAGTGATTGTTGGACAAGAAGACGTTATTAATCAGTTACTTGTGAGTATTTTGGCTGGTGGTCATTGCCTATTAGAAGGTGTCCCAGGGCTAGCTAAGACATTGATGGTTAGTACTTTATCAAAAAGTTTAGAATTAGGTTTTAACCGAGTCCAATTTACGCCAGATTTAATGCCGAGCGATATTATAGGAACGGAAATATTAGAAACAGATCATGAGTCCGGTGATCGTTTTTTTAAGTTTCAACAAGGCCCAGTATTTACCAATATCTTGTTGGCTGATGAGATCAACCGTACACCTCCCAAGACTCAAGCTGCACTATTGGAAGCAATGCAAGAACGTAAAGTGAGCTATGCGGGTAATAGTTTTGATTTGCCAAAGCCTTTCTTTGTTTTAGCAACACAGAATCCTGTTGAGCAATCGGGTACATACCCTTTGCCGGAAGCTCAACTCGATCGTTTTTTAATGTTTATTCTTGTCGGTTATCCAAGTGCGGACGAAGAAATGGAAATCCTTCGCAGAACAACGGGGACATCTCACACTGAGTTAAAGTCGGTACTCAGCGGCGAGGATATTGTTAATCTACAGCAATTGGTACGTTCGATAGATGTCTCAGACGCCTTATTGGCCTACGTAACGCAGCTTGTTCGATTTACTCGTCCAGAGAAGAGTGAGTCGAAAACAGTAAAAGAATTTGTTCGCTGGGGAGCTGGACCAAGAGCAGGGCAAGCATTGGTGCTTTGTGCAAAAGCTTATGCGCTGCTTGATGGACGCTTTGCCGTTTCCATTGATGATATTAAGAAAATTGCACATAGTGTGTTACGACATAGAATTTTGGTTAATTTCCAAGCCGAAGCGCAAAACGTAACAACAGATAATGTGGTCGACGCTCTACTAAAAGATGTACCTCAACCGCAAAGCCCTTTGAAAAGCTAAATGGTTATCCAACAGTTTATTGACCCGTTAACTTTAGCACGTGTTAAAGATATCCCTTTGATTGCTAAAACGGTGGCAGAGGGTTTTATGCATGGTTTACATCGGAGCCGACAGAAAGGCACAGGCATAGAGTTTAGTCAATATCGAGCCTATGAGCCCGGTGATGAGTTGAGTAAAATAGATTGGAAACTTTTTGCGCGCTCCGACCGTTATTTTGTTAGAGAAGCTGAGCGAGAGAGTAACATTAATGTTTGGCTCATCCTTGATGCAAGTGCATCGATGCAAAAACGATCGGGTATTGTTCAAGATCAGCAAGACTTGAGTAAACTTGATTATGGTCGTTATTTATTAGCAACCATAGCTTATTTGGCGCAGCAACAAGGTGACGCTACAGGGTTAATGGGCGTGTCCACGGAGCAAACCAATTATTTACCAGCTCTGGGTGGTTTGCAGCAGTATCAACGTATCTTACTGCAACTGGCGCGTATGAAGTCGGGTGGCATGTTTCCTGATCTAACGCAGTTGAAGTCTAACATCAGTGCTATGCGGCGCAGTGGTTTAGTCATGATTGTTAGCGATTTTTATCAGCAGGATGATGAAATAACTAACTTAGTCGTGTCACTTAAAAACACAAAAACGGACGTTGTTGCAATTCAACTTGAGTCTTCTGATGAAATTGACTTCTCGTATTCTGGAGTGCTTCGTTTTGAGGATTTGGAAACCAAGCAGCAACGATTGGTTTCTGCAAAATCGGTGAAAGCCGATTACCTTAAAAATAGACAAGATTTTAATGATAAATTGAAGCAGAAACTGTCTGAACATCAGGTTCAACATGTTACATGCAATATTGATAAGCCATTAGATAGCGCATTATTCCAATTTTTATCTGCTAGGCAAAAGCTGGTTTAGCTATGACTGACGTATTGTCGAGTGCATTAAAAAATAGTCAATGGAGCCTGCAATCACCAGCTATGCTGTATTTCTTGCTCGCACTGGTTATCCCCATTGTTATCCACCTTTTTAACATAAGTCGCGGTAAGCTCGTTCCTATTGGTGATATTCGATTGATCGCCACCAAGAAACTCAAAAAAATGACCGAAATACGGTTAATCGAACGTTTATTATTGGCGCTAAGATTGTTGTTGATAATCTTGATTTCATTGTTGTTAGCACAGCTGTTTCTATCAGATGAAAAGCAGATAATTCAGAGTAAATCTATTTTTGTCACTCAAGATTGGTTAAATGTGGCTAGCTTACAGGAAAAGCAGGTGCTAGCTGAGCAACTGGATGCCCCTGACATTAATGTTTCCTTGTTATCGAATATAAACGAAGGCGTGATTCCATTAACCTTGCCTATGATTAATTCAAATCGTAGCGAAACAAATGAACACGTTTCTTATATGAACGTATGGCTGCAAGTCAAAAGGGCCATGCGGCCCTTAGAGAGTAATAGCAGCATAACGGTTTATTCAACAAACCGTTTGAGCCAGTTTATTGGCGAAAAGCCTCTCGGGCTGGAAAAGATTGACTGGCATGTGACACAGATACCAGATGCTGAAGCGCTAATATCATTGCCTGTACCAATGAAAGTGCTTGTTGTCAGTGATGTTAATAGGCGTGAAGATGTCACATACATCCGTGCAGCGTTGACGGCACTGAATGAAAATACCTTAACAGGGTTAGAAGTGCTCTACAAAGAGACTGCCAAGGAAGAAAATGAACTACCTGACTCAGCCTATGACAACGTTGATGTCATTTTATATCTGTCAGACAGACCGCTAAGCTCTGACTTATTGCAGCGTGCAACCGCTGGGACACGTTTGGTTATTGATGCCTCTGCAAACTCTCAAACTGTTGAAACGGCGGTTAATGAGCACTTTTACTTTAATGAACCGTCTTTACCAGATCTCTATGGCAATTTTGTATTGCATAAAATGGGTTTACCGGATGTTATATCGCTGTCAAAACCCGCATTTTCATCACAAGTGATTTGGAAAACTACGTCTGGTTCAGCGTTGCTAACATCAAATAGCGTTGGGGAAGGGCAAGTTTACTCATTTTACAGTCGGTTTAATCCAAGTTGGAGTAATTGGGTTCTTAAGCCACATTTTCCATATGATCTTGCTGAACTACTTATCAATAGAACGCTTGATGAAGAGCTTGAACGGCAATTGTTGTCGCGAATGAGGCTAACACTGAAACAAATATCAGAAAAAGTCTCTAAGGGCTTGGAAACGAAAAGCGAATCAGAATATGTTGAAAACGGAGTCAATCTGAAAGATAAAAATCCTCCTTTTGCACTGGTGTTATTTATCGTCATTGTATTTTGCATAGAGAGGACGTGGTCTGAATTAAGCCTAAGGCGCAAGCGAAATACTGACGATGTGAATAATTTAACCGGGGATACCTAACAGTGCCTTCTAGTAAAATTATTCAACAGCTTGAAGAGCATGTGGTTTGTGCAAGGCGTCAATACCTTACGCGCTTTGCTGTTAACACACTGGCATGGCTATTGATTTTATCGGCCGTGTTGGGGGTTACATTCCAATCGTTATTTGTTGGTATGTTGACCTTAAGTGCCAGTTTATTGGCATCAATATATGGTTGCATGCGTTCGCGATCTTATCGACAAATAACAATAGAGAACTTATTGCTTCATCTCAATCGAGAGTTTAAAGAACTTGAGGAAAGTACTGAGTTACTGAGCAAATCAAAAGACGAGCTTAACGTATTGCAGACGTTGCAATTATCGAAAGTAGAATCCGTACTGACCAAATTGCTCAATCAAAAAAGTGTATCGTTAACGCCTAAATATGCCTTGAAAAATGGATTGATTGCGACGCTTGCTGCCACTGTTCTCCTAGTCGTTTTAGGGTTCTCTTATCACCAAGAGTGGTTTGATGGACTGTCTTTAATCTCTGGCAGCCATACCGATGTGCAAAGCAATCAAGTTGATGATGAAAACATTGCTGAGTCTGATTTGATTACCCCTTCTATTACTCAGGCTTATATTCAAGTTGAACCACCGAGTTATGTGCAACAGAGTAAAGTGAATACTGATGATCTTAACCTGACGGTGTTATCTGGCTCAACAGTCTCGTGGCAATTGGGTTTCTCTCATTCTTCTTTAAATTATCAGCTGCACTTTGGTGACGACAAAGAGCTTAACTTAGTAAAAGGAGATGATGCCCTTTATCGTGCTAGTGAAACCATGACACAAACGGGTATCTATTCGATAGGTACATCTCATGGTCGTATACAGAATTTATATAGCATAACAGTTGTTCCTGACGAAGAACCTTTCATTCGATTTATAACACCAAAGAAAACGATTACCGAGGTCGCAAAAAACGCTTTGCCCACAATAACTTTAGAAGCAATTGTCGGTGATGATTTTGGTATTTCGAAAGTTGATATATTGGCTTCAATTGCCAAAGGCTCCGGTGAAGCAGTTAAATTTAGAGATGAGGTTTTTCTTTTTGATGAGACTCGATCATCAAAAGATGGCGATATTTACTCTAAGACATGGAACTTGACCGAGCTTGGTATGGAACCGGGTGATGAATTCTATTTTAGTATTCGAGCTTGGGACAACAAAACACCTGTGGCCCAAATGACCAAGTCTCAGACTAAAATTATCCGTTGGTTAGAGGATGAGCAAGAAGGCATTTTGAGTGGTGGCATCGTCATCGATTTTATTCCTGAGTATTTTAAGAGTCAGCGCCAAATTATTATCGAAACGCAGGAGCTTATTGCGAGTGAAGAGCAATTATCTCGCGACGAGTTTAAGCAAACGTCTCAATCTCTAGGTCAGGCACAGAACGATTTGAAACAAAAGTATGGGCAATTTCTAGGTGATGAATTCGGCGAAGGTGGAGCTGATGTTGTTTCAACAGAAGATGATTTTGAAGTGCACAACACCGAAGAGCATGAAGAAGAAGATCATGTTAATGAGGATGAGCATGTCCATGAGGAAGAGGCAACAGACGACACGCAAGGCTTATCAGGGTATAAGCAGATCATTGCTCAGTATGGCCACGCGCACGGCGAGGTTGATATTGGATTGATTACAAAGCAAAACCCAAAAGCTATGATGAAGCGGGCGATAGCCGCTATGTGGCAAGCGGAATTGCATTTATTGCTCTCAGAACCCGAACTGGCATTGCCTTTTGAGAATGAAGCACTGTCTTTTCTGAATAAAGCAAAAAAAGCAGAACGAATATACGTCAAGCGACTCGGGTTTGAACCGCCACCTGTGACTGAGCAGCGACGCTATCAAGGTAAGTTAGACGATATTGAAAATCAGCAGCGCTTAAGTAGTGATGATTTTGATCATGCCGTGACAGACAATATCACTCAGATACTGGGTGTGATAAACCGTCACCGTAGTAGTCAATATACCAACAAAATTAATACGCAAGAGCAGGCATTAATCAATGATATAAAACAATTACTGCTAAACAATACGGCAAATGAGCCTGAGCTTATTCGCCATGTGGCGACAATGGAAAAAGCACTCTTGGGACAAAGTTTCAATTTAGACGACTGCGAACATTGTTTGATAGATTTGGAAAAGAGGTTATGGGCATTAATATCCGGTGACGAAGCAATACCCGCAGCTTCGAAGAAAGGCGTCTCTCACACTCAATTATCAGATCGTTATCTGGATTTGATCACTATCGCTAATGGTAAGCCTGAGAAAGGTGAGTCATGAATCAATCACTCCAACTATTTAATCTTAGGGAGTTAACAGTGAGCGTACCAACGCATTCAGAATGGTTGGTTGTTGCTATGTTGACTGTCTTATTAATGACTGGCTTGGTTACGGTCGCAATATCCTATCGACGGTATGCCAATGGTTCATCAATCAAAAAATGGACCGTTCCGCTCATCAATATTCTCAGTGTGGTGCTTATTCTGTTATTAATTTTGGATATACGAACAACAAGTGATACTCAAGAAAAAGTGATTTTGTTCACTCATGGTTATCTAGGTATTGACGGTGTATCTGAAGGTAAAATAGCGAAAGTAGCCGTTAGGAGCCTATTGGACGAAGAAGAGCTATTATCTCTACCCAAGGACACTATGGTGGTTATGTCACCAGCTAGTTTGCTATCCGTGTTTGCTTCTTATCCCAACATAGAAGTCTGGGGTGATGGCTTATCGCCCCAGCAATGGCAGGATCTTGAGAAGTTAAGTCAGACTGATTTCTCGGTATCATGGCAATCAAGTGCACCTTATGACGGTTTGGTTGATTTAGTTTGGCCTAAAGAGACGTTTATCGGACAAAACAATACTATTTCAGGTCGGTTTCAAACTGGTGCAAATGAAGATGTTTTATATGAAATCAGTTTAGTTGAGCCAAGCGGATTAACGTTGGATAAAGAAGTGATTAGAGTTGGCGAGCGATTCACTCTGACTTATAGAACAAGAATAGAAGGGCAATGGCTTTATTCATTAGAAGTTAGAAAGGTTTCAAGTGATTCAAGATTGCTCAGTGAGCCTGTAGCGGTCAACGTTAAGACACCTAGCAGTTTGAATGTAATGATCAAGCAATCAGCACCATCTTTTGAAAGCAAACATTTGCAAAACTGGTTAGGGAAGTATGGGCATTCGGTAACTGTTCTAACACAAATAAGTCGAGATAAGCACTTAGTTCAGCAGATCAACCTCTCTGAAAAGAAAAACGACAAAGCAGATAAGCTCTTTCGCAAAGGACAATTGTCTGAAGACACGCTGTCAGACATCGATTTTTTAATGTTAGACGGCAGGGCATTTTCTACTATGAATGTCGAACAGCATAAATTGTTAAGTCAAGCCGTTAACCAAGGGTTGGGTGTTCTTATTCTTGCTGATACCAGCCTCCTTAGTTACTTCAATGATGCTCCATCAAGCCCCATAGGCCTTTTGCGTCAATTCACTTTATCTCAACATGAAGAGGCGGCTGAATATAACGAGCAATACGCACCAACAATAGTCAGTTGGTCAAATCATCAATCACGGTTGCCTATTCAAGTAGCACACTATTCAGTGTCGGGTATTCACGCTGATGCTCTAGTATATGACGAAGAAAGGCAGGCTATTTTCATTAACAAGAATTATGGTAAAGGCCACGTCGCAATATCCTTAATCGACGAATCTTATCAATGGCAAACGAGTGGTGAGCGGGATAGCTATACACGTTATTGGCAAAATGCCCTTATGCATATCGCTCGTTTCAAAAATACTGGATATTGGTTGCCCCAAAATGATGTTGGGGTGCTACGCATAGATCATCATTATAAGGTCTGCGCAGGGTTTTCAGCTGATCAGAGCACAGCCATGAATGCAGAGGTTGCTTCTCTTCTATCTGAGCCCATTTCCATTGAATTGGTGCAAGCCGGACTGAATAGGTCCCAGCACTGTACTATTATCTGGCCTCAAAAAGCTGGTTGGCATAGTTTAAATTTGAACGATGCCGATGGTCGATTGCTTGATATGCAATGGGTGTATTTTCATGATAAAGACGACTGGGAATCAGATATCCAAGGTGCTAACCATAATGCAACAAAACAAATTAGCGATAAATATAAAACCCAAATTACAATGGATTCATCCAAGCCTATCGGCAAATGGCTTGTCGCTTTATTGCTTTTATGTTGCTTAACGTATTTATGGATTGAGCGTAAGTCATTCCAATAATAAAGGTTATTGCAACATAGACGACTTTAGCATTTCTGATAAAACGGACTATTATTGATTAGATAACAAACCGTTTGTGCGTATTTGTTGTAGCACACTTAATTTTTAAGGACGCTTGCTGAGTGGCTGGTTACGACAAAAAATACCGACTTACTGCCGTCTTCTTTTTATTTCTTTTAGCGGCAGTAGTCACCTTCATTACACCATCAGTTTCACAAACCAATAATCAAATAATTCATTATTGTGCCGACCCCGATTGGATGCCTTTTGAAGGTATCATTGAAGGTAAACACAAAGGTATTGCCGATGAATATGCTGTGATTTTCAGGCAATTGATTGATTATGAATTGAAACTTGTACCTACCACTAGCTGGAAAGAGACAATGGCCTTTTTAAGTGCGGGTTATTGCGATCTTACACTTTTAATCAATCGTTCTGAAGAAAGAGAAAAACAATTACTTTTTACTCGTCCCTATTTCTTTGGCCCTAATGTTTTAGTTACCAAGAAAGATCAAGGCTTTATACCGGATTTGAATGCAATCGGTGATTTAACACTAGGTGTGGTGCAAGGTTTTAGACTAGTCGAAGAAGTTAAGCGTTATTACCCAAATATTAATGTGCACTTAGTAATGAGTGAAACAGAAGGGTTGAAAGATCTCGCTGCAGGAACGATAGATGTTTATGTTGGTTCTTTATTAACAATTAATTCAAGACTAAAAGAACTGGAATTAACTTCTTTAAGAATAAATGGATGGATATCCACTCAAGATGAATTGCGTGTTGGCATTATTAAATCTAGGCCTGAGCTTGTCAGTGTATTTAATGATGCTATTGACGAAATAAGTACACGACAGCATAACGATATCTTTAATCGTTGGAGTCATTCTCAAGTTATCAAACAAGCTGATTATGAATTACTTTTTAGTTTTATCACAGGCGGGTTAATTGTTATCGCTATTGTTATATGGCGGTATAGGGAAGTGTTGCGAATAAAATCGATATTGCAGCGAAAAAATGAGCAGCTCGAATTAGCGCAGTCTAAGCTTCTAAAAGCCAATGAAGATCTAGAGTATCTGTCGTTTCATGACAATCTGACCGCACTTTATAATCGTCGATATTTTATGACTACTTTAAAGCATCATTTCGACGATGCTTTTCGACAAAACAAAAGTGTTTCTTTGATGATGATTGATATTGATTACTTCAAAGTCATTAATGATCGTTTTGGTCATAATGCAGGGGACGATGCGCTAAAAGAGTTTGGTCGGATACTGTTGAAAGCGGTTAGGGGAGGGGATATTGCTGCGAGATGGGGCGGTGAAGAGTTTACTGTCTTCCTGCCTTCAACAAATCAGAAAGAAGCGCTTCATCTAGCGAGTCGTATTCAACAAATATTGGAAGAAACGACATTTAAGGTCATCAATAAATTAACTGTCAGCATAGGAGTATCTGAATATGATGGTGAAGACACGATTAAAAGCTGGCTAGAGCGAACAGACCGAGCCTTATATAGAGCGAAAGATAAAGGTCGAAACTGTGTGCATTTCGGAAACATTTCGTAGACCCATCGATCTCTTGTCATAAATTGATAAACTCGTAGTGAAACCAATACTATTTTTAAAGGAAATGAACGATGAGTTTAAATGTTTACCTGTCCGGGGAAATACATACAGATTGGAGACAGCGCATTATTGATGGATGTGAAGGGGCAGGCTTTTCATTCTCTTCAGCAGTTACTGACCATGATGCGAGTGATGCTGCAGGTGACTTATTAGGTGCAGAAGAGAAGAGTTTCTGGAGGGACCACAAGTCAGCTAAAGTCAATGCGATTCGAACGAAAACACTGATTGAACAATGTGACATTGCCATTGTTCGTTTCGGCGATAAGTACAAACAGTGGAATGCTGCTTTTGATGCAGGTTATTGCGCAGCAATGGGCACACCCTATATTACATTACATAGCGATGACATTATTCACCCACTTAAAGAGGTTGATGCAGCCGCATTAGCCTGGGCAACAACGACAGAACAGGTCGTTGAAATTCTCAAATATGTTATTAGCAAGCAGTAATGATGATCTGGCATGTTAATGATGACTTTAACTCACTTTGCTGAAACATTTTTGTTTACAAATCTGAGTTTGTCATCATGATTTAGTCTGTTAATTTGTTGTTAATAAAGAAAAACAATAAGGTCCACTCATGCTCTCCATTTCAAACGTGTCTAAAACTTATGGCAACGGCGTTAAAGCGCTCAATAACGTGAATCTAGAAATTAAAAAAGGATTATTTGGTTTACTCGGCCCTAACGGCGCTGGTAAATCATCACTTATGCGTACAATTTCTACCTTACAATTACCGGATAAAGGGAGTATTACATTTGGTGATATCAACGTTATTGAACAACCCAATGAGCTGCGCCGAACTCTGGGGTATTTACCTCAAGATTTTGGGGTTTACCCAAGAGTTAGCGCATATGATTTACTCGATCACTTGGCAATATTAAAGGGGCTGGCCAATGCTAAAGAGCGGAAAGAAGTGGTTGATGGATTACTCGCTCATACCAACTTATTTCAACACAGAAAAAAAGCTGTAAGTGGATATTCCGGGGGTATGCGTCAGCGTTTTGGCATCGCTCAAGCATTGTTAGGAGATCCAGATTTATTGATTGTTGATGAGCCTACCGCAGGCTTAGATCCAGAAGAAAGAAATCGCTTTCATAATCTTCTAGTAAGCCTCGGTGAAGATAAAGTCATCATATTATCGACACATATCGTTGATGATGTTTCTGAACTTTGTAGCAATATGGCCGTCCTTGGATCGGGCCAGATTCTGCTTGAAGGTAACCCGATAGAAGTGACTGAGAAGTTGAATGGACAGATTTGGCGTAAGTCGGTATCCATTGAAGAAGTCGAAGAATTGGAAAAGAATTTACAGGTAATTTCCAAGAGGTTGTTTGCTGGTCAAACGGTATTGCATGTATTAGCAGACGATGCGCCCGAGGGATTTGAAAACTCGCCTGCAAATCTAGAAGACGTGTATTTTTCTACCTTACATCAATCCAGAGCCGAACAGTCTAGCTCTGCTGCTGCATAGGGGCGGTTATCATGTTTACAAAAATGCTCGCCTTTGAGTGGCGCTACTTTACTAAACAACCCTCATTTATTGTCACCAGCTTGGTATTTTTCCTTTTGCCTTATCTGGCAATGGCTACACCTAATGTTCAAATAGGTGCCGGTGGTAATGTCAATTTTAATAGCCCAGCAGCGATAGCGCAGACAACATTGATTCTTGGGATCTTTGCCATGTTTCTGGTGGTTAATTTTGTATCTAATACTGCGCTACGCAACGACACTAGCAAAATGGCCGAGATTGTTTATGCCAAACCAATATCGTCATTTAGCTATTTATTGGGACGGTTTATAGGTGCATATCTGGTTTGTGTTACCGTATTTGCTATGGTGCCTATTGGCATTTTTGTTGGCTCACTCATGCCTTGGGTTGATGCAGAGCGAATAGGGTTGAATAGTTTTAGCTATTATATGACACCCTTTATCACCTTTTCTGTAACAACTCTCTTTGTTCTATCGAGTATTTTCTACGCAGCCGCGCTTAAATTTAGAAGTGTCATGGGGGTTTACCTTGTTGCGCTTGGACTATTTATTCTTTATATCTCATCAGGGCAATTACTGAGTGACCCAAATTATCGGACGATAGCTGCATTGACCGACCCTTTTGGTGTTAGAACTTTTGGTGATGTCACACGTTACTGGACGCCTTTTGAGAGAAACTCCGAAACCGTTAGTTTAAGTGCCGACATAGTTTGGAAAAATAGAATCATCTGGCTTGGTTTTGGTGTCACTGTTCTAGCCCTTTGGGGAGGGTTAGGAAGAGCATTGAAAATTTATCGACCGGTAGAGAAGAAGAGTAAGAAGAATAAAAAAGAAGAAGTTGTTCCGTTAGGCAATGTCATTAACGTCAAAGGAAGTTCTTACCTTGGTTGGAATCACCTTGTCACTCGTACTCGTTTTGAAATTAAACAAGTTGTCCTAAGTCCTGCTTTTTTCATTTTGCTGGCTTTTACAAGCTTTAGCCTGATTGGTTCATTAATTAGCCCCTCACAACTCTATGATGTCCCAAACTGGCCATTAACTCAAACCATGGTGCAGCTTATTCAAGGCAATTTTCAGATCATGATGATCGTCATTATCACCTACTATAGTGGTGAATCGGTATGGCGGGAACGTGGTGTCGGTATGGGAGATATTGTCGATAGCATGCCAGTCTTTAATTTAACTTTTTGGTTGTCAAAACTAATCAGCGTTTGCATGGTGGTGCTCGCGGTATTTGCGTTCGGTATGATAGTGACTATGGGCTATCAGGTTATTAAAGGCTACGCAGCGATAGAGATCGGACAGTATTTATTTAGTTTGTTTTATTTCTACGCAATACCTTGGTTTATGTTGATTGTCTTAGCTTTTTTCTTTCAAGCTTTGAGCCCGAATAAATATATTGGCATGTTGGCGACGGTTGGGTTTTTCTTTGTCTCTATTGTATTTAATCAAATTGGACTAGAGCATAACTTGGTTAACTTTGGTTCTGCACCATTTATGCAATATTCAGATATGAATGGTTATGGATGGTTCATTCAAACTCAATCTTGGTACACGGTCTATTGGGGAGCACTTTGTGTTGTTTTAGGCGTTATTAGCTATGGCTTATGGCAACGTGGCCCCCAAATGGCTTTGAAAGAAAAATTTAGAATGATCGGTGCAAACATTGGCGGGCCTGGCTTGTTAGCGGCTTATGCCGGTGTTGCTATTTTTGTGGGTTCAGGTAGCTGGATATATTACAACACCGCTGTCTTAAATAATTTTGTTAAGCGTGATGCGGGTCTTGATCTGCAAGCCGATTATGAAAAAACTTTTGGTGAGTTCGAGAATGCGCCTATCCCCATCATCACTAGCGTTGATGTCACCGTTGATATATACCCGAATCAACGGCGTATTGAATCAACTGCTACTATGGAAATGGTGAATCGTAGTGCCAAACCTATCTCTCGATTCTTAGTTAATTTGCCGCAGTTTAGTCCAGTGAAGGAATTAACGATTGAAGGTGGCAATATGGGAGAGGTAGATGAGAAATTCAATACTGCTTGGTTTGAATTTGATTCACCGATGCAACCAGGAGAAACCCGTAAGGGGGAAACCAAGGTTGTTCGACAGCACATAGGGTTCAAAGATCGCGGTGAAGATACAGCTCTTATCGCCAATGGGACATTTATTAATAATGGGCAGTTATATCCAAACTTTGGTTTTAGTCAAGGACGAAAGATTCTTGATCAACACGAACGCAGAAAACGCGATTTGCCGCCACCTAAACGAGCAAACCCCATAGATGCGAAAGAGTTCCATAAAGAGAATTTCTTTGGACAAGGAGTTGGGTTGGTGGACTTTAGTGCGACTTTATCGACGGCGTCAGATCAGCTTGCGATAGCACCGGGGTATCTACAGCGAGAGTGGCAAGAAAATGATCGCAATTACTATCGGTATGAAATGGATGCGCCGATGAGCAATTTCTTTAATATTATGTCGGCGAAGCTTGAGTTGAAGAAAGAATCGTACAAAGGCGTTAATATCGAAGTTTATTATCATAATGCTCATGATTGGAATGTTGAACGTATGATGGAAGGCGTAAGGGATTCTATTGATTACTTTACGGAGGAATTTGGTCCTTACCAACACGACCAGATGCGCATTATAGAGTTTCCTGGTTATCAAGTTTTTGCACAAAGTTTCGCTAATACGGTGCCTTATTCTGAGCGTATCGGTTTCATTAGTGACTTACGTGACCCTGACAATATTGATCCTGTGTATTATGTTACCGCTCATGAAGTCGCACACCAATGGTGGGGACATCAAGTGGGTGCCGCTAATGTACAAGGCTCCGCCATCATCTCAGAGACGTTATCACAATACAGTGCGCTTATGGTTATGGAAAGAAGGTATGGCGAGTCGAAAATGCGCAACTTCCTGACGTTTGAACTAGACCGGTATTTGCAAGGTCGTACAACTGAGTTGATCGCTGAGAAACCTTTAATGTTGGCCGAAAACCAACAATACATACATTACCGTAAAGGCTCTGTGGTGATGATGTCATTGAAAGACAAGCTGGGTGAAGCAAAACTTAATCGTGCATTAAAAGGTATGGTAGACGAGTGGAAGTTTCGAGAAGATTTATTTCCTACAACCAAAGATTTAATCGCTAAATTCAAACAAGAAGCCAATGCTGAAGAGTCGTCTTATATTGATAGCTTGTTCAAAGAAATTACGTTGTACGATCTCGTGACCAAAAGTGCTACATCAGAGATGAGCGAAGATAATAAATACAAGGTGTCACTTGATATATCTGCTGCTCGCTACGTTGCTGATGGTAAAGGTAAGGAAGATGAAGCGCCATTGGAAGAGTGGGTTGATGTTGTTTTGTTTACTAATGATCCAGATGATTTTGCTGGAGAAAGCGATATCATTTATCGTCAAAAGCATAAAGTTGTTAGTGGAGACAATACAATTGAAATAACAGTTGAGAAAGAGCCTAAGTTTGCTGGTGTTGATCCCTTTGTTCGTTTTATTGATCGTGACACAGGGAACAATATATTACGTATATCAGGTTAAATAACCACTCTGGCAGTACAACTACACCTCAATTAAAAAAGGCAACCTAATGGTTGCCTTTTGTTCCATCATTAATAATCACTTAAATTCCTTTAAGTGGTAACGTTCCAGGTATCCAACCTGACTCGGCATTACGGAGTGCATTTTCTGCGGCTGTCACCTGATCATTAAGCGTGGTGATGTCAGCATAAGTTTTAGCATAACCTTCACTTGCTCGTTTGAATCTAAGTTGTTGTGAGGGCGTTACGGGACCTGTACTCTCACTGCGACTCCATAACAAATAACGAATATACCCTGTTACACTAGTTGCTGTTGGCTCAGAACGGCTTGATACGACGCTATCCCCAATAAATGACAATTTGATTTCTGCCAATGTTCTGCGCATAACGTCCGCTTTACCCAGCATATTTTGATCAACATTTAAGGTTTCTGTTGTCGCTGCCGCTACAAAATCAATGCGCTTTTCGAGCTCATTCAAGAAGTTAGCCGCACCAGATATCGCCTTGTTTAAACGTCCTGCTTTCATATCAAATGCCAAGTCTGATTTACGATCATTACTTGGAAACGTTCTATTGTCTATGGCAACAACTTCGAAGCTTTGGCTTTGTCCGTAGTCGGTTTCAATACCATTAACAAGCTTAGATAGAGTTACTTGATATGTACCAGGAACGACCAATGGTCCCGAATCGTTATCTCCACTGGCATCAATCGGATTAAAACCGGGGTAGCGTAAATCCCAATTTAAACGATTAAAGCCTTTCTTTGCCTTGGTAGGTATTCGTCTAACGAGGTTTCCATCTGAGTCACGAACTGTGAATATGAGTTTAGAGTCAGGCTCTAAGTCTTCTTCCTTCAATGCATCCCAAGAAGGGTAGAAAACGTCTTTTCCGTCTTTTATTAAAGCCTTTTCTTCCTTTTGGCGTATGGATTTTAAGGATTTAAACTCATCATTCACGTAGTAACTGAATGTTGCGCCATACTCAGGGTTTTCCCCGATATAATAATCAGACCCTTGCATTGATTTCCCAGGAAGTCCAAGAGGGTTATATTCAACAAACTGAAGCGTTTTTCTAACAGGAAAGAGAGTTGCATCAGATTTTTTGACATTAGCCGCATTTTCTCTCAACGGTGTGTAGTCGTCTAAGATAAAGAATCCTCGGCCAAAAGATGCTAAAGCCAGATCACCTTCCCGTCTTTGTATTTCCATGTCCCTAATTGCAATTGTAGGAATACCGGACTTCAGTTGAACCCAGTTCTCACCGCCATTTTGCGTAAAGAAAACGCCAAATTCAGTACCGACAAATAATAAGTCTTTGTTTACGTGATCTTGGACAATGGTGTATACCGTCCCTCGCTCCGGTAAATCACCTGTGATATCAACCCATTTTTTCCCTTTGTCGTCGGTACGAAAAACATAAGGTTTAAAGTCACCTTTTTTGTGATTATCAAAAGTGGCAAATAAGGTATTAGTATCAAAGAGTGATGCCTCTAAGTCACTCACATAAGCATTGTCTGGTATTTGCTTGGGTAATTTGGTCTTACGCCAGCTCTCACCGCCATTATCAGTTACTTGAATTAAACCGTCGTCCGAACCTGAATATAAAAGTCCTTCTTTGATAGGTGACTCTGTCAACGCAATAACCGAACCATAAAAAGAGGTAGAACGGTTTTTAGCAACAGAGTCGACACTCCATACTTTGTCCATCACAGGAAGCTTATTGCGATCAATGTTTCTTGATAAATCTCCACTGATAGCTGTCCATGACTCGCCTCGGTCGTCGCTCTTGAATACGCGCTGTGATGCATAGTACAAACGTTTGTTATTGTGAGGACTTATCATTAATGGAGAATTCCAATTAAAGCGTTGTGCTTCATTAACGTCCGGAGATATAGGTTGGATTTGCATTTTTTCACCGGATTGTTTGTCGTAACGCGCTAAACCACCATATTGGAATTGTGAATAGATGATATTGGGGTTTTCTGGATCGATAACGGTTTTAAAACCATCCCCAAATTGAGTATATAACCAATCGCTATTACGGATCCCTGAAGAGTGAGCTGTTCTGTGTGGGGCACCCAAGCTAGCATTATCTTGCGTGCCGCCGAATACATTATAAAAAGGATAATCGTTGTCTACCGTAACTTTATAAAATTGGGTTAGCGGCATATTGTTTTTAAAGGTCCAATTCGCTGCACGATCCCAAGATTCATAAACACCGCCGTCATTACCGTTGAGTAAATGATTGGTGTTATTGGGGTCTATCCATAACGCATGATTATCGACATGTTTATTACTTTCGCCAGCACGCTTGAAGTTTTTACCGCCATCCTCGGTTACCATCATATAAGTATCGAGAGAGTAAACTCGATTTTCGTTACGTGGGTCGACGACAATTTCCTGATAGTACTGTGGGCTACCAGAGACATAATCACTTTGTTTGTTCCAGCTCTCTCCACCATTACTTGATTGATAAAAGCCACTTTTACCTTCTGCTGCCTCAACGATTGCATAGATCTTGCTGGGATTACTTGGGGCTACGGCGATACCAATACGGCCTAAATCGACACTGGGTAACCCCTTATTGATCTTATTCCAAGTTTTACCGCCATCTACTGTTTTATAAATGGTTGACTCAGGACCACCGTTGATAAGAGTCCATATATGTCGTCGTCGTTGGTAAGAGGTCGCATAAATAACATCAGGGTTGCTTGGATCAAAAGCGATATCATTGATCCCTGTATGTTCACTGATTTCTAAAACGTTATCCCAAGTTATGCCGCCGTCAGTCGTTTTAAAGACACCACGATCGCCCCCCTTATTCCATAACGGACCTTGAGCTGCAACATAGACAGTGTCTGATTGGCGTGGGTCAATAAGTATTCGGCCAATATGTTCTGAGTTTTTTAAACCGACGTTGTTCCAGCTTTTACCGCCGTCTACTGATTTATAAACACCGTCACCATAAGCAACAGAACGTTGTGAGTTGTTTTCACCCGTGCCGACCCAAACCGTGTTCGAATTATTCGGATCCAGAGTTACATCACCTAAGGAATAACTGGCTTCTCCATCAAAACTCGTTTCCCAAGTCACACCAGAGTTTGTTGTTTTCCATAATCCTCCAGAAGCAGTAGCAACATAGTATTCAGCGGGATTTGCCGAGTTGACAGCAAAATCGCTGACACGGCCACCAGTAACGGCAGGCCCCATGTTACGCAATGATATGCTCTTATAAATTTCAGCATCTACTTTGGGTTTGTCTGAGTCTTGCGCAGATAAAGCTGGTGACAGCGTACTGATAGCAATCGATAAAGCTAATGCTAGCGGAGAAAGTTTAATCATGAGGTTCCTTATAGGTCCATTACGGCATTATTATTTTTTCACCATTTAGGTTATACCAAAACTGATAAATTTCTAGTGGCCTAACCGTTGTTGTTAGTGGTGAGATTTGTGCAGAAAAGTTGACTGAAATGAACACATTTATCGGTATACTGGTGTTAACTAACTCAATCTGTTGTTCATCCTGATATATCAATGTCCAGTATAGAAATTTCAAACCTAACAAAATCCTTTATACATAATGGTAAAGACAATGTTGTACTGGATAGCCTTAACCTTAAGGTAGAACAAGGTGATTTTCTTGTCATACTGGGAGCTTCGGGAACAGGTAAATCGACTTTGCTAAGGATTATCAGTGGCTTAGAGAAGCATGATGCTGGCCACATTCTGTTTGACAACGACATTGTTGATGACGTGTCTACAGGCGACAGAAATGTAGGTATGGTTTTTCAGTCATATGCTTTATACCCTCATTTAAATGTCTTTGAAAACATTGCCTTCGGGATTCGTTATCGAGAGAAATACAGTACAGGTGAGATAAAAGAAAGAGTTAACAGCATTGCAGACATATTAGAATTGGAAAACATTCTTGAGTATTACCCTAAACAGTTATCTGGAGGACAACAGCAAAGAGTCGCTATTGGTAGGGCACTCATAGTGCAACCAAAGGTTTTGCTATTTGACGAGCCGTTATCGAACTTAGATTCATCACTACGAATGAAATTGAGGCTTAAAATCGCGGAATATCATCGATTTTATCAATCAACAACAATTTATGTGACGCATGATCAGCAAGAAGCTATGGCACTGGCAGACAAAGTGGTTGTCATGAATAAAGGTAAAATTGAGCAAATAGGGACTCCTCAGGAGCTTTATGAGAAACCATATACGAAGTTTGTTGCAAACTTTTTAGGCTCACCGCCTATGAATTTTATATCAGCAAAATTGAGCAAGAATAATGATAACTATTTTGTCGTTAATGGCGATGGTCAACCTATCTTTATGGAGAAAGCCTCACTAAGCTTGTCTAACGGCACGCCTTCTATGAATAACTCAGTGTTTATAGGTATTAGGCCTGAACATGTGAAAATTGATGAATCAGGCGGGCTGAAAGGGGTTGTTGAGAGTATTGATTATTTGGGATCAGACTCTATCGCTTTTATCAGGCTAGAGCTAAGCGGCGATTTGATTCAGGTAAGAATGAATAAGCTGCAATCCGTTTCTACTGGTGAAGCTGTGTCTTTAGATTTTCCATCAAAATACATACATGTATTCGATGAAAACGGGAAGTCACTATGAGTGATCGAACTACCCTGAATCTAGGTTAACGAGAAAAGTTTACAGGAGGTGGTAATGTTCAAGAGAGTTTTCAAATTCATTCCCTTGGTTCTTCTTTTGGTATTAATCGCATTTTTTACTTATTTCCCAAGTCATATAGATGCACAAAAAAACACCCTAGTCAGTAATCCAGAATTACCGACATTGTCCCCAGAGGCAAAGGCTTTGCATGAAACCTTGTTTATTGGAGACTGGCACAGTGATAGCTTAATGTGGCCCCGTAATTTAATGAAAGAGAACAAACGAGGCCATATGGATGTTCCTCGTCTGCAACAAGGTAATGTTGCAATCCAAATGTTTACTACCGTCACTAAAGCGCCTAGTGGATTGAATTATGACTCTAATGAAGCCGATGCAAGTGATGATATTACCTTGCTTGCCATGGTGAGCCTTTGGCCTTTTAAAGCATGGAATAGCTTGACTGAACGGGCTTTGTACATGTCGTCAAAAATACATAAATGGGCAGCCGAGTACCCTGAAGATCTTTTTGTTATTTCATCTAAGCGCTCTCTTGATACGTTCTTAGAACATCGACAATCAAATTCAAACCTTGTTGGTGCCATGATAGGTACCGAGGGTTCGCATGCATTAGACGGCGACATAAACAATATTCAACGCTTATACGATAACGGCTTTAGAATGATGAGCTTGCAGCATTTTTTTGATAATAAGTTAGGAGGTTCTCTACATGGTGTTTCTGGTCATGGTCTAACTGAATTTGGCCAGCAAGTTATAGAGAAAATGGATGACTTGGATATTATTATCGACGTTGCTCATTCCTCAGAACAATTAGTGAAAGACGTATTGAGCATAACTTCACAACCACTCGTTGTCAGTCATACAGGTTTTTATGGAGATTGCGCATCAGCGAGAAACATTTCTGATGAACTTATGCAAGAAATTGCTTCGAGAGGAGGGTTAATCGCTGTTGGTTATTGGGATGGTGCGGTTTGTGAAGCAAGCATGAATCATATCGCTCAGTCGATCAGTTATGGTATTCAATTAGTTGGTGCTGATCATGTCGCACTAGGTTCAGACTTTGACGGTTCAACCCAAGTGCCTTTTGATACCAGTAACATGGTTTATCTGACTCAAGCGTTGATGGATATCGGCTTATCAAATGAAGATATTGTAAAAGTAATGGGGGGTAATATGCTTAACTTTCTTTTAGAAAACCTTCCTGAGTAAGTATCGAGCGTGATGATTATCTTTAATGCTTTTACGAAAATATTGTGTTTTTGACCAATTAAGCGATGAAACAAGCCTCGAATAACTTCCAAACTATTGTAACTATATGAATATTATATAATTAATTTTAGGCATGACCTTTGCTCTGTTGTTTACGTATCAAACAACGAATGACGTAAAGGTATTTTAATGTTTAACACCAAACACTTTCTAAAACTGTTTATTGTTGTCTGTACATTTTCGTCAATGATGGCTTTTGCTGGTGAACCTTTGCACAGAGAAGGAAGCACTGGATGCGAAGACATTCATCAACCAAGATAATCAACCGTCCTTCAAGAGCATGCTTTGTTAAGGTACTTTTCAGGATTTCTAAGCAGTCACTTCGTTAGGTATCATTGATAACAAGGAATAAACAAAGGGTAATATTGTTGGAGAAATATGTGAGTGAATGAATTAACATAGCACGCACCAAAACCCAGCTAATGTCCATTTTTACTAAATCAACATGAACCAACCAAAAACATCATTTTTATTCGTTTGTATGGGCAACATATGTCGTTCGCCTACAGCAGAAGCTGTATTTAAAAAGAAAGCAAAAGAAAGAGCGCTTGATTTCATCATTGATTCAGCTGGCACTATAGGTCATCACAAAGGTCATGCACCCGACAAACGTAGTCAACAGGTGGGTATGGCCAAAGGATATGATTTTAAAGGTCTAAAGAGCAGGAAGGTAGTGGTAGAGGATTTTTCGAAGTTTGATTATGTTATTGCTATGGACCAATCGAATTTAGACGATTTATTGAAATTATGCCCAGAATCATTGAAATATAAAGTTTCATTGATGCTTAGCTATACTGATGCCAATTTTGATGAAGTTCCTGACCCATATTATGGTGGAGGGAAGGGGTTTGAATTAGTGTTAGATTTAATTGAGAAAGCCTCTGATGGATTGCTCGACAAAGTGTCCGTATAATCAGTGACGCGCCATGCTAACGCGTTTATTATTGTATCGAGTGCATTGTTAATAACGCTGAGCTCATGGGTACTAATGCATGATCTACCTTTACTATTTGATAGTAGGGTTGAACAACAAATCTTTATTAAGTTACGCGTACCACTGGTTTTAACATCCTTGATAGTTGGCAGTGCGCTAGCAGTTAGCGCTGCGATACTCCAAGTTTTATTGAAAAACCCATTAGCTGATCCCGGTATTATCGGTATTAGTAGTGGCGCCAGTCTCTCAGCAGCCATTTTTCTACTAACAGGATTTAGCGTTAGCGGATACTCTGTGGCTTATGGCTTACCTATTGTGTGCTTTATGGGGGCCTTAGTATCAACATATGTTATTTATAAATTATCAAAGCAATACAGTGGACTCTCAGGCACAGGTGTTATTCTGGCAGGTATCGCAATATCAACATTGTCAGGTGCTGTTATCGCCTGGTTGTATTTCTTTTCGGACGCACAATCCCTAAGGAACTTAACGTTCTGGTTGATGGGAAGTTTACATCAGGCTGATCTAAAACTGTCTGTTATTGGGTTTGTTATGTGTGCTGTCGCATTGTCTATTGTCTTATCTAACGGAGAGCAACTGAATTGGCTCTATTTCGGTGACAATAGTGCACAATTGAAAGGTCTCAATGTGACAAGCTTTTTCAAAAAACAGCTATTATTATGTGCTTTTCTAGTCGCTATTGCAGTTTCGTTAGCAGGTTCTGTTGCCTTTGTAGGGTTGTTGGTTCCTCACTTGCTACGTAATTTCATGGGACATGACAACCGTTTTATTCTTCCAGCATCGGCCTTATGTGGTGCAATTTTGATGTTACTTGTGGTCTGTGTGTCTGAGTTGTTTGGCGGTGTTTCGGTGCCCGTATCTATGTTAACAGCGTCAATTGGTGGCCCAGTATTTTTGTATTCCTTACTGAAGTACGCACAAAAATGACAATATCACTGCAGCTTGACAATGTGACTTTATCGCAACGTTTGACTAATGTAAGTGTCGATGTAAGTGCTGGGAATTTTGTGCATTTACTTGGCACCAATGGGGCAGGAAAATCCTCTTTGCTTTCTGTCATTTCAGGGCTTATCGAACCTGTTCAAGGTAAAGTGTCGATCAATGGTACCGACATTAAAGACTTTACGTTAAGTCAGCTTAGTCAGTTTAGAGCGTATTTGGAGCAATCGGTCCAAACAACCTTCTCTTTAACTGTTCAGGAAAGTTTGGCTTTTTATCAAAGCTTTTCAATTTTACCTAATCAGCTTGAATCTGCCTTGGAAGTGAGCGCATTTTTGTCTCGTCCTATGAATACATTGTCTGGTGGTGAACGGCAACGTGTGCATATCGCGCGAACGTTAATGCCTGTATGGCAGGTAATGGAAAATGGTTCTGGTTTGGTACTATTTGATGAACCTTTTCAAGGGCTCGATTTCAAGCATCAGCATTTATTGTGCGGCTTACTCAAAACGTTAGCCCACAAAGGTAACCTTGTCATTGTCAGTCAACATGATCTAAATCTTTGTGAACAATACGCTGATTACGTTTGGCTAATGAAAAATGGGAAGTTGCAAGCTGCTGATAAAACAGTGGCAGTGCTGGAAGAAAAGAAGCTAAGAGAGGTTTTTGATTGCCGGATAAATATCACATCGGATAGCTGTGGTTTGCGTTACTTCTCTACATCTCCCATATAAAACCAGAATTGTTTTAATTTTGGGTTAAATATTTATACATTTGTGATTTATTTGATATTGAAAATTTGCACAAGACCGATAAACTCCGCAGGAAATACATAGCAATCCTGATAAAATACTGTCACTTGCCTATACACTAAGTCGTTATAAATGCTCAGCAAGAGAGTGAATATTACACTCACTTTAATGTTCAATATTACGCTGTATTATCGAGTAATAGATTTAACACAGGCTAGTTTGACTAAATTAAATTCGAAGGAATATACGTGAGCCAATGGCAACCCTCAAGTTGGCGCGAGCTGCCAATTTTACAACAACCTACATACAAAGATCAGTCACTACTGAAGGATGTAGAACAGAAATTATCAAGCAATCCACCGTTAGTTTTTGCTGAAGAAACACGCTCGCTTTATAAAGAGTTGGGTGAAGTATCGCAAGGTCGAGGCTTTTTGTTGCAAGGTGGCGATTGTGCTGAATCTTTTAGCGAATTTAATGCGCCCAAGATACGTGATACGTTCAAAGTCATTCTTCAAATGGCTGTCGTTTTAACTTTTTCTGGCCGCTGCCCCGTTACAAAAGTAGCACGTATGGCTGGACAATATGCAAAACCACGCTCATCAGACACTGAAATTATCAATGGTGTTGAATACCCAAGTTATCGTGGCGACATTATCAATAGCTTTGAGCTCTCACAGGAAGCCAGAGAGCCGGATCCGAATAGAATGCTAGATGCTTATTATAGAAGTGCATCTACATTGAACCTGCTTAGAGCATTTGCACAAGGTGGTTTGGCTGATTTGAATCAGGTTAATCGGTGGAATATGGCCTTTGTTGCAAATAATCCTCTGAAAGAACGTTATCAGGATGTTGCTTATAGAATTCAGGATGCGTTGGCCTTTATGGATATCGTAGGGATAAATGCGAAAAACAATCCTCCCTTGCATGAAACCAGCTTGTACACCTCTCATGAAGCTTTGCTATTAAACTATGAGCAAGCCTTGACGAGAGTCGATACCTTAACGGGGAAATGGTACAACTGTTCTGCGCACATGCTCTGGATAGGTGAGAGAACACGTCAACTTGATCATGCTCATGTTGAGTTCTTTAAGGGCATTCATAACCCTATCGGGGTTAAAGTTGGGCCGACCATGGATGAAGATGAACTTATTCGTCTTATTGATGCTTTAAACCCTGACAATGATCCTGGTAGGCTGACTTTTATAACGCGAATGGGCGTTAATAACCTAGAGAAGAACCTTCCTCGGTTATTGAAGCGGGTGAAAGAAGAAGGGCGCCACGTAGTGTGGAGTTCTGACCCTATGCATGGGAATACAACAAAAGCGTCTAGTGGCTATAAAACAAGGAACTTTGACGATATTCTCGGTGAGATACAGCAATTTTTCGCGGCGCATAGAGCCGAAGGTACCCACGCTGGCGGTATTCATCTTGAAATGACTGGGCAACACGTGACTGAGTGCACAGGTGGTGCGTATAAAATTAGTGATGAAGATTTGGCTGAGTGTTATCAGACGCAATGTGATCCTCGTTTAAATGCTGATCAAGTGCTTGAGTTAGCCTTTTTAGTCGCTGATCACTTGAAATCTGGCCTGTAAAAGCGAGCAAGATAGTGAAATTATTTAAGTCTAAGTTTTTCGTCATTGCGGCGGCTTTTATTTTTGCTTTAAGCATGTCTGGGTGTGATTTATTGGTTGATAAAGCTATTAAACAAGTCAACCAGTTTATTGAAAGTCAGGCTGTTGATAAGACAAAAGAGGATTGGAAGACGACATTAAAAGCTCCACCACAGCTAACCTTTACTGAAGGTAAGAAATACTTTTGGGATTTGACTACGAATAAAGGGGGCATATCAGTTGAGTTTATGACGGATACAGCACCCATGCATGTCTCAAGTACCATTTACCTGACTAACCTTGGATTTTACGACGGGCTTACATTTCATCGGATTATTCCAGGGTTTATGGCGCAGGGCGGTGACCCTTTAGGTAATGGACGAGGCAATCCTGGTTATCGTTATTCCGGCGAGTTTAAAGGTGATGTAAAACATACCGAAGGTGGTTTACTTAGCATGGCAAACTCTGGACCTAACACAGATGGGAGTCAATTCTTCTTAACTTTTACTGCAACGCCTTGGCTTGATGGTAAGCACACTATATTTGGCAAAGTTGTTGAGGGGATGGAAGTATTGACTATCATGGAAGGATTAGGTTCTCGTAACGGCTTAACGAGTGAAGACGTTATTCTAGAAAGTGCGACTATTCGTGTTGAGTAGTCGTCAATAACACTAAGCTGTCATATTTATATAGTACTGGCATAGCTTTAATTGATCTGAGTTAAGAGCGTTTGATTTAGGTTAGCTGTCAATCAGTACTACTGGCTTGTTGGGCTTAGCGTAACTCAATCGACCTAATTTTTGTGGTTCGTGATAACAATCCAAACTTGATACAGCTACGGTATTTAACTGGCCAATATCAATATAACCATCTTCATTGACCGCTTTACTCTCAACGTCAACCCATACTATTTCACCAATCACTAATTCAGTGTTGTTGACTTTGAGTAATTGCGTTTCGACAAGCTTAACACCAATCTTTAGTTTGGACTCGGCGACGAAAGGCGCAGGGATATTGTTTTCATAGACGGCTGTTAGTCCAACTTCAACAAATTCACTTTGATTTGATTCGTATCTTGCTGACGCTTGATGGGCTTGATGAAAAATGTCCGTATTTACATGGTTCAACGTGTAAAAACCCGTTTCAAGGATGTTTTCTAGCGTATCTCTTCTGACTGAGTGAGGGCGCATAATCATGCCTATTAAAGGTGGATTTGCACCAAGATGAAATACCGAGCTAACAATAGAAAGGTTTGTGTCGCCCTGCTTATTTTGTGTTCCTACTAAATTTGCGCTTTTAAAACCTGACAATGAATTGATAAATAATGCTCTATATCTATCATCTAGTTTTTTAATTGCGTTCGAATCCAAAAGCATGCGTCTTCCTATTTAATTATGGTGTTAATTCGCCACGAAGATTTTCTCCAAGATACATACGTACATCTTCGACAGGCAGATCTCGACTCAGTAAATAATGCAATTTTGCTAATGCGGCTTCCAATGTCATGTCTCTACCAGAAACAACACCCACTTGTTTGAGTATTTTACCACTTGCATACCCATCCATGTTGACTTTACCTTTCAGGCATTGTGTGCAATTCAAAACAATGATGTCATTACTTTTAGCGCGCTCCAGCTCAGTCAGTAGCGCCTGGTTGTTAGGCGCGTTGCCAACGCCATAACTGAGTAGAATTAACGCATTAACAGGCTGTTGAATCGTATTACGCAATACATCAGCATTGATGCCGGGGTAGAGTGGTACAACACCGATAGGCTGAGATTTTACCTGACAAACTTCGAGTGGCTGCTGGATGTTTTTAATAACTTGACCTGTAACGGCTTCAATATGAATACCAACTTCCATCAGTGGAGCAAAATTAGGTGATTCAAAAGCACTAAAACCATCAGCATGTAATTTACGGCTTCTATTCCCTCTTAGCAGTTGATTGTTAAAGAACAAGGAAACTTCTGGTATCGGATAGTTTGCAGCTAAATATAGGGCATTGAGCAAATTGATTTGCCCGTCTGAACGCAGTTCGGCTATGGGGATCTGAGATCCTGTGACAATGACGGGTTTGCTTAGATTTTCAAACATGAATGACAACGCAGAAGCTGTAAAAGCCATAGTGTCAGTACCATGTAATATGATGAATCCATCATAATCTTGATAATTTCTTTTTATATCATCTGCAATGTATTGCCAGTCAGCAGGGCTCATATCTGAAGAGTCGAGCAAGTTTTCGTATTCATGAACAGTGAAATCAGGCATTTCAATACGCTTAAATTCTGGCATTGTGTTCAATGTTTCTGTTAAAAAACCAGCAACAGGCACGTAGCCTTTGTCTGAAGGTTGCATACCAATTGTTCCGCCAGTATAGGCAACATAAATGTGTTTTTTCATTGGATATTTTATGCTGAGAAGTATAGGGCTAGTATAAACTAAGGATGAAAGTTGACACCTGAATTTTTTTGGCGTTTATTTGTTCTATTAAATGATTAACTCTTAGTTTGTAGGTGCAAAATGCTTAGGTATTTAATTCTTGGGATCAGTTTGATTAGCTTCTCAGTATTGTCAATGCAAAGTGAAACACCAGATGGTCAGATATTTAAAAACGTGGATGACACTATGATTGCCTGGGATGCAGATAAGCAAAAGTGGATGACAATAGAAAACTTTTGGATGTCATTCTCTATGAGAAGCGGCGGTAAAGCATGGGGGGAGGCACATGTATTCCCAAAATATGAAGACGTTAACGAAGCTGATACCTTCCTATATGTAACAAGTAAAGGTAAGTGCTTGATGGAATTTTTCCATGAAAGATGGCGTAGAGCACAGGATGTGGAACGTTGGGATGAGCGATTCAATGAGTATGGTGGTTGCCCTTACGTGTTCGATGAATAGCTCTTTATATTGCTCATTGCCTTTTAACTTTTGTATGTAACTATTTTAGTACATCAGTATTGGCTGATGTTGCTTGCCTTTGTATCGTTTTGTTATTCAGAATACCCGCACTTTATTTATTGGAGAATATACATGGTTGAAGCATACAACTCAGAACAAATCTCAGCAGCATTGGCTGAATTAAATCAAAACTTAGAACAAGACAAACAGTGGTCGATTCAAAACGACAAGCTTTGCAAGAATTTTCAATTTAAAAGTTTTATCTGGGCGTTTGGCTGGATGGGGCAAGTTGCTATTTGGGCAGAAAAACTTAAGCATCACCCAGAATGGTTTAATGTTTACAATAAAGTAAACGTTGAGTTAACTACGCATGACGCTGGCGGCATTAGCGAATTGGACTTTAAACTAGCGCAAAAGATGGAGTTGTACGCTAAATAAAATAATTTCTGTTGTTTGATTTAGCCACCTCAGTGGCTTTTCGTACGAAAAAGCAACGTTTAGCCGTATTTTTCAGCACTTGATTACAAATTTATGAAAAAGGTTGTTTTTATTGTTGCGCTACAAAAGTCGCTATGTATAATACGCACCACTTGAGGCGAGACAGCAAATAAAGCTTCTCAAATCAGAAAAGAATCAGACGCGGGATGGAGCAGTCTGGTAGCTCGTCGGGCTCATAACCCGAAGGTCGTAGGTTCAAATCCTGCTCCCGCAACCACCTATTCCTTGCACGAGGTTTTCATTTTTATGAAAGCCTCGGGTAAAGGAAAATTCCTTTGATAAATCATCAACATCATCGTCATAATCTTCTATTTCAGAAAATTGCTGAAGTATTGGGCTTGTCAGCTTTTCGCTTCCTGTAGCTACATTCAAAATACCAATATGGTCGCCATATAGATTTATTGAATACTCGTTACCACATGTTTTAGGTACAAGTACAATTTTCTCTATTAAGCCTCGAAGTAGCGTAGAAGCTTCTTCTTTAGTACCGTCTTGGTTAAGCGAAGCTATTAGCTCGTTTATTTCTTTCTTGTAATGCTCTGCCATACTTGGATGTAAAAATGCTTGTGGTTCCTCCTGTTCTAGTAAGAAAGCTTCGATTTCCTCTCTTCGTTTGATGATTTTATCCAAAGATGCTCTCACTTCAGAGGCGGGGATACCACTCTTAATGGCTTCAATGATATTTTCCTTATCCGCTTCTAACCTAGTGAGTTCATCTTTAAGTCGATGTATTTTTGTAAAACGCGCTTTCCTAAGTGTGTTTGTGTGCCTAGCGTATTCTTCGCAGAATGCTTCAACAAGGTCAGGGCGCATTAAATCGCATTTAAGCCCACCTAAAACAGTTTGTTCAATCAGCTCTTGTTTTACAGTTAAGCGGTTTTCGCATGTCCCTTTGTTACGTGCTGTTGAGCAACCGTAGCGACCTGTAGATACAATACTCATACCACCACCGCAGCATCCACATTTAAGTAGGAAAGAAAATAGGTTTTTAGGTCGTCGCTTTCCTTGCATTCCCGTTTTGCTATCTAAAACTTTTTGTTTTGCCTTCACTTTGTCCCAAAGGTCTTGTTCGACAATGCGAAGGTGGGGTACATCTGTAATCTGCCATTGGTCTTCTGGATTGGCTTTGGATACGCGTTTCCCCGTATCGGGGTCTTTAATGTATTTTTGTCTATTCCAGACGAGTTTGCCTATGTACAACTCATTGTTAATGATACCTGTACCACGCCTTCTGTTACCGTTTATGGTGCTGATACCCCAATCTTTACCAGAGGGCGCAGGAATTCCATCTTTATTTAATTGGTGAGCAATTTTTTTTGGTGAAATACCTGCGGCATAATCCTTGAATATCTGCCTAATGACCTCAGCCTGTTCCTTGATAATTTCTCGCTCACCAGTAATTAGCTCGCCGTTAGAACCAATTTCTTTTACTACGTTATAACCGTAGCAGATGCCACCACCAGATTTTCCTTTTTCAACACGCCCGCTAAGTCCTCTATGTACCTTTAATGCGAGGTCTTTTAAGAATAGTGCGTTCATTGTGCCTTTAAGCCCGATATGAATTTCACTAACGATACCGCCGTCACTCAACGAGTATATTTCTGCGCCACCAAATTTTATGCGTTTATAAATCCCCGCAACGTCTTCTTGGTCGCGGCTAAGTCTATCTAAACCCTCAGTCAGCACAATATCAAACATCGACATTTGAGAGTGTTGCATCAGTGTTTGTATACCCGGCCGCAACAGCATGCTAGCGCCGCTTATGCCGTGGTCAGTATATATTTGCACGACTTCCCAACCTTCAGCCTCTGCTCTTGACTTACAGATGCGAACTTGGTCATCAATGGAGCATTCGCTTTGCAACTCCTCGTCACTGTATCTCGCATATATGGCTACTCTAGTCATGCAATTACCTTTCTTGTTCAATGGCGTGTTTCTGTGTGTTCTTGTGCAAGCATCTCTTCGAAATCACGCTTTGCTGCACCACGCGCCAGTATTTTTACCAAGTCGTTTAGAAACTTATCCTTATTCTGACTCGCTTTATGGTCTGATTTCCAGTCTTTACCATGATTCATTTCGTGATTGTTGGTCAATGAAAAACTCCTTTGTTTCGATGTTTTCTTGTTTGATAAATATGATCTGCTGAGATCTAGGAATTGTGTTTTGCTGCAACAAAAAGTATCTATGCTGCGCGGAAAATCTAAGTGTCATAAATTCAGCTCCCTTGAATTTGAAGGTGTTTGTTTGACCTTTGATGATTGTGTAAAGCTGGTTTTGAGTTCTTGGTCCGTATCCTTATTTTTGTAATAGGCCATAAAGTCTTTATTAAGCTGCATGACTTGCTTGTGTTGTTTGGCTTTAAGCGCATCAAGATTGGTGTGCAGTGCTTTTTTAGCGTCCAGATGATTATTAATGAGTGTGTATTTTTCTTGCTTATCGCGTTCAAGACCTTCTTGATACTCAGTTTCATGCCGCTGTTTTTGTTGATGCGTGCGACCTGTCACTAAATGCCATAGACCTTTAAAGCCACGTTGGTATTGAGCTTGTCTTGCTTGTTGCTCAGACAATTGGCGTTTCTCGTGCGCCTCTATTTGCTGTTGCCGCTCGATACGCTGTGTTTTTAACAGTTCTGCTTTTTGCTTGAGTATGGGTTGCAACAAGGTTTGATGCTTACGCGTAAGCTCATTTTGCAGTCGCGTGTGCAATGCGCTGGTTTGTTTTTGGATAATGGCTTGGGTAGCTTCGACAGTCGGCAGGTTATCCGGCTGACCTAGTTTGGCTTTGACGACTTTGCTGTTCTCACCAGTCGAGCCACGTATGGAGTAAACTTCGCCTTGCCAATCGACCGCGACATGTACATTTTTTCTATCACCACGGGCGAGGAAAAACCCTTCCTGTTCAAGTGCCGACTTAAAGCTTTTTTCGTTATCAGATTGCTTCCAGCAATAATGAATTCGTGCTTTGATTTGTTTCGCACTTAAATCATGGCGTTTGGCCTGTTGCCACTCAGCGAGGTTATGATTGCGAATATCACGGCTGAATCCTTCTTTAAAGCCATCGGGCAGTGTCCAGCCATGTTCGATAAATAAATCTTTGGATAGGGTGTTAACGTTTTTCTTGTAGTAGTTGAGCTTAATCGCTTTCATCTCATCGGTATTGATACGCGACCATACACAATGGCAGTGGCGTGGCCTGTTGCCTTTTTCATGAAAGACCACAGCCTTTGCCTGCCCCTGCAAATTCAGTTTATCTTCAATGCGTTTAATCGCATCCTCAAAGTCTTTATCGGTGCAATCGGACTCGGTAGGTGGGCTTAGTGATACGGAGAACATAAACTTCTTGCACTTGGTTGCTCGAGAGGCGGCATACATCTCTTGCAATGCGCCGTTTAAATCATCGGCGATAACACCGTCTAGCTGATGCACTTCAACATGGTCATTTTCATCACTGAGCAGATGCTTTGCCAGCATCCCGCTGCCGCCGCGCTGATTAGCCACAATTATCATGACTTTAATCCTTGCCTGATAATCAGGGTATTTCGGATTTCTCTAACCATCGAACAAGCCTCAAGAAGTTGTTTGTCGGTGTCGATTGAAAAGGTCAGTGTCCCTGTATGAATTGCTTTAGCTATCTGGTTTAAATTGGATGGGATATTGGAGCGTGCCAGCGCCGTCATTAAGAGCGCAGCGGCTTCTCTGTCGGCTTGTTTCTTGTCCTTAATGGCAAGTGCTTTGGTAATATCCTGATTAAGCGATGATAAGCGCATGAATTCAGGCACCGTAATACCAAGAGGCGCGGCCTTCCGCGCTATGTGGTGGCGCTCAGCCTCGCTCATTAAAATGCTGTAAGGTTTACGTTTCGTATCAAACGACATCACTATTCCCATAAAATCAAAACACGGTTAAAAAAGTGGCTGAGGGCAGGTGTGTCACCCTCAGCCTAGGTTCAAGGGTGGGTGTTATAAGGACTGAGAAGGACTATTATCCAGCTCCACTTGCGCCTCGCGCTTTTGACTGCGAAGCTTGTTCAACGCGCGCTCTCTGGCTTCTCGGGTCTGGGTGACAATCTCCACCTCACGCCCATCATCGAGTTTGATTTTGCCTTTGGAATAGCCATCCTTAGAGGTATCCCACGTTGCTCCAACATCTTCCCAGTACGTCTTATCCCCATCACGGGTAACTTGCTGGATATAGACATCGGGTTTATTGCCACCTCTTCGGATATTCTGTCCTTGGCTTTGCTCAGCATGATTAGGCTCAACGTTACCTTGAGAGGCGGTATTGATGTGTGGCATCGGTCTTGGTGCATTTTCATAGTTCATGTTTATTTTCCTTCTAAGGTTTGCGGTTAAGCGTCTGCTGTGACGGTTTCAGGTTGCTTGGCACTGCCGTGACGAGGCGGACGAATACGCAAATCCTCTGGCAGTGGACACTCTTTGGGGCTGGGTAGGTTGACGACCTCAAGCACATCACCCAGCACTTCCAGTAAAATAGGACTACTAATGGGTGTTTTGCTCCAGCCAATGCCGACGACATGGCGTAGGTCTTCACCTTCAAAGTGGATGATTTCATTGACTTGGCAGTTAGGTCTGCGCTTGGGTAATGGGACGTGGCTGCCATTACCCGGTGGATTTTCAAAGTACGGTGGATGCATCATTTTCTCCTGTTCGTTGTGCATATAGGTTAATCATGGGCTTTCAAAGCTTAATAAAGTGTTTAAAAACAAGTGCTTGACAGGACACAGCTCGAAAGAGCTGTAATGCCTGAAAAACGTTAAAATTTATCCTTGCGATAATGCATGGGTATGTTGTTGCGTTTGCTGGCGCGTCAAAGCTTGGCGATTAGATTGCGCTCGCCGCAGTCCTTGTTCGCGTGCTTTTTGCATCGCCTCGCTAAACTGGTTATGCGCAAACTGCATAATCCTGTCACCGCGATTCAGCTCACCGATACGCTCAGCGTCGATACTTGAGTGCACATAAGCGACAGAAGCATCATCAGGGCGTAAGTGCAGCTCAGTGTTCATCACTGTGTGTTGGTTGCGCAGTGCATCCAAGCGCGCTTTGGTCACACTCATAGGGCAATGGCTCTAAAGGTGGCACCCGCAGCAGCGAAATAATCTCGCCACTGTCTGCGAAGGATGGTGAGTTGTTTATCACTTAGCCCTACGCCAAGACCATAAAAGGTAATGTCGCAGCCTTTAAGCTGAATAAACTCATGGGGTTTAGGCAAGCTTGCCTTACCTTCCAGCCAAGCGTTGGTGTTGGGGATATACTCTGAGGCTTCTAAACCATCGGTGAGAAATATCAGGCGATTGCCTTCGCTACAATCGGGCTGGTTACGACTGAACCATGCGATAATGTTGGTGCTGCCTTGCGGTTTCACCGTACTTGGCAAATTTAATATCGCCTGTTTTATTTTGCGCTTGGCGGATGTTTGACCATGACGCTTAACCGTCAACGGGCGATTGATAAAATTATCGGCTGTGCCCAAGCTTCCAAAGGACTGTAAAATCACCTTGTCTTTGGTTTTCAAATTATCCAGCTCGCCGTCAATATAATTGGCAGCCGCTTGATTAAAGCGCTTGTCCGTTAACAAGCGATTTGAACCGCTTTTGTCCACGATAATTGCTATTTCTTTGAGCTTGTCTGAGGCGATACTCCAAGTGCTGAGCAAAAGGGTGGTGCTTACGCCTATTGCCAAGGCGCATTTTTTTGAGATTAAACATAGGTTTCTCCGGTTAGTTTGTGGGTGTTTTCGGTGTCATTGCGTCGATGAGGGTTTGGGCGGTAATCGCCTGAATGGGTTCGGCGGCGTTTTGCATTTTCTCGACATTGAGCGCACCTTTGGGCAGCGCACTTGATAGCTTATTCATAAACAAACTGTCATTGATGGTCACTAGGGTTGGCGCAAGTGCATCGGTGATGGTGAGCATCACGTCGGCTGCAACTTCATGTTTCAGGGCATCTTCATCTTTAACGATGTGGTTTTGTTCAGCTTCATCAATTTCGCTGTGTTTACTCTCAGCTTCACGGTAGATAGTTAAATCGTCCTTATCTTGCCGCCAGTTATCTCGGCGCACCGTAATCTCACTAAGCGCCGATTTCACCTTGCCCATTGCCGCATGAGCCACAAAAACGTTAATGACCGCCAGAGCGCCCACACCTGCGCTGAATAAAATACTGGCCGCTGGTCCTGTGAAGTTGCCCATAAAGGACGCAAGCCAACTGACTTCATCCTCGTGCATATTTTCATGCATCTCGATCGCTCAATAACATTGATGCCGATCAAGCAAT
>CAZXIN010000024.1:0-78709 GCA_964640795.1 uncultured Pseudoalteromonadaceae bacterium | reverse complement strand
GTATCTTTATACCGTACTCTCCCCGAAAGGGGGAGGAGTCCATACATCTCCCACAGTGTTCCTCAATATTGAAGGTTGTCTGGACCTGTGGGGCAGAATTTATTCGGGAATTGTAGTGCGTGCTTCAGTTATTCGTGATTGAAACCACTCCCACAATTTATTTCTAGCTTTATCAATTACCTCGCAATGAGCGGATTACAGGTGAATTAACTATGGGCCTTAGTGGCCAGTAACAAGCAACTAATGTCATGATGCTTATTAGGCCTAGTGTGGCAGATAACAAGCTGACAAGTTGCATATTGTCGTGACCTGATAAGGCTTCAGGGAAGCCGATAGAGAGCACCAACATAATGATTACGCTGATGACAGTGCCGATACCCACGGCGCCAGCATTGTCTTTAATGACGAGCCCAATAATATCCTTACGTTTAGCGCCTATGGCGAGGCGTGTGCCTAACTCTAAGCGGCGCATTTGTGTTGCATAGTTGAGGATGCCGTATAGGCCAATGGTGGCTAGGAAGAAGGTCAATACGGCCAGTACTGCGCTTGTAATAGCTGTCGTATATTGAGTGAACAATAACCGGTCACGTTGGTCATTCAAAGGTTCAAGCTCCGATACAAAGAACTGACGACTAACGCTTTGCGCCATGGTAGCTACTAGCTCACGTGGTAGTGTTTGGTGTGGCTTTAATTTAATTAAAAACTGCGGCACCCCATTTGTTGTTGGTATGTAAGAGCGCATCGGAATATCTGACTCTGTTGGCATTTTCACACTTTTCACTATCCCTGTGACCGTATGTCTGTAGTTGTTTAATAAGACGATTGTGGTGCCAATGACATTACCTTCAGCAACTAATCCGTCTGCGACCAATTTGTCGGCATAAACATCATTGATAATTATCTTTCTAGCTTCATCGTTAAAATCGACTTCACTAAAAAAATCTCCTTCAATCAAAGGTTGCTCAATGAGTTGAAAGTACCTGTCATCAGTATATTTGGTTACAACTAATGCATGCTCCTCTGCTAATACCGATTCATGCCCATGAAAAATACTTCTAGGGCGACTTAAGGGGAGCACTGTTTGCGAAACGTCTTCTATTTGTGGCAATGCCATTAACTTGTCTTTCAGCTCATTAATGAATGGTTGTGCTTCTTCTTGAGATATATTGCCGGCGGAATTGATTTTTAACGTAAGCGCAGAGATGTTGTCTGTCTCAAAGCCAAGAGGTTGATTAATGACTTTCAGAGAATCTCTGAATAAGCCTATATTGATAAAAACCAGTAAAGTAACAATGGCCACTTGCGAGATGATTAACCATCGCCTTACGGTAGGTGATACTTGAATGCCTGTACCTTTACCACTAGATTGTATCGTTGCATTCAATGTTTGGTAGTTAATCATACGGGCACTAATGCGTGCAAAAAATAAACCTAAAAATAGAGCGATGAAGAGCGCTGCGCCAAGCGTTACGCTATTGATTGTTAGCTCATCAACGCGAGGTAAGCGCAGTGCTAAGTATTGCTGTAATATCCAGAATCCACCGGTTGCAATGGTGAGTGCTATTGCCGCTGATATAAAGACAACTAAGCCGGATTGTGCAAAGAGTGCTTTGAATAATTGATGCTTATTCGCACCAACAGCGGCCTGAATGGCTAATTCTCGTTGTTGGTCGGCAGTACGTGACATAAAAAGGTTGGTAATATTGGTGCAAGCTATCAGTATTAAACCGACTACCCCAGCTAATAGTAACCAGACAGTGCTTTTGGTATCGCCTAAAATCGCGTCTTTGAATGTCTGCAATTCCATTTCTAGGTGCCAATCTTCAAAGCCAGACATCTGGGCAACATTTTCCTTCCAGTAGGCGTTGAGCGGCGTCGTTAGGGTTTGTTCGATTTGAGAGAGGCTAAGTTGACTGTCAAGCTTACCTACAAAACGCGATGTATTGCTAAACGAGCCAAAGCCATCTCTGCGTCTTGGATTAAGGTTAATCGTATTGTAATCCCAGGGTAAAAAGATGTCGGTCTTTATGCCAGTTCCATTGAGTTGAGGTTCGATAAAGGTTTTAGCCAACACCCCAACCACTTTAAAATTGGTCGTACCGAGTGTGACCGTTTGTTCTAAGATAGTCTCGTCACTATTAAATTCATTTTCCCAGACGTCATAACTTAAAACAGCGACAGGGTTAAAGCTGTCTTTCTTTTCTGTTACCCCAAACGGGCGCCCCAGTGCCATTTTACTGCCTAGCAAATCAAACCAACCTGACGTAACAAAGGTGTTTCTGACTTCTGGTTGAGCAGGTATAGAGGCTAGAACGCCTTCTTCATAACGCACTAATGCGGACTGGGAAAACACTGTTTGATCGTTAAAAAGCTTCATTAGGACTGGGTATTCATATGCGCGTGCAATTGGTCCTCTATCTTGATCGATGAGAACGGAGTCCACTTGATACAAATGTTCTTGTTCGGGGTAAGGTAAGGGTTTGGAAATCATAACGTAGGCTAAGGTTAAAATGCATAATAAGGCACCGAGTGTGAGCCCTAACGTAGTCGTAACAGTGACTAAGAAGCCTTTTTTGGCACTCAAACCCATCCAGGCTTGTTTGAGTAGATAGATGTTATTATTCATGAGTGGTTCCCTATTTATGCTTTCTAATCTATCCCCATTTGGGGCTGATTCAACCTGTTGTCTGGTTTTATCAATTGAGGTATTACTCACTGCCTCGTAAAGAGTGAGTCACAGGAGAATTAACAATAGGCCTTAAGGGCCAGTAACAAGCAAATAGCGTCATAATACTGATCAGACCCAGTGTGGCAGACAACAGGCTAACAAGTTGTATGTTCATGTAGCCTGATAAGGCCTCAGAGAAGCCGATAGATAGCACCAGCATAATGATTACGCTGATGACAATGCCAATACCTACGGCACCCGCATTGTCTTTAATGACGAGCTTTATAATGTCTTTACGTTTGGCGCCTATGGCGAGGCGTGTGCCTAACTCCAAGCGGCGCATCTGTGTTGCATAGTTGAGGATGCCATATAAGCCAATAGTCGCTATGAAGAAGGTCAGTGCTGCCAATACTGCACTCGTGATTGCGGTGGTATATTGGGTGAACAATAACCGGTCACGTTGCTCATTTAGTGTTTCTAGTTGATGTATCAAGAATAGAGGACTCGCTTCTTTCGCAGTGGTTGCCGCTAACTCGCGAGACAAAGTTTGATTTGGCTTCAACTTGATCACGAATCGATCCCATGACCATGAATTGATCATATATGCACGCATTGGGACTTCTGACTCTGTGGGTATTTGCGTACTTTTGACCACGCCACTGACAGTCAGCACATCGCCAAAGATTGTAAGCTTGGTGCCCAATGCGCTGCCGCTGGGAAACAACTTTTTTGCATAAACGTCATTGATGATTATTAGCTGATTTTCGTCGTTAAAGTCGGCTTCACTGAAAAAGTCACCTTCACTCAGAGTTTGCCCTGTTATTTGAAAATACCGGTCATCAATATACTTACTTCTTACGTTAATTTGTTCTCCAGTTGCTTGGTGTGTTAGCGGGCGATAACCTTGATAGCCGAGAGGCGAAGGAGCTTGTGCAACATCTTCAACCTGTGGCAATGCGAGTAGTTTATTCTTAAACTCTTTACTGAGTGGTTCTATATCTTCCCTCGGTAAATTGCCACTGACTTTGATTCTTAGAGTGGCGATGTTGTCAGTCTCAAGACCAAGCGGTTTATTAATGACTTTCAGGGAATCTCTCAACAAGGTTATGTTGACAAAGACCAACAAGGTGACAACGGTGACTTGTGAGATAATCAACCATCGCCTTACCGCGGGTGATACCTGAATACCTGTGCCCTTGCCGCTGGATTGCAACGCTGAATTTAAAGCGCGGTAGTTAATCATACGGGTACTGACGCGGGCAAAAAATAGGCCTAGCAGCAACGCAATCAAGAGTGCTGAGCCGAGTGTCACGCTATTTATGGCCAACTCGTTAACTCTGGGTAAACGTTGTGCTAAGTATTGCTGCAATACCCAAAAACCTCCAGTTGCGACAGCCAGCGCAATGCCCCCAGATATGAAGACAACTAAACCTGATTGTGCAAAGAGCGCTTTAAATAGATGATGTTTGCTAGCACCTACGGCAGCTTGAATAGACAATTCACGTTGCTGGTCTGCGGTACGGGACATAAACAGATTGGTAATATTGGTACAAGCAATCAGTATTAAGCCGACGACACCCGCTAATAGTAATAAGATCGTATTTTGAGTATCGCCTAATATGACTTGTTTAAATGACTGTAGTTCTATTTTTAATGACCAGCCTTCAAAGTCCGAAGAGTCGGAAACATTTTCTCTCCAGTAGCTATTGGCCAGTGGTGTTAGACTTTGTTCAATCTGAGGAATACTGAGTTTGTTGTCGATCTTACCAACAAAATTTTGAGATCTAGTCCAGTTTCCAAAGCTTTCGCGATATCTAGGATTAAGGTTAGCGCTATTATAATCCCAAGGTAAAAATACATCCGCTTTTATGCCAGTGCCTGCAAGCTCAGGCTCGATAAAGCTTTTCGCTAATACCCCGACGACTCTAAAATTGGTTTCACCGATAGTTACGGTTTGTTCTAGAATAGCCTTGTCACCGTTAAATTCGCGTTGCCAAGTTTCATAAGTCAAAACAACAACGGGATTATAGGTATCTTTGTTTTCAGTTTCTTCAAAGGAACGTCCTAATGCCATTTTGCTGCCTAGTAAATCAAACCAGCTTGGCGTAATAAAATTTGTATAAATAGTCGGCTGTTCTGGGAGTGAGCTTAGAATCCCTTCTTCATAACGAATTAACGCAGATTGTGAAAATTGCGTTTGGTTTTCATAAAAATGAATCAAGCTCGGGTAGCTAAAAGCTTGTTGATATACTTCCTTTCCTGTCTGATCAATTATGTTGGCATTCACCTGATATAAATGTTCTTGCTCTGGATAAGGTAAGGGTTTGGAAATTACCACATAGGCTAACGTTAGAATGCATAATAGAGCGCCTAGGGTCAGGCCTAATGTAGTAGTAACAGTGACTAGGAAGCCTTTTTTTGCACTCAAGCCTGCCCAGGCTTGTTTGAGTAGATAAATGCTATTGTTCATCTGTCCTTTCCTGTCTATGCGTTCTATATCAGCAGTCGGTTTATGAGGTAATGCTAGTTACATGCCAAGGTTTATTTCACTATGACACAGAAATTATTAGACGTTAGATCTATAGCGTAGGCGGTGAGTTACTTAAATTAACTGGATCACCTGACTATGAGGGGTTATAGGTATATTTAACGTGTATTAAACAAGCTAACGGCGACTAGAAGATGGTTTTCGAAGAAAGGTAATGACCTAAGTTACAAATCTGTTTTTGAGGCGTATTTTGCTAATAACGGGGGCGTTGAGTCCGTTATCGAACCTAAGAATTCCGGTATCGGACTAAAAAACCATTTAATTTATGCTTTTTTGCTACTCAAGTACCTAAATCAACCATTCACGAATTATCACCTCCATCAAATAAAAAAATCAGTAAGATAAGATTTAGAGTTTTATGAAGTGATGGGTTAAATACACTCTATTGATTGCCTCGTAAGGTCTGAATCACCGGAGAGTTAACTATGGGTCTTAATGGCCAATAGCAAGCAAACAATGTTATGGCGCTGATGAGGCCTAACGTGGCTGATAACAGGCTGATCAATTGTATATTCATATAGCTTGAGAGTGCTTCTGAGAAACTGATCGACAGAACCAGCATAATGATCACACTGATGACAATGCCTACAGCGCCAGCACTGTCTTTAAAGGTTAACCCAATGATGTCCTTACATTTAGCGCCTATAGCGAGGCGTGTGCCCAGCTCAAACCGACGCATTTGTGTTGCATAATTGAGAATGCCATATAGGCCAATAGTGGCTAGGAAGAAGGTCAATACGGCCAGTACTGCGCTTGTGATTGCTGTTTTAAAACGTGCCTAAGGCAAATGAGGTTTGTTTCTCATTTGGAATGTTCACCTGAAAAAACGAAGCGGTGACTTCTTGGGCATAGTACCGATATCGAACTTATTGAGTACGATAGCGGACTGACTATTATTGATGAATTAACTCGTTAAAGCCGCCAAAAATGATACGTTTACCATCGAACGGGGTAGGGGTGTTAAGCCTTTCATCTGTCATGATTTTTTCCCAGCCCGCATCTCGACTAGCTTTTGATTCCCATAGGTACCAACCTAGAACAACCGTTTCATCTTCTTGGCACTTTACTGCCATAAGCATAGAGGTTGTTTTTCCTTCTGGGATGTCATCTCCCCAACATTCAGTCACACTTAAAACACCATGATCTTTAACAACTTTTGCTGTCATCGTTGCAAACTCAATATATTCATCTTTCTTTGCTGTGGGAACTGCCAGCATATAACTGTCAATATAAGTCATCGTTACTCCTCTTTTAATTCAACCTTGCAGTGTGAGTGGACCCTATAGGCGAAGTTAATTTAGCCATTGTTTTGATGTAGCACTTCTGGAGAGCCAAACTAAGAAAATACCGATAATAATCACGAGTGATGGCATAACTGCTGAACCTGGGCCATAGACTGCCATCGCGTTAGCGATAAAGAATGAGTGGTACATTTGGATGAGCACGCCAACGAGTGACAAGACAAATAGGCGTTGAGATAAGGACTTCTTTAGCAAGCCTAAGATACACCCTAAAGTGCCGCCAATGACAGCAAAAGCGAAAGCGATATTGACCCAATGAGGCGTGTTTTTGTAGAGTTCTTGTTCTGCATCAGGCAGTGCGGCAATCGTTTCTGGGGATATAAATATATGGTTAAAAAAAGCCATGAGCCCCAGTAAATTCCAGAGTAAACATAGGGACATAACAACCCAAAACCATGTTGGGATCTTGATAGGTTCTTCTGACATAAGATTCTCTTTTTATAGTTATTGTTGAATATTACTCTAGAGCGTGTTGATTTAGCTATAAATTAACTATAGCTAGGAAACTACGAAAATCCTATGTGTGTTTGCTGTTAAACGGCTCTTGGATTAGAACTTGTGTGGTTGGTGAGTGACTGTTCAATTATATTAATCCATAGCGTTCAGTTTTCACTATGGATTGGTATTACAGTGAATTTAAAAAGACATCGCGGAAGAATTTATTCAGATTAAGTTTAAATTCTTCGGGCCTGACACTGGTTTCTATTTCGTCATCTATATGACGCAAATCAATCATTTTGGTTTCGCTAAAAGTAGCGGATTTGACTTGATAAAAAGTCATTATCTTAGGTTTAAGGGGATCTTCTTTGTTTGCTGTCACGACAATGGCTAATTTGCCGCTGGTTGTTTTAACCACAGAGCCTACAGGGTGTACACCAATACACTTGATAAACTGTTGTATTAAAGACTGGTCGAGTGTTCCGGTATGTTTGGCTAATAATTGTTTTAGTGCTGCTGTTGGGTTTAAAGCTTCTCGGTACGGGCGATTCGAGGTTAAAGCATCATAAGTATCGACTATCGCTGCCATTCTGCCGTAAGTGGTAATATCGTCGTTACTTTTACCTGCTGGATATCCGCTGCCGTCGAGGCGCTCATGATGGCTAGCAATAACGTTAAGCACAGTATCTGACGTCTCAGATGCCTGTTCTATTATGTCGATGCCAATATCTACATGCGTATTAATTATCGCGCGTTCTTGTTTTGTCAGAGGTCCGGCTTTTGACAAAATATCTGATGGCAATGTCGCCATCCCAGTATCCATCAACAACCCGCTTAAACTGAGTTCTTCAATGAGTTCTTTATCAAAGCCTAAGTGTTTAGCAAAGACAGCCATAAGAATAGAGCAGTTTAACGAGTGTTCGAGTAAGTATTCGTCTGCATTTTTAATCAAGCTTAAACAACAAAGCGCGTTGGAGTTTTCGAAAACCGAGTCAAGAATATCGAGGCTCATATCTCTTAGTGGCTCTAAGTCAATACGCTGACCCGTTTGTACCATCATTTGATAGTCTTTTTGAATCTCCTTGGCTTGTTGATAGAGGTTACTGGCGTTATCAAATGCTTCACTCGTGGTTTTTTTAACTGTTTTGGTGCGAGGTTTTTCTACTTCCGGTTCCGCTGTACTATCCATACTATCCAGCTTGCTGCGAGCAAAATCTACCTCTATTTCAAGAATACCTTTGTCTTTCAGCAGCGAGATGTTTTTCTCTGTTTTAACTAAGCCTTGTGTTTTTATTTTGAAGGTGCCAGTTTGTCTGAGCACTTGGTTAACGAACATACCAGGAAGGAGTTCATCAATGACAATGGCTTTTAGCATATAGGGACTCTTGTCGATTTTTTCACTATGCCGCACTCTGGATAATGCAACGGCATTCAATAAATTAAAAAATAATACGCTCTAGCGTGAGCTAGAATTATAGCCTTAATTTTTTGGTTGTGTGTACCTTATCAATGAATTTATCTCACTGCTTGGCGCACTTTTAGCCACTATGAGTGGTAAAAGTGCGCTGTTGGATAACAAGGGGGGATATCGATGGCGTGATCAAGATTGCCATTGGGGGAGGGCACTTTCAAAATTGGCTATAGCCGCCTCCTGTTCGAGTGTTTGACCAATGGCATCTAAGCCTTTAATCATGTTTTCTTTGCTTTGTGCATCAATGTTGAACTCAAATACAAGCTCACCACACGAAACCTTTTGAGTTGGTAAATCAACTTTAATAAGGGTGCTTGGATCACTATCGACTGCATTGAACAATGAGTCCATCTGCGCTGAAGTGAGTTGTACAGGCAACAGTTGGTTGTTTAAACAGTTACCGTAGAATATGTCAGCAAAACTTGATGCAATGATAACTTGAAACCCATAGTCAGCAATTGACCAAGGTGCATGCTCTCGACTTGAACCACAACCAAAGTTTTCTCTTGCAAGTAAAATACTGGCTGACTGATATTGTGGCTTATTGAGTATGAAGTCTGGGTTAGGCTCTTTCTCGTGTAGGTCAAGATAACGCCAGTCATGGAATAAGTGCTTACCATAGCCACTGCGTGTTACTGCGGTTAAGAATTGTTTGGGAATAATTTGATCTGTGTCGACATTCGCTTGATCAAGAGGTAGCGCAGTGCCTTGGTGAGTTTGAAAACCTTGTGTCATTTTAAGCCTCCTTTACGAATTGGCGAACATCGACAAACCTACCATGAATGGCAGCGGCAGCGGCCATCTCCGGACTAACTAAGTGGGTTCTTGAACCTCGTCCTTGCCTTCCTTCGAAATTACGATTGCTGGTCGATGCACAGCGATCGCCTGCTCCTAGAATATCGTCGTTCATTCCCAAACACATTGAGCATCCTGGTAAGCGCCACTCGAACCCTGCTTCGATAAAGGCCTGATGTAAGCCTTCTTGCTCTGCTTGTTGTTTAACGCTGACAGAACCTGGGACCACTATGGCGGTAACGTCGTTGGCGACTTTACCAAGCCTTGCAACAGTTGCAGCCGCGCGTAAATCTTCAATACGCGAATTGGTGCAAGAGCCGATAAATACATGAGTGATCGTCAATTCTGATAATGTCTGGCCTGCTTTAATGTCCATATACCTAAGTGCTTTCTTGGCCGATGTTTTATCAATGGGATCCTCCATACTATCGGGGTTAGGGATAGGGGTGTTGATATCAATAACTTGTCCGGGGTTCGTTCCCCAAGTGACTTGGGGGTGTATGTCTTTGGCATCCAATGTGACGATTGAGTCGAATATTGCGTCGCTGTCAGATTTCAAAGATTGCCAGTAGGTTACTGCCGCTTCCCAATCATCCCCTTTAGGTGCATATTCCTTGCCTTTAAGGTAATTAATAGTTGTTTTATCAGGGGCTATAAGGCCTGCTTTTGCACCGGCTTCGATACTCATATTGCAAACTGTCATACGCTCTTCCATGCTGAGTGCTTCGATAGCTGAGCCACAGTATTCAATCACGTGACCAGTCGCACCGGCATGACCTATTTCTCCGATAATGGCTAGTATAATGTCTTTAGCCGTGACACCTGCACCAAGCATTCCATTGACTTCAACCTTCATGCTCTTTGCTTTGTGTTGATTGAGTGTTTGTGTGGCGAAGACATGTTCGACTTGTGACGTGCCGATACCGAAAGCTAATGCACCAAAAGCGCCATGAGTAGCAGTGTGTGAGTCGCCACAGACCACTGTCATGCCGGGGAGAATTAACCCCAACTCAGGGCCAATAACATGTACTATCCCTTGTTTTTGGTGGCCAACGGGGAATAGCTCAATACCATGTGATTCGCAGTTTTGTGCGAGGGTTTTTAACTGTAATTGATTGGTTGGCCCGCAAGCATCAAGAGCGAGTGAGCGTGTTGAAATGCTATGATCCATAGTCGCGAAAGTTTTATCTGGGCGACGAACTTTACGACCTTTTTCATCTAACCCAGCAAAGGCTTGTGGCGATGTCACTTCATGAATTAAATGACGATCAATATAAATAAGTGTTTCGTCACCTGCTTGCGTAATCGCATGTGCTTGCCATATTTTGTCAAAAAGTGTGGTTGCCATTATTGATTTACCTCTATGTGTTTGGCAATTGCTTGACCAACCTGTGCTGTTGAGCTCGCTTTTTGGTGATTGCCTTCTTGCAATAATTCGGCAGTCAAAACACCGTCAGCTAAAGTTTGCGTGACGGCTTTCTCAATGGCATTTGCTGCGTCATGAAGGTTTAAGCTGTGTCTTAACAACATAGCAAGCGATAAGATTTGTGCGATGGGATTTGCAATGCCTTTGCCTGCGATATCTGGCGCAGAACCACCGGCTGGCTCATATAAACCAAAGCTGTTTGCGTTGACGCTGGCTGAAGGTAATAAACCCATCGAACCCGTGATCATGGCACATTCGTCTGAGATAATGTCGCCGAATAGGTTGGAGCATAGCAAAACGTCAAATTCGTTAGGGACTTTCAAGAGTTGCATAGTCGCGTTGTCGATGTAGATATGCTCTAGTGTGACGTCTGGGTATTCTGCTGCGACTTCTTCCGTGACTTCTCGCCATAAACGACTGCATGCTAAAACATTGGCTTTGTCGACTGATGTGACCTTTTTGCCACGTTTTTGCGCTGTCTGAAAAGCGATGTGTGCAATACGTCTGATTTCTGCTTTAGAGTAGCGCATGGTGTCAAAAGCCGTTTGTTTTTCTCCATCACCTTCAATACCTTTAGGTTGCCCAAAATAAATGCCGCTAGTGAGTTCTCTAATAACAACCACATCGAAGCCACTGGCTGCTATATCGGCGCGCAGTGGAGATAGGCTTTCCAATCCCTCATAAATTTTAGCTGGGCGTAGGTTGCTAAATAAATCAAAGTGGCTGCGGAGCGTGAGTAGTGCAGCTCGTTCTGGGCGTTTCTCTAGGGGGAGGTCATCCCATTTAGGACCGCCTATTGAACCAAATAGGATAGCGTCGGCATCTTCACATCCGGACAGCGTCTCTGCGGGCAATGCTTCGCCAAAATGGTCAATGGCGTATCCGCCTACAGGAAACTCTTTTACATTGATATCAAGTGAAAAGCGCTTTTTGACTGCGCTCAATACGTTAAGTGCTTCTTGCATGACTTCTGGGCCAATGCCATCACCGGCCAGTACTGCGATATTCATATTCTGTTTATTCCTTTGCATGATTCATTAAACTCCTGCAATTTGAAGCTTGTGCTGGTCGATTTGATCGGCCAAATACGTATTGTTTAAAACATAAATGAGGGCTTTGACGCCAGCTTCTACGATATCGGTTGCTAAGCCAATACCGGTGAAGCGCCTATTGTTGTATTTAGCAACAACGCTAACTTGTGCTAGCGCGTCAGCACCTTCGCCTTTTGAGTCCAATTTAAAATTAACGATGTCTAGCTGTGTTAAGCCAGTTGCTTGAATAATGGCATTAAAGGCCGAATCTACGGGGCCATTACCAATAGCTGATGCTGACTTTTCTTCTTCGCCCATGCTAATTGTGACGGTAGCATTTGGTAGGATGTTTTTACCTGAGTTCGCGTGGAGATAATTCAGTTTGTAATAGGCTTCTTCGTGCTTTTGTTGATCAAAAAACACCAACGCTTCTAAATCGTAATCGAAGACTTGCCCTTTTTTGTCGGCTAGCTTCAGGAACGCTTTGTAGAGTGTGTCTAAGTCATAATCTGTGTCTTTATAGCCTAACTCTATCATTCTATGTTTAATCACGTGCCTGCCGGAGCGAGAGGTGAGGTTAAGACTATTTTTATTAATGCCAACGCTTTCTGGTGTCATGATTTCGTAGGTATTCTGAGCTTTTAACACGCCATCTTGATGAATGCCCGAGGAGTGGCTAAAGGCATTCGTACCAACAATGGCCTTGTTGCTTTGAACAGGCATGTTGCAAATCTGGCTAACCAACTTTGAGGTGCGCATGATTTCTTTACTTTTAATGTTGGTTTGTAAGCCTAACTGTTGGTGACGTGTTTGCAGGATCATGGCGATTTCTTCCAATGAACAATTACCAGCGCGTTCACCAATGCCATTGATGGTACATTCTACCTGCCTTGCACCATTTTCAACGGCAGCTAGAGAGTTTGCTACGGCTAAGCCTAGATCATTGTGGCAGTGAACGGATATTACGGCTTTGTCTATGTTAGGTACACGGTTGTAGAGTTGTTGAACAATGCCGCCGAACTCAGTGGGTGTGGTGTAACCAACGGTGTCAGGGATGTTAACTGTTGTTGCGCCAGCGTTGATTGCTGCTTCAACCATACGACATAGGTAATCTATGTGTGTTCTACCCGCATCTTCACATGAAAACTCGACATCGTTAGTGAATTGTTTCGCTTGCCTTACGGCTGCTACAGCCATATCGACTACTTCGTTTTGCGTTTTACGTAACTTAGTGTTGACGTGTAACTCAGACGTTGCAATAAAGGTATGAATACGGAAGCGCTCAGCTTTTTTAAGCGCTTGTCCGCAAGCTTCAATGTCACCTGAGATAGCTCTTGCAAGACCGCAGGGGATAGCTGTCGTGAGCTGGCTAGCAATTGCTTGGACAGACTCGAAATCACCAGGTGAGGATACAGGGAAACCTGCTTCAATGATGTCCACACCGAGTCTCTCCAGTGCTAATGCGATCTGGATTTTGTCTTTTGCTGAAAGGCTTGCAGGTAGTGCTTGCTCTCCATCACGCAAGGTGGTGTCAAATATAACGACTTGGTTAGACATATTTTCCTTCCATTTAAAAAGGCCATAAAAAAACCCGTGACATGCACGGGTTTATGTTTAGCTGATTATCACAACTCACCCGTGCAGTCTTGCTGCCATCAGTAGTAAAGTGAGTAGGATAAATTTTGTCATTTTGCTTTAAAATCTTAATGTAATTACATTTAGTTCGATCTTAACTGTTATATATTAGGATTTTTATCCTAATATTCTGCTTTTCGATGCGATAAGAGCATTAAACTCGAATAGCGTGCAGTCGTCAATACAACGGCGCAATTAATTTTAGAGAAATTTGGTTGTTTGGGAAGTTTGGCTAGGGCCTGTTGATATTTGGTGTATGAATTTTGTTCAATCTAAACACTTTATGTGCTTATACCTCTCCCATCCATAGGGTCGTATGTCAAGAACCTGCAACGCAGCACAAAAAGTGTTTAGATGAACCCATTCGGGCAACAATTCGCTGAAAAAGTATACAGTAAAGATCAACAGGCCCTAATAGTATGGACGTTTAGAGGGGAATATCGGAACGGGTTATGAGGTGTTCCGCCTCTTCGTGACCAAAGTCTCTCCAGCAAGTGAGTTGATTGATAAAAAGCTGGTGGTTCAAAAGGTTGGTGGTGTCAGATTTTCTTAAGTTTATGAGGGGCTTTCCAATTGATAGCGGTAGAAAGCATGAGTTCTCTTAGCGGCAGTACTCTGGGTTGTGTTCGCCCCCTGTGATTCCAACTGTGACCGCAACAAGCTGCAATTAAGGATGATGGTGTTGGTTTCAATAGTCGTTTAAGCGGCTGTGTGAGAGTTGGCGCTGTTTGATTTGTATCTTGCTTATCGGCACTGCCATCGTAGGTAAACCATCTGTTTTTATTCAAATGGAGTTTGTTATCTTGTTGATCGATTCGGTCGATGGAGTCAAGTTCAATATAGTCGGTGCCTAGGAATTGAACATGAACCGGAACAGGCATACCGTATTGGGCATTTTGTAACGCCCAATCTTGAGTTTGCTCTGGTTTGATTCGGCTAGCTACACAGGTTGCTGATTGTTTGGCTTGCCAACTAGCGTTGTGAATATCAACCGTCATACTGCTTTGTTGGTTTTGTAGAAGCTGTTCTGCAACGCGTTTAATATGGTGTGTTAGCCCTGCGAGGCGCCTTTTCATTAAACGGATATCTTGAGTCGATGACTGCGAAAGTGAGGAGAGCTCTCTTTCGTATAGGGCATTACAAAGTTCTGCAAATTGAACTTGTGTTTGCTGATTGTTAAAAATGTCATCTTGGCTCGTCATGCCAGTTAACTCGATTGATATTGTGCAAAGCTGGCGTTAATTATGACGTTAATGTGAGGATAGTGGAAGCTCGATGTGATACATCGAGCTTCTGTGGTTTTATTAAACCTTACTGCCCTTTGATTTCAGAACGTCCACGATAAGGTGCTGCACCGTTAAGTTGTTCTTCTATACGTAGCAATTGATTGTACTTAGCAACACGATCAGAACGGCACAGTGAACCGGTTTTGATTTGGCCAGCAGCTGTACCTACAGCTAGATCAGCAATGGTCGCATCTTCTGTTTCGCCACTTCGGTGAGAGATAACAACAGTAAATCCGGCTTCTTTCGCCATGTTGATGGCTTGAAGTGTTTCCGTCAGAGACCCAATTTGATTAAATTTAATCAAGATAGAGTTACCAACGCCATTGTCGATACCACGCTTAAGTATTTTGGTATTGGTGACGAACAAATCGTCGCCGACAAGTTGCACTTTGTCACCAACTTTGTTGGTAAGGTAGGCCCAGCCATCCCAGTCACTTTCGTCCAAACCATCTTCTATCGAAACGATAGGGTAGCGTTGTGAAAGTTCTGCTAAGTAGTCTGAAAACCCTTCTGAGTTGAAGACTTTACCTTCGCCTTTTAAATCATACTGATTGTCGGTGTAAAACTCTGATGCTGCACAATCAAGAGCAAGTGTAATGTCTTTGTCCATTTCATAGCCTGAACTTTTTACCGCTTCGACTATCATGGTAAGTGCTTCTTCGTTAGAGGCTAAATTAGGTGCAAAACCGCCTTCGTCACCAACAGCTGTGTTGAGACCTTTAGCGCTAAGCACTTTTTTAAGGTTATGGAAGATCTCTGCTCCCATACGCAAAGCTTCTTTGAAGTTTGCTGCACCTACAGGTTGGATCATGAACTCTTGAATATCAACATTGTTGTCAGCATGTTCGCCGCCATTAAGGATATTCATCATAGGAACCGGCATGCTGAACTGGCCTGGTGTGCCATTAAGCTCTGCAATATGTTCGTATAAAGGTACGTTTTTGTCAGCAGCTGCAGCTTTTGCTGTCGCTAATGAAACTGCTAGGATTGCGTTTGCACCCAAATTCTCTTTATTTTCTGTGCCATCAAGATCAAGCATAATCTGGTCAACTTCTGCCTGATTCTGAGCGTTTTTACCGATTAGGGCAGGAGCGATGGTGTCATTAACTGCTGCAACCGCTTTTAAAACCCCTTTGCCTAAATAGCGTGCTTTGTCGCCGTCTCTTAATTCGAGCGCTTCGCGCGACCCTGTTGATGCACCTGAGGGAGCACATGCTCGACCCCATGCTCCATTCGCTAGGTAAACGTCTGCTTCGACCGTAGGGTTACCACGTGAGTCCATGATTTCTCGACCGACTATTTTACTTATCTCTGACATGAATCTTTCCTTCTAAATGGTTAATCACGAACGTTAAAACGTATTTTGATGCCTTAATTATTCTGTTTAAAATACTCGCCAGCAGCTTTTACAAACCCTTCGAATAAAGGGTGGCCATCGCGAGGGGTTGAGTTAAATTCTGGGTGAAATTGCCCAGCGACAAACCAGGGGTGATCGTCAATCTCGATCACTTCGACTAAACGTTTGTCTGTTGATAGGCCTGTCACTTTTAAACCCGCTTTTTCGATGTCGGGGCGTAGGTTGTTGTTGACTTCAAATCGATGTCTATGACGTTCGTATATCTCAGCGTTACCATACAGCTCATGCACTTTAGAGCCTGGTACGAGATGACATAACTGACTACCTAATCGCATCGTGCCACCAAGATCGGAGAGGTTGTTTCGAGACTCAGTTTTACCATCAGAATCGAGCCACTCTGTGATCAAGCCGACAACGGGGTATTCTGTTTCTGGATCGAACTCAGTGCTGTTAGCGCCTTCCATACCGGCAACATTTCGAGCATATTCGATCAATGCGACCTGCATACCTAAGCAGATGCCTAAGTAAGGGATTTTATTTTCGCGCGCATATTTGGCTGCCGCTATTTTACCTTCGATGCCTCTTTCACCAAAGCCTCCGGGTACTAAAATAGCATCCAACTCTTTTAATACTTGGTCACCTTTGCTTTCTATATCTTGTGAATCAACATATTTTATTTGAACGTTGAGACGATTCTTAAGCCCAGCATGCTTCAGAGCTTCGTTAACTGATTTGTATGCGTCTGGTAGCTCAACATACTTTCCAACCATACCAATAGTGATTTCACCTGTGGGGTTAGATTCAGCATAAAGAACCTGTTCCCACTCTGTTAGATCAGCTTCAGGGCATTCAAGTCCAAAACGTTCAACAACTAACTCATCCATGCCTTGCGCTTTGAGCATGGCTGGTATTTTGTAGATACTATCGGCGTCTCTCAACGAAATAACGGCTTTATCGATAACATTGGTGAATAGGGCAATTTTGGAACGTTCATTTGAAGGCAAAGGCACTTCTGAACGACAAACCAGAATGTCAGGTTGAACACCAACAGAGCGAAGCTCTTTAACCGAGTGCTGCGTTGGTTTGGTTTTAACTTCTCCGGACGCTGCCAAATAGGGCACTAAGGTTAAATGCATAAACATGGCGCGATTACGCCCCACTTCTACACCGAGTTGGCGCACGGCTTCAATAAAAGGTTGTGATTCGATATCACCGACTGTGCCGCCAATTTCAACAATAGCAACATCAACACCTTCAGCACCATCGATGACGCGGCGTTTAATTTCGTTCGTTATATGCGGGATAACCTGAATTGTTGCGCCAAGATAATCTCCGCGACGCTCACGCTTAAGCACTTCTTCATAAACGCGACCTGTAGTGAAGTTGTTGCGTTTGGTCATGCGTGTACGAATAAAACGTTCGTAATGACCTAAGTCCAAGTCGGTTTCGGCTCCGTCGTCGGTCACAAAAACCTCACCATGTTGAATCGGGCTCATAGTGCCTGGGTCAACATTGATATAAGGATCCAGCTTAAGCATGGTGACCTTTAAACCGCGAGCCTCTAATATTGCTGCTAACGATGCTGCTGCAATGCCTTTTCCAAGAGATGATACAACACCGCCTGTGACGAAAATATAATTTGTCATGTCTAACCTAAAAGCGTGGAGATTATTGGGAACGGCATTTTGTGCCAGGACGGTATAATAGTATAAGCAAAACTCACGATATTCTCAATTGAAAACCTATATTTTACGGGGGCTTATTCTGTACTTTTAAGAATAAAAGTTACGGTGAGGTATTGTGCTCTTACACAAGTAAATTCGTTATTTGTTCTGTTTTATTACACGTTATGTTCACTAGCAAGGCGACTTCTCTCGCTATGCTTCTTGTCTTTATCTTCATAAAAATAGCATTTACTCGATTTAAGGTTTAAGTAATGTATCAAATTTTAATAGATTTTTGTTTTAATTATGGGATTTAATTTACAGTTTTTTTATTTAATTAGGGTAAAAATATTTCCATTTGACGCTTTCGTGGTTTAGTATCGCTTATGAGCTGTTTCCAAAAACTTCTTATATTGCTTTTTGTTCGACGAGTTTGGCGAAAAGCGTGTTTTAAAAAGATAAGGAATATCACCTTTGAAACATTAACAAAAACAGGCGTTATATAGGCAGAGGTGCTGTATGAAAATTTCAAAACTAAATCATTCTCTATTACTTTTATCCGTTTTACCGTTTTTTACTATGGCTACGGGGTCAATAATTGATGGTGCAGAAGAACCTGTAGCAGAACATTGTGAACAATCAGAAATCAATGCAATTACAAACCCTAATGAACGTTTTTTATTTGCGTTTAAGTGTGGGCAAGGGCTTTTTTCAGCTCGCTTTAATGCGTTAGATGGTGGCGGTGCTAACGTCGGTGACGGTAATTTATTTACTGGCGTACCGCGAGCGGACTTGGCGGGGCCGGGTGAATGGGCTAATCACATTCCAACTCGGCGAAATGGCCCTGATGGAGAGGCCTGTGTATTGTGTCATGCAGAACCTACAACAGGTTCTGGTGCGAATGCATTAAACATTGTGCTTGATGTAACTAACAGTGCTGATCTTGGTTTGTTTTTTACTCGCAATACAACAAGTTTATTAGGTGGTGGAGCAATTCAATTGCTGGCAGAAGAAATGACTCAGGATTTGCTTGCTGCTCGTGAAAGTGCAAGGGCGAATGCTTGTCAGGTTCGAAGGCGAATTAGGACGGTACTTACAGCTAAGGGAGTCTCCTTTGGTTCAATGGATGTTGCCTGTGATCCGAATCTAGATATATACAATGTAGAAGGTGTTGATGATGACTTAATCATTCGCCCGTTCGGTTGGAAAGGGATTCAAGCATCCATGCGTGACTTCAATCAAGGGGCTACACATAATGATATTGGTATGCAGCCTGAAGAAACCATAGGGGCTAATGTTGATGGTGATTTCGATGGTGTTGTTCGGGAACTCTTTGTTGGAGATATGACGGGACTAGCGGTTTACCAGACAGCGCAAGCCAGACCTGTAACACGGCTCGAACTTGATGATTTAGGATTGCTGGAAGAGTTAGGCTTTGAGCCTCTTGAATCAGGGCAACGCGCTTCTATAGAACGGGGAAGGCGCGTGTTTGACGTGATTGGTTGTGACTCTTGCCACGTACCTGTAATGGCATTAGAGAGTACGGTATTTACTGAACCCAGCCAAAATGAGACACATCGTGACGACATTTTTCCATCGGGTGAAAGTGCTATTTCATTGGGTCTTGATCCAGATAACCCGGTGACTTTTGATCTGGCGAATGACATTATTGATAACCGCTTTATTGTCAATGGACAAGAGGTCGCGTTAGGTAATCTGGAAGTGGACGACCGTAACAGAGGTATCGTAAGGCTCTTTAGTGATTTAAAGCGTCATGATATGGGCGCTGGTCTTGCCGAGTCTGTGGATGATGAGGGAATTCCTGCTTCGGTTTTCTTGACCAAGGAGTTGTGGGGTGTTGGAAGCACTGGGCCTTATCTAAGTAATGGTGCTGCTGGTACATTAACTGAAGCTATTATTGCTCACGGTGGTGAAGCAACGATTCCTCGTAATAAATTTATTTTACTTTCACCGTCTTTACAATCAGATATTGTTGAGTTCTTGGATAACCTCTTGTTAGTTCAAGTAACCCCTGAATAACTTAATGAAGCGAACACAACCAACAAATCCTTTAATACGGGGTTGTTGGTTTGTGTTTTAATTCGCTATTGGGCTGCTTCTTTTAGCTCATAAAGTATTTGTAACGCTTGTTTGGGCGATAAATCATCGGGTTGGATATTATCTATCATTTGCTTTAACTCGCTGTCGGTCGTTGCTAGCAAATCAAGCTGCGGCGGCACTGATTGAGCGCTTTCTTGCTCTATGGGTATTTCAATATGATCTCGCTCAAGATGAGACAGCTTTGACTTTGCTCGTTTAATAACTGATTTAGGGACACCTGCAAGTGAGGCTACTTGAAGGCCATAGCTTTTACTGGCAGCGCCTTCTTGCACTGTGTGCATAAAGCTAATGCTGTCTCCATACTCAACCGCATCTAAATGCACATTAACTGTGTTTACCTGCTGTTCTTTCAATTGTGTTAATTCGAAGTAGTGTGTGGCGAACAAGGTGTAGGCATTAATATCGGTGGCGAGGTTTTCAGCGCAAGCCCAAGCCAACGATAGGCCGTCGTAGGTACTTGTTCCACGACCTATTTCATCCATGAGAACAAGGCTTTGTTGTGTGGCGTTATTGAGGATATTCGCTGTCTCGGTCATTTCAACCATGAAAGTAGAGCGGCCAGAAGCAAGATCGTCAGACGCGCCAATACGTGTGAATATGCGATCAATTTTGCCTATGTGTGCGTTTTCAGCTGGGACGTAGCTGCCCATGTAAGCCATGAGAACAATCAAGGCAGTTTGGCGCATGTAAGTAGACTTACCACCCATATTCGGCCCTGTAATGATTTGCATCTTACGCTGCTCATTCATGGCGATGGGGTTACCAATAAAGGGAGCTGACATAACTTGCTCGACCACAGGATGACGGCCATTGTCATAGTTAAGCTCTGTTTGTTCGCTTAATGTCGGCCTATGGTAGTTAAGTGTGTCTGCTCGTTCGGCTAAATTGGTTAGTACGTCGAGCTCAGCTATTGCTTCTGCACTTTGCATGAGCGGCTCTAAGTGCTGTAAAAGATGATCGAAGAGTTCTTCGTATAGGCGTTTTTCGATCGCTAATGCCTTACTCTGACTTGTCAGTACTTTGTCTTCATATTCCTTGAGTGTCGGTATGATGTAGCGTTCGTTGTTTTTGAGTGTTTGACGACGAATATAATCTGCCGGAACTTGATCAGCATAGCCTCGACCAACTTCTATGTAGTAGCCATGAACGCGATTGAAGCCGACTTTAAGTGTAGCGATACCGCTTCGTTCTCTTTCAGATATTTCCAGTTGTTCAAGAAAATCAGTTGCCCCTTTTGATAAGGCTCGTAATTCGTCAAGCTCGGGGTTATAGCCGGGTGCAATTACCCCACCGTCACGTATTAGTACCGGTGGGTTATCGATAATGGCATCTTGCAGAAGCTCCCTGAGATCAGGGAAGTCTGCTATTTTATCTGCTAAAGACTGCCATATTGTGTTATTGGTTTGTGTTGTATTTAATATGTCACCTAGAAAACTGTGAATGCTTGGTAGCAATTCAAAGGCTTGGCGCAATCGAGCAAAGTCTCTTGGACGCGCTGATCGTAAAGCCAAACGAGCTAAGATACGCTCGACGTCGCCAACCTGTTTCAAGCTCGCTTGTAACTCCAGATAGTCGGACTGAATTAAATCACTAATGCAGTCTTGGCGACTTTTGATCTGTGTTATGTCGGCGACGGGCTGGTGGATCCAACGTTGCAACAGTCGACTACCCATAGGGGTTGACGCTTTATCTAATATAGATGCTAGCGTTTGGTCTGTGCCGCCACTGAGATTTTGTGTGAGTTCCAAATTTCGCCTAGTCGCAGCATCCAATAAAACACATTCGTTCAGTTGTTGCTTTCGAATACTTCGAATGTGGGGGAGGGCCGCTAACTGAGTATCTTGGACATATTGCATAACACAACCGGCTGCACACAGCCCAAGAGGGGAATCGTGTACGCCGAAACCTCTCAGTTCAAGGGTGCCAAATTGTTGGTTAAGTTTTTTGATACTGGTGTCTAAATCGAACTCCCATTCCGGCCGCCTTCTTAGTCCGGATCTGTTTTCTATCGCATGCATATGAGAAAAGTTGTCTGGGTACAATAACTCTGCCGGTTGCGTTCGTTGTATTTCTGCGAGCAAGGCTTCGATATCGTCCAATTCACTCAGTGTGAACCGTCCACTTGTGATATCAAGTGTTGCAAAACCAAATTGATTTTTATGGGAATAAACAGCTGCGAGTAGGTTGTCTTGTTTATCAGGCAATAAGGCTTCGTCGGAGATGGTGCCTGGTGTGACTATACGTACGACTTTTCTTTCTACTGGCCCTTTACTGGTTGCTGGGTCACCAATTTGCTCGCAGATAGCGACGGACTCTCCCAGCTTTATGATTTTTGCAAGATAACCTTCGACAGCATGGTAAGGGACGCCTGCCATTGGAATTGAGTTTCCTCCTGACTTCCCTCTTGCCGTTAAGGATATGCCAAGTAACTCTGCCGCTTTTTTTGCATCATCGAAAAATAATTCGTAGAAATCACCCATGCGATAGAAAACCAAAATGTCAGGGTGCTCAGCTTTTACCTTAAGGTATTGCTGCATCATAGGTGTGTGATTCTGTTTCAAAAGGTCTGATATTTTTGTAGATGACATAGTCGCGTTGTTCAGTTTGTCGTAATATGTTTTTATTTAGTTCAATATGAGTTTGTTATGCATTTGTCTGCAAAAACGATCGATTTAGCGATCCAATTAGGTACCGAACTAAGTCGAAAGAAATGGCACATTACCAGTGCTGAGTCGTGCACTGGAGGTGGGCTAGGATACGCGATAACGAGTGTGTCTGGAAGCTCTGCATGGTTTGAAAGAAGCTTTGTCACTTATTCAAACGGCGCTAAGTCAGATTTGGTTGGTGTTGACGAGAGTACATTGGTGCAATTTGGTGCTGTTTCGCAGCAAGTTGTTGAACAAATGGCTTTGGGAGCGGCGAAAGCAGCGAATGCCCACGTTGGTATTTCTGTTAGTGGTGTTGCTGGGCCGGATGGTGGCTCTGCATTAAAACCGGTTGGAACAGTGTGGTTTGGTTTTGCCATTGGAGATAGTGTTGATACACGGGTACAACACTTCGATGGCGACAGGCATTCAGTGCGAGAGCAAGCCATTATTTATGCCTTGAGTACGGTACTTGAGCATATAACAAGCAAAGAAGCACAGTAACCTACGTTGCTAGTTCACAATAAAAAGTACTTATCTTTTAGTAAGTTATTCAACCTGTACTAAAAAAAACGGTGGGCTATATTGTAACTGTATTAATATACAGTATACTCCTGTTCATCAACTTGAGAGCGTAGTGTTACCTCTCAGTATTATTGTTATACAGTTCAGCTTTTTAGCTGATAGCTATTCGGAGTTCCTTATGGACGACAACAAAAACCGTGCTTTATCTGCTGCGCTAGGTCAAATTGAAAAGCAATATGGTAAAGGTTCTATCATGCGCTTAGGTGATAATAAAGCGCTTGATGTAGAAGCAATTTCTACTGGGTCACTGAGTATTGATATTGCATTGGGTATTGGCGGTTTGCCTTGTGGGCGAGTTGTTGAAATTTATGGTCCAGAGTCTTCCGGTAAGACAACGTTAACTTTACAAGTTATTGCTGAAGCACAAAAGAAAGGTAAAACCTGTGCTTTTGTTGATGCTGAGCATGCATTAGACCCTGTTTATGCCGAGAAGTTAGGCGTTAATATCGATGAGTTGTTGGTATCTCAGCCTGACACAGGTGAACAAGCGCTAGAAATATGTGACATGCTGGTACGCTCTGGTGCTGTTGATGTGGTCATTGTTGATTCTGTCGCCGCATTAACACCTAAGGCTGAAATTGAAGGTGATATGGGTGACTCACATGTTGGTTTGCAGGCACGTCTGATGTCTCAAGCGTTACGTAAACTGACAGGTAATATCAAACGATCTAATACCTTAGTCGTTTTCATTAACCAAATTCGTATGAAAATTGGTGTGATGTTCGGCTCTCCTGAAACGACAACTGGTGGTAATGCGCTTAAGTTTTATTCTTCTGTTCGTTTGGATATTCGTCGTATCGGTGCCATTAAAGATGGTGATGAAGTTGTTGGTAATGAAACTCGCGTTAAAGTTGTCAAAAACAAAGTAGCCCCTCCGTTTAAGCAAGCTGAGTTCCAGATTTTGTATGGCGCAGGGATAAGTAAACAAGCTGAGCTAATCGATTTAGGTGTTGCTCATAAGTTAGTTGAAAAAGCGGGTGCTTGGTACAGCTGTAATGGTGAGCGTATTGGTCAAGGTAAGGCGAATGCTGTGAAGTATTTGAAGGAACATACGGATATGGCAAATGATATTGAGCAGAAATTACGTAGTATGTTGCTCGCTGCAAAAACTGAAAAGCCTGAAGATGAGCTTGAAGCAGAAGAATAGCTAGTATTATGCTTAGGTGATAGTTCATTGAAGCTAAGTCTATTCGTTATAAAAAACCGCCTTAATCTGGCGGTTTTTTAGTTTTAGAATAAACAAATAGTCATTTTGGCGGGGAAGGGGGATTTCCCACCTATGCTAATTCATCTGAACTCTTATCACGAGTTCAGTTTTATGAGTTTATTGATAATCAGAAAACTCTTCTGCTTTAGGCATTTTTATTGCGTTTGCAAACTGAGGAAGTTTTACTTCATCAGTCGACAGCTTAATCTCTTCACCGTCAATTAGTTCAGTACCAAAGTTATATATAACTGACTCATCGCCATTGCATATGTTTTGATCAACTTCATCACTTTTTTGACGGACAAGCTCATTCTGGGTGCGGTAACTGACAATTGATTGCTTACCATGTTTTTTCTGTAGCATGTCCATTGTTTTCTCTGGAGACAATAAGACTGCAGTAGCGTTGTTGCCGCCAAATCCTTTCGAGTTGATCAAAGAAGCATCCATGTCGCTACCCATTTCACCGACAAAGTCATCTTTCATCAAAATATCGAGATTAGACTGATGAACATCGTCAGCAATGTGATCAATGGTTTTAATACCAGGGATATAGCCGTATTTCCATACACCTAATGCCGAAGAAAATTGATCACCAGCAGCACTCGCTACAGAGTGACCAACATAGGCTTTCACTGATGTTGTTTTCCATTTTTCAACATTGAATGTTTTCGCTACTTCATTGATAACATGGCTCTCTGTGACTCTGTTCTGAGGCGTCCCTGTACCGTGTGAATGCACGTATGTTTTGCTGAGCTTACCGTCTAACAAGCTATTAGCCATAGATGCAGCTTTCATTAATGTGATGTAATTACCAATACCTGGCGCCGAGATAGATTTCTTATTTCCATCTGCGTTGACGAAGACATCTGGCACTGAACCTAATATGTTCGCGCCTGTTTTTAAGGCTAATTCATCGCTCATCAGAAGAATGAATTGTGTTGCTTCGGCAATGGTAAACCCTGCATTAGCTGAGAATGGTCGGACAGCGCGCCTATGATTGACTTCTCCGCCGTCTAGTTTGGCTAATTGATGGTCTTCTGCAAGCGCCCCCATCGTTCTATAGCCTTCTATTAGATCGGGTACAACAGGGGCTTCTGAACAGCCAATTAAGCTCACTTGTGCTCTACCATGCTTAATGTCGTTAATGCCTTGGCGCATATTATATAAGAAGGTTGCACAAGCCCCTAGGTTGGCTGTTGTTGTCCCTACATTGTTAACAATATAGCTGTTAACAAAATCGCCGGGCATGTCAGCCATTGCTAAGGCCACCATCTTTGAGCTAACACGCTTGCCATTAAGAGGGTTCCCTACTAAGCCTGCCATCGAGTAATTGTCTATTTGGCCTAAAGCACTGGATGCATAGACTGATATCTGGTCAGGGCGAACTAAACTGGTTATTTCTTGCCATGAGAGTCCAATTGAATTCATTAGGTCCGAGGCACCGTATACTGCCAGACTAAGTCCTCTTGGGTGGTTGTTAGAATTATATAGATCGCCGAACTTAAAACCTTCAGGGGTTTGCCCAGCACAACTTACTTTAGAAGCCATGAATGACGATTCCAATTGCCTAGGATCTGTGTCAGGTGCACCTTTATTAACGAGTTTGTTAATTGGAATGTTCTTAGGGTCAAAATGAGTAATCTGTCGAACCAATGTCCCTTCTATCGCCGCATCTATATGTGACTGAGTGAGCCGTTGGTTTGGTTCCAAAATGCCCATGCGGTGGCACAAATCTAGCCATGTGCTCTTCATGATATCTTCAGAAAGGCTTTCTGCAATCATGCGTTTATAGCTGTGAAAACCTGAACTTCTGCCGGCGGCATTCATTCCACCTATACCCACGATGACTGGTAAATTACTCATAAAACATTATGTACTCTAAAAATTTTCGACATCATATCATTAATAATTTCTTTATTAACTGATATTAAGGCCGGAAAAGCTGATATTATGGTCACTCTGTCATTTTTTATAAAGTATGATAGGTAATTTAGTCAGTTGGCTGAGGTCTGGGATGAAAATAGCATTTTGTTTTTATAAAAAAGCACTACAAAGCGGTATATCAATAGCTTATGACATGTTGTCGAGTGCATCATCTTTAAGAAAGCGCCATATGCAGAGGGCTGAGCCTTTAAATATGTATGTCATTGGTGACCGACATACAGAAAAGAATGAAGACTTATCTATTCAATTGAATATAGAACGAGACTACTCAGATACCGATGTCTATGACTTTGTTTTTCTGCCGCCAGTTTGGGGTAACCCTATTCCTCTTGTTAGAAATCATGATCACATTATCGCTTGGATAAAAAGGCAACATACGGCTAACGCTAAGTTTATTGCTACTGGAACAGGTGTTTGTTGGTTAGCTCAAGCGGGTTTGTTAGATGATAAAATTGCAACGACTCACTGGCATTTTCACTCAAAGTTTGAAAAATTTTTTCCTGACGTAAAACTAAACCGCAAAGCTGCAATTACGAACAGTGACAACATTTATTGTACAAGGAGTACAAATTCTCAAACAGAGCTTTTAGTTTATATCATCTCTCAGTATCTCGGCGCTGCGATAGCTCGTGTGATAGAAAAAAACTTTATGCATGAGGCGGCAAGTTTTCAATCTGAACCATTCTTTCGAATGGGAGGGAATATGCAATTTGATGAAACAGTGGCCATAGCTCAGACTTTTATTAATCAGAATCTAGCGCTGCCGATCACCTTAGAGGATATTGCTGATTACTCTAAAACGGCAAAAAAAACGCTGACTCGTAAGTTCAAAAATGAAATTGGAATTACGCCACATAAATACATTCTCCAACAACGATTAGAAGTATCTAAGTCTTTGCTAAAAGACAATAGCTTAACGTTAATCAATGTTGCTCAATTGTCAGGGTTTAAAGATCCACATTATTTTAAAACGCTGTTTGAACGGCATTTTCAAATGAGTCCGTCGTCGTATCGAGAATTTGTTAAAGCAAAAGCCTTTCAGGCATAAATGCGCTTGATTTAGCTATGTTACTCGCCATCGTAATAATCTAACGTATCTTCTTTTCTAGACAGGACGAATAGTTCCGGAGCGCGGTTGTTGTTTCGGTTGTCGTAAAAGCCATATTTATTTGAATCTGGGTAGTGACATATTTCGGGCTCTTGTTGTGTGCCGAGTGCGAGATACTTTAATGGCTCAGTTCCTGTATTTTCGATTTGATGAGCAACTTCTATGTTCGCAGGGCAGGAGATAAGATCGCCCTCACGCACAGGATTGTGTTGTTCGCCATAATGCAAAGTCCCTTCACCCGCTAAAATGAGAAACATCTCTTCATTGACGGAATGCGAATGCCTAGGCCATGCTTTCTTACCTACGGGTACTTCGACGACAGAACAACCTATTTGCAGAGCGCCAATTTGAGGACCAAGGCGATTAACCTTGGCTTCAAACCCTTTAGGATTATTTATCAAGCGTGTTGGCAAGTTATCCTGATGAATGTTGATTATGTTCTTCAATTTTTATCTCTCAATGATTGGATGTTTATAGCTTTTCAACTTTGAAGCCTTTGGCTTTAAGTTTATTAAGCACGCTATCTGGACCTGCTAGGTGAGCAGTACCGACGAGCACAAGCTCTGTTTGTTCGTCTTGTAGCATTTGAGTGATTTTTGGCATCCAGTTATTATTTCTATCTACAAGAATGGTTTGATACATTTTAGGTGCTTCTTGTTGCATATCTTTTACCATCATGTTTTCTAGCTCGCTTAACTCGCCTGTTCTCCATCCTGCTAAAATTTTATCAAGGTATTGAGGCAGTTCATTTAGATCCTGTAACGTGTATTTGACCATGTTCTCGTCGTCACCTTGTCCAATGCTGGCTAGAAATCCAATTTGCTCATCAACAGATTCCAACCATCCTTGCGGTTTGCCTTCTTTTCGAGCTTTTGAAGAGTAATAGTGGTCTACGCCCTGCGGTAAAAAACCATTGGCCTGATACTCTAATAAGGAAATGGTGAGTGCGACAGCCGAAGGTTTGAATAGTTGGAAATTTTGGATAGCAATGCCTTTTGATGAGAGGTATTCCTTTAAAGCCTGAAATGTTTCCTGACTTAGATGACTCTCGAGTGTTGTGCCGTCTGTTAAAATCATCTGAGCCATAGCTTTTTGCTGAAAGGCGGGCGTTTGAATGGCTTCAATATCGGTCTCAAAAATGAGTTTGTCTGACAGTCTGTAAGCTTTGTCATACTCTTCAGGTAAGGGAAAACTTTCTGCTTTTAATAGATGAATGGTGCCACCAATATAAACGCTGTTCTGACCATTGGACACTTTCCATACTGAAGCTGCATTCGCAGAACATGTTGTTATTAGCAATAGAGTCAGTGCTAATTTAGAAATAACATTCATGAATCCCTTTTCCTCAATTAATGATTGGTAGATAGCCTATGCTTCGCCTATTATAGGCACCACCGAAAAATTAAAACTACCCTTCAATTGCACTTCTGTATTTATCTATGACTTATTTTTTTACGATTACGAGCTTAATGGCTGCCCGAGTATACATATGACTTTACCTGAATGGTTAGAAGGCTTTGCAGGAGCTTCTCCGATAGAGTGGATTGCGACCATTGCTGGTTTTATCTGTGTTTTTCTTATTATTAAGCGAAGTATTTGGTGCTTTGCGTTTGGGTTTGTACAGGTCACTATCTATGCATGGATTTTTTATGATGTGAAGCTTTATTCCGACATGGTACTTAATATCTTCTATATAGGGTTTCAGGTTTATGGATGGCTTATATGGCGTGGAGCTCAAGACTCGACAGGTCATGTGGTGGTGGTAAATGGCACATCTAGGGAGTACGCTTCTTGGGCTTTAGTGGTTGTCATCAGCACTTTAGCTGTTGGTGCATTTGTGTCTGCAAATACAGATGCTAGTTTCCCTTACCCTGATGCTTTTACGACTTGTGCGAGTTTGGTTGCACAGTGGCTTATGTCACACAAAAAGTTATGGAATTGGACATTTTGGATAATTGTGGACGTTGTTGCTATCGCTATTTATTGGCAAAAAGGATTGTATCCAACATCAGCACTATATTGCTGTTTTTTAATTATGGCGATAATAGGGCAACGGCAATGGTATCGCGCTTTCACCATGAATAAAGTGAGTGAAGAAAACTTATGATAAAACGTATTGTTTTCTTAGGTGGCCCATCAACGGGTAAGACTACCTTATGCGAAGCCCTTGCTCAGACTTTAGGGACAGTGACCGTACCTGAATACGGTCGAGAGTTTTGGCTTAAACATCAAATAGATAGACGACTAACTCCTGAACAATTGTTGCATATTGCGCACACACAAAATGCGTGGGAAGACGACGCTGCTAAGCAGGCTAACGACTATCTGTTTTGTGATACCAGTGCGTTTACCACATGGAATTTTGCGTTGCACTATCATGGGAGTGCTCTGGCAGAATTGGAGCGTCTCGCGCATTCTTGCTGGAAACGTTACGATTTAGTCGTGCTGTGTGGTGATGAAATCCCCTATGATGATACTTGGGAACGCTCTGGAGATGTGAATAGACATGAGTTTCAAGCATTCAATAAAGATTACTTTATGAATCATCAGATTGATTTTATTGAAGTTATTGGCAGTGTGGAGGAACGAAAACAGCAAGTTATCAAAGCATTAAAAAGCCATTCTATGTCGAGTAATTCGAAGTTCGGTTATCTAACATGATAAGCGCACTTTTCCTTTCTAAGCTGTTTTTCATGGTGTGCTTTTATTGACGTGGTGTTGCCTCAGCACGCTAGCACAATAAGTGCGTAGGACGGTTAGAGTCATATTAATCTTTTGTCCAATATCGAAATTGTGGTGGTCTTCTATACTGTCCATATGAGCGAAAATAAAGGTAGGTGTCAATTCTCCGATCTTTCAGGTCGTATATGTGGTGAGCTTGATAGTGGCTCAGGGCTATGCTTTTGGCACGATGAGAATTGCAGCAAAGATGATACAGATATTAAACAGCGACTTGAGGCTTATGCTCAAGGCGGAGGAATGCTTTATGGAATCTCTCTTAAGTCTGCTGACTTAGCTGGTATCGATCTTGTGAATCATCATCATAAGCAGGGCTATGATTTTAGTCACGCAGATTTGTACAAAGCTAACTTAAACGGAGCCCACCTTTTTAATGTCAATTTCTCTGGAGCGAGTTTGATGAAAGCTGATTTGCGAAACGCAAATCTTAATTGGGCTAATCTGGAATCAGCGAATTTATTGGGAGCTAAGTGGGCTGATAGCAAAATTGAGCATATAAGATTTGGTAAGAGCATCAGGCAAGAAGACGAAGCTCAGCTGGCTGTTAAAAGTAAAAACCGAGCGCTTGCTTTAGACTTATTTGAACAGTCAGAGGAAATATATCGGGACCTTCGTAAACACGCTGAAAGAGAAGGGATATTCACTCTATCTGGACGCTTTATTCAAAAAGAGCTCACCATGCGCCGGATGCAAATGAAGCCATTAAGCGCACAAAGGATAACGTCAAAAATTGTCGATTTATTCTGTGGTTATGGTGAAGAGCCGCTGCGTATTGTTGGGCTTTCTATATGCATGATTATCTTGTGCGCTTTTATTTATTCAATGACAGGCTTAAATTATCAAGGAGAGCTGCAGGTTTTTAGTACTGGAGCAACTTTGTATGAAAACCTTAGCTTGTTTATGTCTTGCTTGTATTACTCGGTTGTTACATTCACAACGTTGGGCTATGGCGACTTCACACCAATAGGCGTTTCTAGAGCGGTGGCAGCTTTTGAAGCTTTCTCTGGCAGTTTTACCATCGCGCTATTTGTTGTGGTTTTTGTGAAGAAGATGACGCGATAGCTGTAATCTACACATACTGACTATTTATGGACTTACATAGTCTTAAAGGTGAGTGTTTTATAAACAAACCTATGTCTGCTTTTTTTACATGTTATATTTTCTAACAAAGTTGTAAAAAGAAAATGTTTTAATTATCAATGGATTATCACAGTGGTGTGAAAATTGCTTTTGCTTGCGTGAAATTAAGTTGTCTTCACGTTGTAAGTAAAGGATTTTAAAATGCCGATTATGCGTTCGCTAATTGTACTACTCTCTATTTTTATACTCATCCCTACCAGTCAAGCATCAATAATAAATGGTGATTTTCAGACATGTGATTTAACCGGTTTTGAAACTGATAGTGATGGTTTAGTCCCCGGGTTCGATACAGATTTTGATGTTATTGAAGATGTAACGACAGGCAATTGTGTTGCTCAGATTCAAATTGATCTTTTTGATCAAGTCACTTTTGATCCTGTAACTCAGGCATTCTTCGCGAACACTTTGTTCACTGAGCTTGATTTGACAGTTGATAGTGGTTTTGGTCTCAATTTGGCTTTCGACTACAACTTTTTTGGAGAAGAAGCCGGTGTAACAACAGGTCGAGACAGTTTCTTAGTTGCACTTGGTGATGGCTCTGGAGATTTGTTTGATGCAAATGGCCAGATAGGGAGCGTGTTTGAGCAGTCTAACTATGGTTCTGGAACCGTCCGTACTGACATAGATGCCTCTTTATTCAATCAAACAGGCTTTTCTCTTGAATTTCAATTGTTGGCTGGTGAGGAAATCAATTTTTTAGGATCTACTCTACAGATTGACAATATCATATTGAGTACTTTTGAGCTTAATGATGGACAAGCAGTAGATGTTCCGGTACCTGCAACACTAATGCTACTTGCCGCAAGTTTACTTGGCTTACGTAGGAAAATTAGATAGTCAGAAATTTCTATTGGAGGTGTTTTTTAGAAAGCACCTCCTTATAGTGTAAGTGCAGTGCGCAGATGCTTTTTGCTCATTCGCGCTGGTTAAATTAAAAAAGCGCAATGCTTTTAAAGGGTTAGGGAAATGAAAAAAATAACGTTGTTGTTGTTTCTTATGGCTAATTTTAGCCTGCATGCAGAGCTCGTTGACAAAACTAGCGAGGTTGATGTTGTTAAATCTCGACAGCAGTTCAATCGCGTAACCAGAACTATAAATGTCCCCGTCACGATAACTAACACATCAGACAGTGTTTTAGTGGGTGAGCAGAGGTTAGCAATATTGAACGCTAGTATTCCATTGTCATCTTTTGATGGTACTGATGATGATGGTATTCCCTTCCTCAATACCCCATCATCCTCGTTGGCGCCAGGGGAAAGTATATCTATTGCAGTCAGTTTCCAGCTTCAGCGCAGCCGATTAACTTTTGACACTCTTTTCTTTGTTGATGTTGAAGAGCAAATTCCAACAGAGCCATTGATTGAAGATTTAGTTTTTGCTGATGGCGTTTTAACTCAATGTGTAGAAGCCGCTGCTAATTTGAATAACATGACTTTGGTATCAGAGTTAACCAGCCTTGACTGTAGTATTCCAGAGTTGTCTAGTTTGAGTGGGATACAGCAGTTAATAAACCTAGCAGAGTTGAATATCAGTCAAACAAATGTCGCTGACTTATCTCCTTTATTCGAATTAGAGTCTTTAGTGAGTGTAAATGTAGACTCTCTTGTATTAGATGAAGCGCAACAGATTGAGCAATTAAAGGAAAGAGGTGTCAACATAATTGGTGACATTAGGGTTTTACTCTCTTCGCTGAGCTTCCCTGATCCTAGCCTCAATAGTTGTGTTCAAAATACAATCCTCCTCTTGGATGCGCAATTCGTATCTGATATTAGAAGGCTGATATGCGATGAGCGTGAATTGTTTAGTTTACAAGGTTTAGAGCAGCTCAGTGCCTTAAATCTCATATCGTTAACTAGTGATAGGATTGAAGATCATTCACCGATCAGCGAACTTACTCAATTAAGCACGTTGGTCATACGCAATGTTTTACTTGATGATGGCGACTTGGCCGCTATTATACAAGCGCCTAGCTTGGTAGATCTGAGACTCGACTCGACCTCTATTACCGACCTAAGCCTTTTGTCGGGCACAAATATACGTAACTTGTTTTTAAGCAATACTCTTTTGGATATAAGTCCTTTAGCAGAATTGCCTTCTTTACGTAGCTTGTCGTTTTCTGGTCAGATTGCTTCCAATTTTGACGATCTTGCGGAACTCACGCAACTGACTTCATTTTCTAATTTCGGGACTCTTTTAACTGAGAGAGAGATTGAAGTAGTCTATACGCTTAAAGGCTTACAGAGTGTAATTGCTCAAGGCCCTGTATTTTTAGATAATGAAGGGTTACAAAAAAGAATCAATGCTTTACCAAACCTTGTCTCAGTCAGAATCCTCAATACTAGAGTAACCAACTTAGATCCACTAACTCAGTTGTCAAATCTTCAAGAGATTACTTTAGGTAATTCGCCCCTTGAAGATTTGAGTGCGTTATTTATAAATGGTGATATTTCCCAAGGTCCAATTGCTTCTCTTAGAACCGTCAATATAAGTAACTTAAGTGCTACGCGAGGAGGACGAGTTGAAGCGCAAATTGAGGCACTAAGATTATCACCGCAAGTTGAAGTGAACGGCGAATTGCAGTTCCTTGTATTGATCGAAGATCTTGTGACTACTATTGCCGACCAGAGCTTAAGAGATTGCATAATTGAGAATACGCAAGGTTTAACCTTTGCATCAGAGGTTTTGGGGCTGTTCTGTAGTGACACTGGTATACAGGATCTTCAAGGAATTCAAGGCTTAACTTCTTTATTGAGCATTAGTTTATTCGAAACAAATGTTGAAGATTTCTCACCTGTTAGTGAAATCGCAACACTTAGGCGTATTCTTATTGATGGTCAGGGGTTTGATGATACTGATCTTGAAAGCCTTGCAAGTATATCCTCTATTTTTTCACTTATTTTATCAAATGTTAGTGTTCAAGATTTTAGTGTCATTGCCAGCTTTAATGGACTCGGTATTTTTTCAATTGACAATAGTAGCTTCGACAATAACGATTTGGAAATTATTAGTTCATCCTTGAGCATACGAGAGTTCCAGCTCGGCCCTAATACCCAAGTTGACAGTCTCAGCAGCCTTTCTCAATTGGCAACATTGAGAGAGTTGAATATTTTTGGAAATCAAGCCATTGATATTTCAACAGTCATTGAACTTGAGAGATTAACATCATTTGGAATCAATATTTTTGCCATAAGTGATTTTGAACAAATAGGCCAGCTTACTCAAATACAGTCGCTCAGTATTTTTGGTGATGATGACGCTTTGCTCACTCAAGAACAAATTGATATCGTCTATCAGTTGACAGGCTTACGAGAGTTAAGTATCGGTCGTCAAGATGGATTAAACAACGAGGGTTTAGCTGAATTAGTAGAAGCTTTACCTAATTTAGTGACTATCGATATCAGCGGAAGAAATATTACTGACATTAGCCCTGTAGCTTCTCTACGTGATATACAGCGGATCAACCTTTTCAATTCTGCTGTCACTGATATTTCAGCACTATTTACTGATGGTGACTTATCTCAAGGTCCGTTAGCAAGTCTGAGGACTCTCAATATTGGTTTTATTAGTACAACAAGTGGCAGCCTTTTAGCTGCTCAAGTTCAAGCTTTAAGAGAATCGGAGCAAGTAGAGGTTATTGGTGAGTTGACTTTCGAAGTCTTTATTGATGATTTATTACTTACTATTGAAGATGAAGGTTTTAGAAATTGTATTATAAATAGTCGTGAAAGATTTGATGGGGAAACAAATTTAACTTTCGTATCTGACATTAATGGCATTTCTTGCTCTGGAGAAAATGTACGGAGCATTGAAGGAATTGATGGTTTGACTTCCTTAACACAGTTGACCCTAACAAATACACGTATTGATGATTATTCACCAATTTCCCAAGTTGATTCGTTACAACATATATTGATTAACGACGAAGAGAATTTCGGGAACGAAGAATTGCAGGTTTTAAGTAGGTTACCGCATCTATTTGCTGTAACTCTTAGATTTTCCTCTGTAACAGACGTGAGTGCTTTGTCATCAGTAGAGCTTTTGCGTGAGCTTAACGTGTTGAGTTTTGCACCTATCGATATATCGTCGATTGCTACATTGTCAGGATTGCAGGACCTTACCTTGGCAAGAGATTCAGTTGGTGACTTTGAGCAAATAGCAGCCCTAACACAGATTAGGTCGCTAACGATAACAGGTGGAGATTTTGCAGAAGAGCTCAATAATGAGCAGGTTCAATCTATATACCAATTAGCTAATTTGGAAGAGTTAGATATTGTTCGTGAAAATCGACTAGACAATGAAGGGCTTGTTGAACTTGTCAATGCTTTACCCAATTTAACGACTCTAAGTCTTGGTAGTGAAACCGATGTGACAGATCTAAGCCCTCTTGCTGAATTAAACAATATTCAACGAGTTACTTTGTTTGGAAGCTCCATCATAACCGATATATCCGGCTTATTTGTTGATGGTGATATTTCGCAAGGACCTTTACCCACGTTACGCACTTTTGGAGTCACTTCACTTGTGGTTTTTGACGATAGCCTACTCGCGCAACAAATAGATGTTCTAATTGATAACCCTCAAGTATTTGTTTTTGGTGATACTATTCAAGGGCTACCTTTAGATGATGCGCTTGAGAGTATTCTTGATCCGGAGCTGGTGGCGTGTATCGCTGATAACACTCGTTTTATAAGCACTATAGAGCAGGTTACTTTCTTAAATTGCCAAGGTTTTGCCCTGACTGACTTAACGGGGTTAGAAGCTTTTACAAATCTTGAAAACTTAACGCTTAGTGGCACACAAGTAACAGACTTAACACCGATATTGGAATTGTCAGGTTTACGGTTTTTAGATATCGAAGGCCTTATCCTAGATGATGAAGGTCAATTGGATGTGTTACGTGAGCGTGGTATTGATGTTCAAGGTAATGCGGGTGTTCTACTCAGTTCATTGACTTTTGCCGACCCAGCATTGGAAGCTTGTGTTCAAGAAGAGGTGTCTTTTAATGGGCAGCGTTTGGTCTCTGAGCTGACGTTTCTATCTTGTTCTGATGCAGCTTTAGTTGATTTAACAGGGTTAGAGCAGTTAACGGCATTAACTCTCTTTGAATCGAATTTCAATAGAGTTACTGATTTCTCTGCGATTGCACAATTACCTAATCTACAACAATTGAATGTAGGTGGTTCAAGATTTAATGATGAAGCGCTTGCTGATGTCATTGCAGCTCCATTGCTAAGTTCTTTGTCATTAAGTAGCGTAAGCGTCACTGATTTGAGCATTTTATTGTCTAGCTCTCGCCTGAGCTTTTTGTCTTTGAACTTCTTTAGTGTGGATATTGCTCCTTTAGCTGAGCTAGAGTCATTGCGTTCTTTGTCACTATTTGGTGATGCTCAGCCTAACTTCTCTGAGATAGGGAATTTGTTTCAACTAACCTCCTTAGATATTTTTAATATTGTGTTATCGCAAGAGCAAGTTGATGTGGTTTATCAATTAAGTAATTTGAGGCGGCTCAATGTTAGCAGACCGGAGCCGTTAGACAATTTCGGGTTGATTGAGCTCGTCGAAGCATTGCCTAACCTAGAAGAGCTGGATTTATCTAATTCTGAAGTCACTAATCTTGATGTTGTTTCGGCTTTAGTCAATTTACGAGATGTACAGTTACGCAATACACCAATAGAAGATATTAGTGGCTTGTTTGTGGATGGCGAGATTACGAATGGCGCTTTACCCAATCTTAGCTTTTTGGGTATCGACAATGTACCTGTTTTACCAGACGCTGATAACAATCTGGTTGACCAAGTTGAAGCGCTTCGTTTGAGTCCTCAAGTATTTGTTGCAGGTGAACTTGCTTTTGGTGAATTGCTGAGTGATTTCGTCGCGTCGTTAGCGGATGAGGCGTTACGTAACTGCATCTTGGATAATGCTAATGGCCTTATTGTGACAGGACAAATTGAATTCTTGTCGTGTAGCTTGCGCGATATATCAGATTTGTCTGGCCTTGAGCAGCTCACAAACCTCCAGAGTGTGTTTATTAATAGTACTAATGTAAGGGATTTAACACCAATACTTGAGTTACCTAACTTGGACAATGTTGATATTAATAACTTGTTGTTGGATGACCCGAGTCAATTGGATATATTGCGAGACAGGGGAGTTAATGTTTTTGGAGAATTGGCGTCTGGTGAATTATTGAGTGGCTTTTTGGATAATATTCCTGATGCTGAATTGCGAGCCTGTATTGCTAATAGCACCAACGGTTTAAGGACGATAGAGCAGGTGACTTTCTTAAATTGCCAAGGTTTTGCCGTGACTGACTTAACGGGGTTAGAAGCTTTTACAAACCTTGAAAACTTAACGCTTAGTGATACACAAGTAACAGACTTAACACCGATATTGGAATTGTCAGGTTTGCGGTTCTTAGATATCGGAGGCCTGATCTTAGATGATGAAAGTCAACTGGATGTATTGCGAGAGCGTGGTATTGATGTTCAAGGTAATGCGGGTGTTCTAATCAGTTCATTGACTTTTGCCGACCCAGCATTGGAAACCTGTGTCCAAAATGAAGTGTCTTTCAACGGACAACGTTTGGTCTCTGAGCTGACGTTTTTAATTTGTTTTGATGGTGCTTTAGTCGACTTGTCTGGCATTGAGCAATTAACCTCTTTAGTATTTCTTGAACTCGGGTTTACGAGCGTTACTGATTTTTCTCCGATGACGCAGTTACCCAATTTGGCACAGTTTAATGTTTTGGGTTCAACCTTTACTGACGAATCGTTGTCTCAGATTATAACGGTACCGACATTGAGAACCTTGTCCTTGGACAGTACTTCTGTAACGGATCTTGGTTTGTTGTTGTCTAGTGTTAGTTTGAATAACTTGTTTTTGAATTTCACCGATATCGACATTTCGCCGCTAGTTGAGTTGTTATCGCTTCGTAATTTAGCCTTAAACGACAGCTTCCCAACAAACTTTTCAGATTTGGGTAGCTTAACGCAGCTTACAAACCTTTCTGTGTTTAATGGTGCCTTGTCTGCTGAGCAAATTGATATCATTTATCAACTGAATAATTTGCGACGCCTTGATATTCAGCGAGCTAGCCCTTTAAATGATGATACTTTACTTGAATTGGTTGAGGCGCTGCCTAATTTGGAATCACTCAATCTTGCAGATTCTCAAGTAACCACGCTTGATGCGGCTTTGGGTTTGGCCAATTTAACAGAGGTCACTTTAGTCAGGACGCCAATAGAAGATATCAGCGGTTTATTTATTGATGCCGACATTCAAAATGGCCCTCTACCATCACTATCTTTTGTGGATATTACTTCCGTACCAGTTCTGTTAGGCACTGATAGCAACCTTGTTGGCCAAGTTGAAGCTCTGCGCTCCAATCCTCAAGTATTTGTTGTTGGTGAGCTTGTTTTTGGTGAGTCAATAAATGAATTTATTACGTCGTTGAACGACGAGGCATTAGTCAATTGTATCGTTAATAATGCTAATGGCTTGATTATAACGGGACAGATACGATTCTTGGCATGTGGTTTTACACCGGTATCTGATTTGTCGGGTGTTGATAGATTGTCGAACCTTGAAAGTGTATTCATTGGCAACACTAATGTAACGGATTTAACACCATTACTTGAGTTACCTAATTTACGTGATGTAGGTATTGAAAACCTGACCTTAGATGATCCTGAGCAAGTAGATTTGTTACGCAATAGAGGGGTTAATGTCTTTGAAAGTCAAGGTGGTATTCCTGTCGATTAAAGTGTCACTGGTGAACAATAACTTGTTATTTTTTTGAAGGGGCTTTTGGCCCCTTTTTTTATACAAACGCCGTTATTTTTTAAATTCATTTAGACGTCTAGACGTAAAGACGTTGATTTGTTTCTAAGAAAAAGGCAGTATTGCGTTATTGATGTTTGCGCAGGAAATACTATGCCAATTCGAATTCCCGGTGACTTGCCTGCACTTGATGTATTAAACAGTGAGAATATTTTTGTGATGAACGAGCAACGTGCTGTTTCGCAAGATATTCGTCCGCTTGAAGTCGGTATTTTGAATTTAATGCCGAATAAAATAGAAACAGAAGTGCAGTTGTTAAGGTTGTTGTCGAACACTCCTCTCCAAATCAACATTGATTTGATCCGCATTGATGATGCTTGTCATAAGAACACGCCTCAGTCGCATATGGAGTCTTTCTACCATTTATTTGATGACGTAGCGTCGAAGAAGTATGACGGACTTATTGTGACTGGCGCACCTTTAGCCAAGCTTCAATATGAAGATGTAAAATATTGGGAAAAGATTTGTGTTGTTATGGATTGGGCGAGAAGGCATGTTCAATCAACACTGTTCTTGTGTTGGGCTGCACATGCTGCGATCTATCATTTTTTCGGCGTTAATCGAAAGCTCAATAAAGAGAAGCTGTTCGGTGTTTATACGCACAAAGTTAACCATACGAATGATGAGCTAGTTCGGGGGTTTGATTCGTTCATCTCTGCACCACATTCACGCTATGGTGAAGTTGCAGTCGAGGACTATTTGTCAATTGATGGATTGAGGGTGATGGCTGAGTCGGCAGAAACAGGTGCTTATTTAGTGGCTTCTGAAGACAGACGTATGGTATTTATCACGGGACACCCTGAGTACGATGCGGACACACTTGATCTGGAGTATCAGCGAGATATCAACTCTGGTATCGAGATTGATGTTCCTAACAATTATTATGAGCAGGATGACCCCTCTATGCCGCCCATTGTGAATTGGCGTGCACATGGAACCCTTTTATTCACTAATTGGCTCAATTACTACGTGTATCAACAGACGCCTTTTGATCTGTCTAAGTTAAATGTATGAGGCAAATTGTGACAACTGAGACTGCTTTACAGCAACTTGAACAAGTACTAAGTCAACGTATCTTGATTTTGGATGGTGCTATGGGAACGATGATCCAGCAGCATGATCCCCAAGAGGACGACTATCGTGGAGAGCGCTTTAAGGATTGGCCGAGTGATCTAAAAGGTAATAACGATTTATTAACTTTAACTCAGCCTGACATGATAAGAGGCATTCATGAGGCCTATTTGGATGCTGGGGCTGATATTATTGAAACCAATACGTTTAATGCGACGACCATTTCAATGGCTGACTATGACATGCAATCGTTGTCTCGTGAAATTAACGTTATTGCGGCAAAGCTTGCTAGAGAAGCTTGCGACAAATATACCGCAGAAACGCCAGGCAAACCGCGTTATGTGGCCGGTGTTTTAGGGCCAACGAATAGGACTGCATCGATCTCTCCAGATGTGAACGATCCGGGTATGCGTAATATTGATTTTGATACCTTGGTTGAAGCTTATTCGGAATCCTGTGAGGCTCTGATTGAAGGTGGCGCTGACTTGATTCTGATTGAAACCATCTTTGATACGCTTAATGCCAAGGCAGCTGCTTTTGCAGTAGATAGTACATTTGAAAAGCTTGGCATGCGTTTGCCTGTGATGATCTCCGGAACAATTACGGACGCCTCTGGCCGGACGTTATCTGGACAAACAGCAGAGGCTTTTTACTACTCATTACGTCATATCAAGCCATTAACTTTTGGCCTTAACTGCGCACTGGGACCTGATTTACTGAGACAATATGTTGAGGAAATTTCAACAGTGGCAGAATGTTATGTTTCCGCTCACCCTAATGCTGGCTTACCGAATGAGTTCGGCGAGTATGACTTGGGTAGTGAAGAAATGGCTGAACACATCGAAGAATGGGCGAGTTCTGGTTTGGTCAACGTGGTAGGTGGATGTTGTGGTTCGACACCTGAACATATTAAGGCCATGGCGGATGCCGTCGCCTCTATTAATCCACGAAAAATACCGGAGAAGCCAGTAAAGATGCGCTTGTCGGGTTTAGAACCTTTTGTACATTAAGTTATATTATTTAGGACTGACTCACTATTATGAGCCAAGCAAGCGCTACTTTTATTAACGTTGGGGAAAGAACCAATGTCACAGGTTCTGCTGCATTTAAACGCCTGATTCTAGAAGGTGATTATGAGAAAGCACTCGATGTTGCTCGTCAGCAAGTAGAGAACGGTGCACAGGTCATTGATATCAACATGGACGAAGCCATGTTGGACTCCGAAGCCGCTATGGTTAAGTTTCTCAACTTGATTGCTTCCGAACCTGATATCTCTCGAGTTCCAATTATGTTGGACTCGTCTAAATGGAGTGTGATAGAAGCCGGGCTTAAATGTGTGCAAGGCAAAGCTATTGTTAACTCTATTAGTTTGAAGGAAGGCGAACAGCTTTTTATTGAGCATGCAAAGAAGATCAGGCGATACGGTGCTGCGACTGTTGTTATGGCGTTCGACGAAGTAGGGCAAGCCGATACAGAAGACCGTAAGTTTGAAATTTGTGAACGCTCTTACAATATTTTGGTCAATCAGGTTGGTTTTCCCCCAGAAGATATTATCTTCGACCCTAATATTTTTGCAGTAGCGACTGGCATTGAAGAGCACAACAATTACGCTGTTGATTTTATCGAAGCAACTAGGCGTATCCGCAAAGAATTACCTCATGCGAGCATATCGGGTGGTTTGTCGAATATTTCGTTTTCGTTCCGAGGTAATAATCCTGTTCGAGAGGCAATGCATTCGGTGTTTTTGTATTACGCCATTCAGGCAGGTATGAACATGGGGATTGTGAATGCTGGACAGCTTGCCGTATACAGCGACATACCGGACGAACTCAGGGACGCTGTAGAAGACGTTATCTTAAATCGCCATGAGGACGCAACCGATCGATTGCTGGACATTGCTCCCAAATACCGTGGTGATGGACAAGCTGTTGTCAAAGAAACCTTGGAGTGGCGAAAATTACCTGTAAATAAGCGTATGGAACATGCGCTTATTAAGGGTATCGCTGATTTCATTGTTGAGGACACCGAAGAAGCTCGCTTACAAGCTGAGAAGCCTCTGCACGTGATTGAAGGCCCTTTGATGGATGGCATGAACGTGGTCGGTGATCTTTTTGGTGAAGGGAAGATGTTCTTACCACAGGTGGTTAAATCTGCACGAGTGATGAAAAAGGCAGTAGCCCACCTAGAACCTTACATTGAAGCTGAGAAAGAAGAAGGGCAAACCAACGGTAAGATATTGATGGCAACGGTGAAAGGCGATGTACATGATATCGGTAAGAATATCGTAGGTGTCGTCTTGCAATGTAATAACTATGAAATTGTTGATTTAGGAGTCATGGTTCCGGCAGCGAAAATATTACAGACTGCTGTTGAGCAAAAGGTCGATATCATCGGTTTATCAGGTCTGATTACACCGTCTCTGGATGAGATGGTGCATGTTGCCAAGGAAATGCAGCGATTGAATATGGATTTGCCTCTGCTTATCGGTGGTGCGACGACCTCTAAGGCGCATACCGCAGTGAAAATAGAACAGAATTACGAGCATCCAGTGGTATACGTGCCTAATGCTTCTCGTGCTGTTGGTGTCTGTCAAAAGCTTTTGTCGCCTGAACATAAAAATGAATATGTTGGTAAGCTCAGCAAAGAGTATGACACAGTGCGAGAGCAACATGCTCGCAAAAAGCCACGTAGTAAACCTATTACCTTAGATCAATCTAGAGCCAACGGTGCTGATATTGATTGGGACACCTATATTCCGCCAGAGCCTAATCAGTTGGGTGTGCAAGCAATCGATGTGAATTTGGCTGAATTAGTCGATTATATTGATTGGACGCCTTTCTTTTTAACTTGGTCTTTAGCAGGAAAATATCCACGTATTCTTGATGACGAGGTGGTTGGTGAAGAAGCGCAGAGGTTATTTCAGGATGCCAACGACTTGTTGCAAGGCTTAATCACAAATAATGACCTCATAGCGAAAGGTGTTGTAGGACTGTTTCCAGCCAACCGTGTTAAAGATGATATAGAGATTTATACAGATGAAAGTCGCACTGAGGTTGCTCATATGGCTCATCACTTACGACAGCAAACCAAGAAAGATAAGGGTGTAAACGGATGCTTAAGTGATTTTGTTGCGCCAAAAGGAAGCCGTAAAGCAGATTATATAGGCGCATTTGCTGTGACTGCTGGAATAGGTGAAGATGAACTAGCTAAGGCGTATGAAGCAACTCACGATGACTATAATGCCATTATGGTGAAAGCTGTTGCTGATCGTTTAGCTGAAGCCTTCGCTGAATACCTACATGAGAAAGTACGTAAAACAATCTGGGGATATGCGCCAGATGAGAGCCTGTCTAACGACGATCTTATTCGAGAGAAATATCAAGGTATTAGGCCTGCCCCAGGTTATGCTGCGTGCCCCGAACATACAGAAAAGCAGACGATTTGGGATTTACTCGACGCTGAGAAACATACCGGTATGAAGCTAACCGAAAGTTATGCAATGTGGCCTGGTGCATCAGTATCTGGTTGGTATTTCTCTCACCCTAAAAGCCGCTACTTTGCTGTCGCTCAAATACAAAGAGATCAACTTGAAGACTATGCGCTGCGTAAAAATTGGACAATTGAAGAAGCTGAGAAATGGTTAGCACCAAACCTCAGCTTCTAAATCATTGTTATACCGGTAGGATTAGATACAGAGTGAATTCTAGTTTTTAGGTTTAAGGAATAAGCTTGCTAAGGTGTATTGGTCAGGTATGCCAGTCACCTTCAAGCCTATTGCCTTCTGATATTCCTCAAACGCAGCAGCATCTTCTTTCGTATATTTATCATTAATCTCTCCCTTTATGTAATTAAGCTGCTTGAGACGTTCCTTGGCTCGTTTAAGAATATCGACATAAAAATACGTTTGGGCACCATTGACGTCTATCCTGACGAGTTCGTTTTCATCCTCTAACCTGATAGGGTATAGGGTCTTGATTAAGCTATTAACAGCACTCAGAAATTTAACATCGGTGTTATTCTGGCAATGTCTTTGCAGCAAGGTGAGCATTAGCTCTGTGGTCTGCCATGGCGTTACATCGTAATTAGAAGGTTGAAATTGGTTGTAAGAACTGAGGTAACCTTCTAACCATCCACCGTATAAATAGAGGTCAGTGTTTCTCTCATTAGCTGCTTTTAAAAAGTTACTACAATCCCTTTTTCCGGCTCCTTTGACAGCAAACTTACCTTCTTCGTCTGCAGCAAACGAATAAGCAGAAATAAACATCAAAAAAGCAATAGACAGAGTTTTCAATTCAATTTTCCTTAAACCTAATAAAAAGCCTAAAACGAGCATACCGTTTTAGGCTTGGTAATTTAACTAAAATAGCTTGTTATTTTTTTAGGCTTTTTCTTCTGTATATGAGTGTCCCCATGAGAGATAGTCCTAATAGGGCTAAACTACCTGGCTCAGGCACATCAGTAGGGTCAGCAACAAAGGTAGTAATTGGACTTTGAATAACACCGAACGTACCAGCGGGAGCTGATTGCGTAAACGACACACCTGTAACAAAAACATCTGGTAGGGTAGGGTCAAGTGCTAAGTCAGGATCAATATCTGTAATGCTGAAAGTACTCACTGGGAAAGGGAAATCAAAAGTCGCTGAGGGAGCTAAACTCTCTTCGAATACATTGCCCAGAGCGTCAGTGAAAGTCACTATGTAACCGTCAGGATCATTGACTGACAACGGTGATGGCGCCGTGACACTCGCAAAAAACGCGTCATCGCCAGTGGCGGTATAAACATAGCCAGTTGCGATATCCGGGTCTATGAATAATGTTTCAAATGCTTCTACTTCTGGCAGTACAAAAACAAAATCACCGTCTTCATTCGTTGGGTTACTTGGGTCTGGCAAGATAGGCGTAAATTCTGATTCGCCGCTGTCTGAATCAAAATTACCAAAGCTACTGAGGAAAATAGTCGTATCTAAGACGCTATCACTCGTATCTGCTAATAGTAGAGTAAATGTGTTGCCCGTGCTATTAGGTGTTACTGGGACATCAAATCGAACGAGAGGAATACCGTTTGGTGCCAAAACACCGTCTAACTCAGTTCCTTCAACGACTTGAATGTCTGGATGTTGAATATTAATAGGCAGTAAAGGGTCGCCCGGTGCAGCACCTGTTGGTAGAGCGCCTGCAACATTGGTGGGGCCTGTGTTAGGAAGACCAACGGTATTACCATCTTGAAATAAAAGAGCAAAGCCGTCGACAAACTGACTATCTACAAACTCTGGAAACTCTTCCGAACCGAAAGCGGCAATAAAAGATATCGTGTCTGTGTTCTCATCAACATCGAACGTAATGTCTAACTGGACTGGGTCGAAATGTGCCTGTTGGCCTGTTATTTCACTTAAAATAGCATTCTGCTCTGTAGAAGCATTTGTTCCGACTGAGCCTGTTCTATCATCAACTGTATTAGGGCCTTCTTGATAATCAAAAACATTACCTGTACTAAAGACAATACCACCAGCACTTGGTAGCCCATAAATACCATTGTCATTAGTAAATATACCGGCTTGAGAACCCTCTATCTCGATGGGGCCGTTCACTTCTGAAGGCATATTGACCAATTCAGAACCTTCACCTTCGTTTTCTAATAAAATCCCGCCATCATCAAAGAAGGTTGCAAACCCACCTGAGAGTGAAGAGCTTCGAACGGTAACACCTGTATTCGGGATAATTAATGTTTCTGCAAGCAGAGCCGCCAGTTGTTCGTCGTTGTCTGCTGGTGTAGTAATGACAATCGCTGAGGCTAAAGGTACACCCAATGATGCAGCGATTACCCCTGAAACTAATGAAGCCTTTATAGCATTTCTAACATTCATCCGTGTTTATCCTTGTATATTTATGTGAGAAAGTGGTTTTTATTTGTTCGCTGATAAGGCAAAAAATACGCCAAGATTAAATTACTATTAGAAACATAATGTTAGGAAAATGTCTGGACAACCAGTGTAAAGTTTTTCGACACTAACACTCTGTTTGTCTGATATGCGGAACTCTACATGCTCAATACAGTGAGCATGCTTTTAAAGTTAGTCATTATGTATTTTGCTATGCTACTTTGGGCAAAAGCTTGGTAGCTTAAATTCAATCTAATGACGTTATGTAGCTTTAAAAGTGAGGGATAAGATATGTTAGCAAGACTCTGGATATTGACGATCTTTGTCATTCTAAGCTTTAACACTATGTTCATAAGCTTATATGCACAGGAAAATAATGACTTAGCCTATTTTGAATATGTTCCCGAAAAATGGCGTTCTGAAGTCATTAACTTTCCTTTGGATTTTGCTCCGAGCTTAGGGTATCGAGGGAAGCTTGAGTTGCTTTTTTCACCTGGTATGTTTAATGACAAAAGTGAAGAGTTTTTGTCTTATGGCTTTATATGGGCTATTGAAGGGAAGGATATACCGACAACAAAGCAGTTAGAGCAAGCTCTCAAGGCCTACTATTATGGGCTCCAATCTGTTGTCAGTGAAAACACATTGGAGGCTGAGGTGGACAGTAAAATTTGGTTGAGTGATAACTCTACATCTGATTTTTTATCTTATGATGGCGTCATTGGATGGACCGAGCCTTTTGTTACGCAATCAAGTCAATCGTTACACCTAAGAGTTACATTCAAGGTTAGTGAAGAGAGCAATCAGTGGGTTGGTTTTTTTAGAGTGTCACCTCAAAAAGCTGATCATCCTATCTGGAAAGTACTAGACGTATTACCCGTGAATAAGCACTGGTATAAGCCATCATAGATGGAGTTTGCAATTGCCTTTCTTTGATTTATAGAAAAGGAGAGGGTGAAAGGATTGTGCATTTGCTGAGATTGATTTCATAATCAATGAACAGATAGTAAAAAGCCTAAAACAGGTGAACGTTTTAGGCTTGGTACTTATGAAAGATTCTTACTTACGTAATGTTTTTCTACGATAAACCAATATTCCAAACATAGATAGCGCGATGAGGGCCAAGCTATCAGGTTCAGAAACATCCGTATGATCTGCTATAAATTGGATAATCGGACTTTGAATAACAGACAATGTATCTGCTGGCGCATTTGAGTCAAATCCAACACCGGTAACGAATAAGCCTGATTGGTTAGGATCAAGCCCTAAACTAGGATCAATACCTGTTATTGAAAACGTCTCGACAGGCACTGGGAATGTAAAAAATTCTGACGGGGCAAGAACACGACTCACTTCAGTGACTTCGCCTGTCGTTCCATCAACTACTGAATACTCCAAGATAAAGCCATCAGGATCGTTAACAATCGCAGGAGAAGGCGCAGTGACGCTTGCAAATAATACAGGATCAGGATTGTTTGGATCATTACTCTCTACTGTAAAGGTATAGCCTGTTGCAATCTCTGGATCAATAAAGATTGTCTCGAAAGCTTCTACCTCTGGTAGTACGATCACGAAATCACCATCTTCATTAGTCGGATTATTAGGGTCGGGCAGTACAGGTGTAAATTCAGTCTCGCCTAGTCCAGCAACTTCTGCACTACTGAGCAGGATGGTCTCAGGGGATTCTTCATTATTACTCTGACTTTCAACAACAATAGTTAACCTATTGCCTACGCTCCCTGGCTCTACAGGAATATCAAATCTAACAACTGAAGGCGTATCTTCATCGTTAGGTAATATTGGATTGTCGACAGGAGGGGTTTCTGTAATGCCTTCAACTCGCTGACCATTAATGATAACAGACACACTATCGATAGGTGTTGTATTCGAGTTGTCGTTTACAGAGACGCCGACAAATGAGATACCGTACACATCTTCATTTGCATCAAATGTCAAATCGGCTTGAACGCTATCTACACGAGTTGTTTCGCCGGTGACAATACTTTGAGCTTCATTTGTAGATGATGTTGAGGTTGTCTCGGTAGTGACGGTAGTAGCAGTAGTTGTTGATTCGCTTGTTGTCTCATTGGCTGTACTAACTACACCAAAACCACCTGCTCTAAATGCTACACCACTCGTGTTAGGTAAACCAAAAATGCCACTACTTTCACTGAAAACACCTGTTTGAGTGTAAGCTCCTGATGGCGTAGTGGAATAACTTATTGATGATACCGAGCTGTTACCGTTATTGGGAGTGGCTATTTCGTCGAATGTATCTGTTGGCTGACTTTGTTCTAAGGGCGTTTCTGATTCAACGCCTTCCTCAGTCAAACTGTTAGAAGCAACATCAGCCTCTTCTTCGGCGTTGCTGTCATCAAGCTTTTCGGATGATTCATCTGAGCCAATACTGTTTTGTTTGTCTTGGCTATTGGAAGCCTTAGTATTCGCTGCTAATTCTTCTTTGTCGTTAACATGACTATGGTTATTAAATACATAAGCATCTTCACGAGGTTCAAAAATACTTCCAGTTAAAGAAAAATCGACAAGTGTGATCCCTGTGTTGGGCACTATCAAAGTATTCGCTAATAGCTCGACATCATTGGTCTTAGTGATAATGATAGCTGACGCTATTGGGGTGTTAAAAGCAAGGCAGCAAGCGCTTGTAACAATTGAAGCTTTAACAAGTTTTTTCATAGACATCATAAAATATTTATCCCCTACTAGCGATAATACAGCGTTAACTTAGAATTAAGCATAAAACGGGCCAAAATTAAAGTTTAACTAAAACAAAGGTTTATGATTGCTTGATTTTCTTTGTGTAAAATTTTTCGACAGGCGTTGCCGTTGATGATCAAGCTAACACTAACCACACTATTTGTCAGTCTGTTTAATCGTTTGAAAACACAAAATACACCTTTTGCACGACCTACTCGGTGCTCTCCAGAACAACGCCGCGACCATTATTATCATAGAGAATAGCTAACTATTTGAAAGTAAATGAGAAAATTATTGTCATTAGACAAAGTGCCATTTTTTGTCTATAACATTATGGCTATATAATTAACCATTTTATTGTCAGTCACCTTTAATCGCCAGAATCAGTGTTCGGATTTGTATGGCAAGGTTAAATGGAGCCAATGTGCACAACCAAGTAAACGACAGTTACTACGCCAACCACCTTAGTAAGTATAACGACAACGGCCAATCAAATAACGTTGTCTTGTCTGAAGATGTTTACAACACTGATGGGCAGCTTGTAGCTTCTAAGAGGTTAAAAGTCACTCAACGTGTTGCTCAAATAATCGCTAAACATAACCTGGCTAAACCGATCGAAAATAGCGTATGGATAAAAGGTGGACTAAACGAAGGGATTTTAATTGAGGCATATAGCAGAAAGGTATCTTCACTCAGTTTGTCTGATTTGCCGCTTTGTAATCAATTACTGGAAGACGTAAAGTCAGCATGCTATTCACTCTGTCGTTATCCTTTAATACTTCAAAAGTTGACAGTATTGTCGACCCAACTCCCCAGTGTTTATGACCGAACACTGCTTTGCTCTTTATTGTCGCTAGGACTCAGCCGACAGCTCGATTTAAATCAAGAAGAGAGGGATAACATATTGATTGCAAATGTAGTGTCAGATATTGGGCTATTGCACCTGCCTCCAGACTTGGTATTGAAAGAGGGAGTTTATTCCTTTGAGGAATGGAGAATGATGCAAGGGCATATTGCTATTGCTAAGCATTTTGCAGACAGAGTGCCTCATTTACCTAAGTATATCTCTCGTGCTGTCCTAGAGCATCACGAAAGGGCAGACGGCTTTGGCGACCCATTTGGGAAAGTTGAAGAAAAGCTTTGTCTGGAGGGACAAATTTTGTCGATGGCAGACACGCTCGGATCCCATTACGAACAGTTGGTGCAGAAAGGGGGGCATAGCTGGAATGCTGTTTATGATGTTATTCAAGTACCAACTTCTGCGCATTCCGAAAGTATTAGAAAAGCTGCTCTGAGATTATTAAAGCAGATTGAGCTTCCGTGGAAGTCTAAGTACAAGGCAGAGGAGTATTTACCTACCGTTAATCGCTTGAAAGACAAGTACAAGCACCTTAATGAATGGTTTAAGGTGATTACACAAATCCTTGATTTACATAACGTCGAGCTAAAAGAACAGAATGATTTTAAGCCTTATACGCTCTTGAGTGAATTGAATAGGGCTATTGTCACTTCAGGTCTGTTGGATCATGTACAAATGGATTGGCTCAATAGCTTGTCAGAGCCTATTGATGAGCAGGATGGGTTTGATATTGAAGAATATGAGTTGAAGCTCGGAGAAATTGAATTTCAGTGTTTCTTTGTCATGCGTAAATTGAGAACACTTCAAGATGAAATGTCAAAACGATTTAATAGTGATGAATTGGCGCGGCATTACTACACGGAATTAATGGGGATTCTTAAATACAGTGAGTAATCAGTCCTTAGGTTGGCATTAGCTAATGTGTTTTCCGATACCAGCGCTTAGAGCAAGACACTCTAGGCATGGTATCGGAACCTAGAACTAAAAGGTATAACGTGCACCGATTGAAGCGGTCCGATCTTTATTAGGGCGAGCACCGTAGGGTTGACGGCCTAAAATGTCTTCCTGATCAGTTAAATTTTCAATACGGCCAAAGACAGAAAGCGAATTACTGACATCGTAATTGATTGACCAATCGACGGTTAAACTCTCATCAGTTCGCTCGAATAAGCCACAAGATGCACGTACACAGACCTCGTCGATATAAGAGAGATTAAGATAGGTTGACCAACGAGTGCTTTCTAAACCTATTGAGATTTTCCCCTGACTTGTTGGGATATAGGGGATTGGGTCACCTTCACTCACGTTACCAAAAAAGTCCGTATTGGCAATATTGGAGTCAAATTCAGCATCGGTGTAGGTATAACTGACTTTGAGTGGGATAACCGCATGACCAATGCTGCCTAAATCCACACCCAAAAGCACTTCCAACCCTTGAACAAATGCTGCATCGCCATTAAAGGCATCACCAATTTCACAATCCGTACCCGATGATGCTGTACAAACACCCAAGAGGTTGTCGTAATCGCTGACGAACCCGATGATTTCAGCGTTGAATACATCACTATTGTAGCGAAATCCAAGCTCATAGTTGACGGCTTCTTCTTCGCGTACACCCGGAGAATTTGTTGGTGCACTAAAACCCTTATGTACACCTGACACTAAGGTGAGATTGTCGTTAACCTGATACAACGCACCAATGCCCGGTAAAAAGACGTCAGTGTCATTCTCTCTACTATTATCAACAACACGATTCTCACCACCATTAAACTGGGTACGGGATTGATCAATAATTTCTACTCTGAACCCGGGAGTGAATACCCAATTCCCGTAGGCGATGCGATCATAGACGTGAAAAGCAAGTGCTTCGGCATCTTGTATCTGATTGCCAGCATTACCTTGTTCACCCAGATCGCTGAGTATCAATTGCCCATCCACTTGTTGATAAGTACTGTTGCGTTGTAATCTGTCAACTTGATCTTCATGAAGTCTTAAACCAACTTCAATTTCGTGATAAGTGTTACCCCATTGAGTCTGCCAGTCTAGTCCAAACTGAATGCCCCTTGAGTAGTATTCGCGAGCGTTAGCACGGATCTGTATGGCACCTTGTGCAGTGTCGACTGTGCCGTCTAAAATCCCTCTGAGTTGTTCGTTAGTAAAGCCTCTGAATGTGCCGCCTTCATTAACCGTTTGGATATAGTTAAACCAACTAATGCGACTAAATGCTTGGGCGTTGGGGCTACCATTGAGATCAATGCCTTCTGTCTTAAACCAATTTCTATCAAAGTTATTGTTATAGAGGGTGGCGTCAAATGTTAGGTCGTTACTGAATTCGTAACCATAACGTAAAATAACTTGTTGGTGTTGCGTGGTTATATTGTCTAGCGCAGACAAGCCATAACGCCTATCAGCATCTTCTCTAAAGTCTTGGTCTGTTAGCCCAAGATAACTTTGGTTCGAATCTTGTCTATTAAATTGCCACTTGAGTTCAACACTGTGTTTAGAGCCTTCAGGTGCGAAACCCACTTTGAGGGTATAATCTCTTACGTCTAAGCCTGTATCTGTGTCGCTCCTATCAATGGTTTGAAAGCCGTCTGACTTCCAATCATGAATTTCGATTAAATAGCCTAATCCATTGTCTTGTCGGTTTCCATAAGTGGCATGTAGCCTGCCTAGATTGTCTTGACCTCTTTCGTATAAGACCAACCCTTCCTGTGAGCTTGGAATTGGCGTTGAAATTAAGTTAAGTGCCCCACCAATGGTATATGGGCCTTGCGTTATGGCAGAGGGACCTTTGACTACTTCAATTGAGTTTATTCGTCCCACTGTTGGGAAATAGTAAGCCGCAGGCGCGGCATAAGGTGCCGGTGCGACGAGCACGTTATCTTCAAGTAAGGTAATACGATCGCTACGCTCGGTTGCGACGCCACGAATACTGATATTCGGTCTAAGCCCGAATCCATCTTCTATTTGAATCGATACGCCAGGTACTTCTCGAAGCACACGTTGTATATCAGTATATTTAAACTTATCGAGTTCTTCTGGTCCAATAAAGTGTGCGGATCCGGCAGCGTTTTGAGCATTTTCAACACTACCGTATATGGTGACGGTTTCTAGTTCATAATCATCAGCGTCATTTTCATCGCGTTCATCAGCACTCGCGTTATAAGTATAGATACTGAACAAAGCCACCGTTACGGCATGGGCTAAGGTAGATATTTTCATTTGCTTTCCATCAGTCTTCGGTGACCCTTTCTGTGTGAGGCGCACCACGGGTTATTTTTATACGGCTTCGATAGTTGTCATGTGATTGTCGAATCTGATGTCACTTTCATCGATATGCGGGGTCCACGCCGGACTGGGGCGTGTTGCCCAATAGTATTTTCGTGTTGTCCCACTGCCGCTCGACGCCATCATTTTGCCGTCGACGTTGCTTAAACCTGCCACGTCATTAAAGGGAGTTTGCGTAATACAATGATGATCGTCGGCATGCCAAAACGTTATGTATCCTCCCCGTGGGCAACTGACAGCAAGCATTTGCTCTTCGGCAAGCAAACTCGCTGTGTACTGATTCATGTTGCGCCACTGCTGTTGTGTGGCAGAAAACGCCATGAGCTGATCCTGACCATGATGTGCATAAATGAGAGGAACGATATGGCCTTTATTACCTTGATATTGCACCCCAACGTAGACTTTCCCATCTTTTCGTACTGTTAGATGTCTCAGGCTTTGTTGGTGATTTGGTGGTTCAAAGTAAGACAAAACTTTGCCACTGACTGTATCCATATACGCTAAATTTGGCTTCATTGAAGGAATGTTTAGCTTTAGACGAGGCCTATCTGGGTGAGTAAGAATGCCGCCATTGGCAATAACCAGTGTTTTTCCATCTGGCATTAAAGCCAACTCATGAGGGCCTATACCGCCAGAATGAAACCGATCAACGACTTGATAGCGTTCGGTTTCTCTCACAACAATCATTCCATGCCCTTTGTCAAAGCGGTTTTCTGTTGTGAAAAGGTAGTTTCCATCTGTCGACAAAGCACCGTGACCAAAGAAATGACTATCTCGTTCACTTTTAATGGTGTTGACGACTTGGCCTGTAGTAAAGTTGATTTCCATGGCGAAATTGTCTGGTCGTCTGGCGAACACCAAGGCGTGCCCCGGTTTATGAGGCATAGCTAAGGAGTCGTGGCCTCGAGAGGGCAGGGCAACTCGGCTGACAATATCACCTGTGGCATTGACTGCTGCGGCAAAGTATTCACCGGCTTTATTACTACAAGCGCTCACTAGCCATTGCTGCTTTGAAGGGAGCTGACAACCCGAAAGCGCTGTCAGGCCCAAACAAGCCAAGCTACCTGACAAAAATGTCCGTCTATTAAACTGACTTGAGATGTTCGAATTCATCATCTCTATCCTCTAGTCGCCGTCGTTTGAGTTGAAGCCAATATTAATGTCAAGCGCTTGAACGAAGCCTGTTGAGAGCACATCCCTCAATACTCTAATGTCTTCAATTAAATCGTTTAGCGCTGTTCGACCTGCCTCATTACTCAATGCTGCAGGGAAACTATCAAATTGGTTCTGTATGGCGTCAATGGTCGCGATATTGGCATCAATTGCATCGGTAACCTGCTGAGCAATAGTGTCTTGTTCAAGTTGCATGATAAGAATGTCATCAAAACCCTGACCTTCCCCGGCTGTGTATATTGCACTGAAGGCTTGAAGGTTAGTGCTGATACTACTAAGTGATTCGTCACTTAACACATGCTCGACTATTTCTGGTAATCCTGGTGCGTTTGTTCCCAATGGAAAAAGGACTTTTTCGTCTTTGACTATCTCAAGTTGTTGAATCCAATTCGTCGTAATTTCCTCCACAGCGTCTCTCACTGAGGTAAATACACCTGTTCCACCGATGAATTGTTCTCTAAAATTATCACCTGACGTTTGCCATGCTTGATTCAGATCAGTACTCATGTTGAGTAAGTTATTCGCAATGGCTTGAGAAACTTCACAACGCTTTGCTCTGTCAGCAGCGCTAAGTATTGAGGCATCTGGTTCTTCTGAGAAGAGCAGTAACTCTAGGGCAGGGATACCTTGACCACCCACGTTTTGCATGGCAACAAGTTCTGCGGTAACCACTTGCTGTTCGAGCAGTAGGTTGCTTACACCACGATTGACAGCATCATTATTATCGGGGAAGAATTGGATCCTGAATTCCCTGTTGTCGTCGGTAATAGGTCCGACTCTGACAAACTGAATAGTTTGCCATTGCTGGTTAAACTCTCTCCAACTCTGCTGATAAACAGTCAAATCATCACGGCTCGGTGTATTGATAGAACAAAACGTATTACTAGCTGACACTAACGACTCTGCGCTCTGAAAAAGGTTTTGATAGCCAGGTATGATGACGTTATCTGCTAAGTCGACTAGGTAGACACCTAATGCACTTTCAACTTCGGGCGTGCGTGAATCGGGTGCTGTTGGTGGTGCTGGAGTCTCTGGCGTTGTTGGCGCCGGTGTTTGCGCTGCGGAAGAGTCACCACCTCCGCCACCGCAGGCACTTAAAGCAAGGCACAAAACACTTGGGAGTAAGAGGTGTTTCGTGCTGTATTTTTTTGAGATATTTCTTATTTTAAACATAGACTTTCCTAAATAGACCCCAAGAAAGCGAGTAATGCTTTTCGGTCGTCTCGTGTTAATTGAATAAATTGATTTTTACTTTTTTGTGCTTCTCCACCGTGCCATAAGATCGCTTCAGAGAATGAGCTGGCGCGTCCGTCATGCAGAAAGCGCTGTTCTGCACGGAATTTTTGTTGTAGCCCCAAACCCCATAGTGGTGGTGTACGCCACTCTGAACCTTTGGCGTCATATTCGTTGACGCCGTCAGCGAGTTCAGGCCCCATGTTGTGCAGAGCTAAGTCGGTATAAGGCCAGATTGTTTGCCCGGACAAACTTTTAACAGGATATGATTCAGATGTTCGGTAAGTGGCTGTGTGACAGCTTTCGCAACCAATTTGGTAAAAAATTGAACGTCCTTTTTGAACAACTTGGTTACTCAGATTTCTGGCACGTGGAACAGCGAGCCATTGGTTAAACTGCACAACTAATGACAATAGCTTGTCTGGGATTTCATACGAATCGTGACCACCATTTGTAGAGAGTTGTTGGCATTCGATCTGAACGTGAGTACAGGATTCTTGTGTGAATAGGCTACTGGTTATACCAATATCACCGTGAAAGGCCGCTGCAACTTGTTGTTTTAGTGTCGGGTGGAGTGCTTTATGTCCAAATCGTCCTAATCGGATCTTGCTTGTTGTAATATCAGGGACGCGGTTATATTTGGCTGAGATCCCGTCATTATTTTGGTCGTCAATATCCTCCTGTGCCAGTAAATCTTCTTCCGATATTGCATCTAACAGGCCTGCACCATAGACAATAGGCGCAAACCTTGGTGATAGACCAATCCCTTCATTAATCGGTCCATAAGCGAGATCATTGAGTCGGTAGGTTGGTGAGTTGAGGTAGTAAGTTTGACCGTCTGCAAATTCACCTTCCTTTATTTGGTAGCCTATCGATACTGTCGCTTCTGGCTTCATAGCGTCAGCATATTTAGCGATAGATTTCGTTTGAATTTGCCCACCATAGTGCGGATCGACTTGAGGGGAGGAGGGGGCTAAAGGTCCAAGGCGGATCAGTAAGCCTGATAACTCACTGGATTGGGTGTTTACCCTGGTGAGTTTGCCTCCGTCCTGATGGCAGCTGATACAGGAACGTGTATTAAATAAAGGTCCTAGCCCATCACGATCTTTTGTGGAACTAGGAGCAACAACCCAAGGATCTCTAAATAATGAGAATCCTGTCCAGAAGTTTAACTGCTCCTGCTTGGATGTCCCTTCGCCAGGATATACATAGCTCCGGTCAGAGAGGAACTTTGCGGTCATCTCTCCTCCAGGGAAGTTTTCATTATTGCTAAGTTCTGGTACATCAGTCTTCTTACAAGCTGATAAACCAAATAACGCAATACAAACAAAAAAAATGAGTAACGGATGCAACTTACAGTGACTCCAGAAAAGCCAACAGTAGTTGCCGGTCTTGTGAGTCCAGACGAGTAAATTGATCACGGGCGTTTTGCGCTTCACCGCCGTGCCATAGCACAGCTTCTTCAATGGTGCGGGCTCTACCATCATGTAAAAATGTGGCGTTAGCATTGACCACTTGTACTAAACCTAATCCCCAAAGTGCCGGTGTCTTCCATTCAGAACCACTAACGTCACCTTGTATGAGATCATCAGCCAGTCCTTCGCAACGCTGAACATAAAGGCATTCTGACCCGGCTTCACAAGATAAGCCTGCGTCAGTTTCGCGCGTAATACTGCAGCTCCCACCCATATCGTGAACGAGTAAGTCGGTATAAGGGTAGATTGTTTGGTTTGATAAGACTTCTATTGGTTCGGCTTCAGGATCAAGGCCTGTAATAGTCACTTCACCTAATGTACTACCTGCTAGTTCGCCTGTAACGTGGCGTGGCGTATGGCATCCGACACAACCCGATTCAAAGAATAGGCGTCGACCTTGCACAATATTTTCTTCGAATGTGTTTGTATTGGTGTCAAACCCACGGCGAACAGGAACAGCCAAAGTGCGCGTATAAAACTCAACGAGTGCTAGTTCTCTGTCAGTAATATCAACATCATCACCTACTTGATTTTCTCTCAGCGCTGCGTTTTGGCAGGCAATTTGAGCGTCTGTACAATTTTCTTCGGGTAAAAACCTGCTGGTTATCCCGATATCTCCTCGATAGGCTGCGATTGTTTGCTGTAGGACGCTGGCACTTTGCGCTTTATAGCTGAATCGCCCTAACAATGTCTCGCCAGTTGTGAAATCTTCTACTATAGAAGGGCGACCTGATATGCCATCGCCATTAGCATCTTCTTCATCGACCAGATTCATTATGTTTTCTTGAGGAATAGCTTCCAATAATCCACTACCGAAAACCTGAGGAGACACGCGTGTTGAGAATTGGATATCGTCAGCAAAAGGACCGAAGCTTAAATCACGAAAACGGTATATAGGCCGACGAAGCTCATAGGTTGTGCCATCAGCGTAAGTGCCATTAACTGCTTCAAATTCAATAGAAGTAAAAGCTTCGCCAAACAACTCGTCACCATTGAGAGAACCATCGAATACAGGTAAGCCAGATGTCACATCAGATGTGCTAAAACTTTGTTCTGAAAATGTTTGAATTTGATCACCGTAAACCGGGTCAGGAGCTCCGCTGGTAACACCGATTTTCACCAAGGTGCTGGTAAATGGATCATCAGGTGAATTGGGTAAAACACCTCGACCATCGTTAAGGTGACAACCCTGACAGCTACTGGTATTTAAAAGTGGACCGAAATCTTCATGTGCACTGCGGAAGATGAAATTACCTTGCGTAAAATTGGCATCTAAACGGAAGTCTTGTGCAACAGCATCGGGTCGAAAACTAAAAGCGTCTTCATCATCTCGCTGAACGGTCGCAGCACCACCAGATTGTGATTCACCAGGTTCAGGTGCTTCTGCACTTAACGGCGTTAATCCGCTATGGTCGGTTGTTGGTTGAGCTGGTGGGCTTGGAGGTGTTGGCGTAACAGGAGGATCTATTGATTGGGATCCGCCATCAGAGGAGCCTCCGCCACAAGCATTAAGCGTTAAAAGCAGAAAGCCAAGTAAGATAAATTCAGGTCTTTTTGAAAACATAGTTAATAAACTCAAGATACATATACAACGAACAAAAGGGACTTAAGTCCCTTTTGTTATGAGAAGTAAGGGTTAGCCACCGCCGTTGATCTCTTCTTCGGTGTCTTGCCTTAAGTCATTGGTAGTGACGCCAAGCGCCTCGATTGCCTGTTCAATATCATCTGTTTGGTTAACTAAGGATTGAATAACAGCGACGATATTAGGTTGCTGAACACTTTCTTGAATGAGTTGATCGAAAGGCGTGCCTGTTCTTGCCCTAGCATCGATAACTGAGGTTGCAGCCATGGTTGCTTCCAATGATGCGCGCAATTCGTTGGCAAGCTCCGGAAAACCTTCAACGACAAGCAAATCTTCAATAGAAGCGCCTTCTACAACTTCACCGTCGACACGGGTATAAGAGGCTAGGTAACTGTTTTGAATGCCTCTGGCGTTTAAAACGATGTCTCGATGCGTGTTATCACTAAAGCAAGAATGTTCGTCTTCTTGGGAATCGGTTGTTAAGGCAATATTGATTCGCTCACCGGCCAGCTCGCCAAAACCTAAACGGCCCATGCCTTCAAGAATACGTGCTAAAGACGTATCACCACCGTCAACAAAAGCCGTGTAGTGCGCGCCGACACCTGGTTCCCATGCATTAGCAACTGCTGTGAGATCGTCGATCAGCAAGTCTGCGGCTGCCATTAGGTAGTCTATGCGTCTTTGGCAAATTTGTTCAGGCACGTCGTCAGGCCCAGATGTGCAGGCGTTGGTGTTGCCATTTGCCGTGGTGAAGTAATCTGAAGCAGGGCGTTGCCCACCAGATGCATCACGAGGACCAGCTCCGGTTTGATCTAAATTTAGATCCTGTCCCCAAAGTAAGAATTCAATGGCATGATATCCGCTAGTGACGTTACGTTCGTCTTCGCCGAATTCGAAAGAGTCAGCTAACGTATCCACTGTGATGGTAGGAAATTCAGCAACATTAGCAATGATATTGTCGCCCAATGTATTGGCGGGGCTTTCAGGGCCAGAGTCGCCATCAACGACAGGTGCAACATAATCGATGATCGCTTCCCCTAAGGGCCATGCATTGATGCGTCCCTCAGGTCCGTCACCTTCTTCGCCGATAGTACCATCTGGAAGTAGCGCATCGATCGGACCAACTCTAAAACGATACACTTCCGTTTGACCGTAGGGCTCTCTAGATGCGAGCCATGCTGTACGAGCATTGGCTAAGGTTTGCTCCGATGGAGAGGTAACAAAGTCAGCTAGCGAATTGCGTAAATCGATAGCTGTTATCAAGGAATCCGTATAAGCGGCAAATGCAATATTAGCGTTGGTTGTGACGACATCTTCACGAGTCACAAGATTGCTTGCACCGTTCTGGCCAGCAGCGCCATCACTTCCTGCCGCCCCGGCAGGTCCTGCTGCTCCATCGTCGCCGTCACAAGCACCTAACAACAGCGCTGCCGCTAAACTCACCACTAATTGACTCTTTTTCACAAGCTTTCCTTTAAATTTTAATTCTAATCTAAATGATAATAATTGTTATTTAGATTATGATCTATTTTGAAGCTTGTAAATAAGTTTTTAGCAGTTTGATAGATATAGTGATGGGCAGTAGCGCTGTGGAATCTATTTGTTCACAGATGTCATGCTAGGCGAGTGTCTATTTAATCTCAGGTTTGTATAAGAGAATAGATTAAATCTCTTTAAATCAATGCATTGGATGGTTCGGCTTATACAAACCTGAGGTTATTTGGCATTTAAACGGCGCATGTCTAATGTTATTGATGAAATGTTTTATGTGTTTTGATTACGGCTAGTTTATTGAGGAGTATTGCAGTGCTTTGTGTTTTTCATAGCCTTATTTGGGGTAAAAGCCCCTAAAACGGGGCTTAATAAATGGTTTTTCAACCGTCAGCGTTGATTTGTTTTACTAAGGCATCATGAGTGTCTTGCATTTTGTCATTGGCAACTTGGCATGTACCAGCAGCTTGGTGCCCACCACCGCCATACTGTAAACAGAGTTCACCCACGTTAGTTTTTGAACTTCTGTCGAGAATAGATTTACCTATAGCAAAAACGGTATTTTGCTGTTTCAAACCCCATAAAACATGAATCGATATATTACACTCAGGAAAGAGCGCATAAATCATAAATCGGTTGCCTGCATATATAGTTTCTTGGTCGCGTAAATCAAGCACCACAAGATTGCTGTAGACAGTTGAACATTCGGTGAGTTGACTTTTGAACTTATCAGCATGCTCTTTGTACAAAACAACGCGTTCTTGGATATCAGGTAATGCGATGATCTCTTCGATAGTGTGGTTACGACAATAGTCGATTAGCTCCATCATTAACTGATAGTTTGAAATGCGGAAATCTCTAAAGCGACCAAGTCCTGTGCGACTATCCATGAGATAGTTGAGTAAAACCCAACCCTCAGGGTTTAGTATTTCTTCTTTACTAAACTGAGCGGCATCAGCCTTATCAACGGCTTCCATCATATCGAACCACTCCGATGGAAATTTATCATCGCCTCCGTAGTAATCATAAACAACTCGAGCAGCAGAAGGCGCTTTAGGGTCAATGATATGATTCTTTTCCTGAGTTTCACCGCTACGAGTGACTTCGCTTAGGTGATGATCAAACGCAATAAAACAACCAGGAACGTAAGGTAAGTTAGTTGTAATATCATTATCGGTGATTTCAACAATACCATCCTGCATATCTTTAGGGTGAACGAACTTAATATCATCAATCAAATTAAGTTCTTTCAAAAGAACAGCACACACTAATCCGTCAAAATCGCTACGTGTAACAAGACGGTATTTTTTATCACTTTCTGATGTTGCCAATGGTATTCTCCAAAAAATTGTGTGTTGAGTTAACGGATACTTTCTTAACTCAAAATTAGTGCAAGTTAATGATTTTGAAAAGGTATACTTGCGAAAATTTAATGTAAATATCGAAACTATTTAAGTGTTTGGTTCTACTGCTACAGAATACTCAATTTTGCTAAAGATTGAGACATGGTGTTGTCATTCATTTTAAATGCTACCTTACGAACCCTTTATGATGGTTCTTTCTGAAGTAACCAGTAACGGTTAAGAAGCCTTATGTACTTAAACTAACGGGCTTCAGTCAAACACAGACTTACGTTTCTTACTATACGCCTTTTGGCTAACGTTCGTTTTGGTGCTATTAATTACCCCTTTCATTAGGATATTGGCAATGGTTCTTTACGTTACAGGCTAACTCCACGATGTTTATGTGGAATGAATACTTCAAATCACCGAAGCTATGCAATTGATACACCCACTTTGCTATATTAGCTTCACTTACATAAACCGAGTATGAGGTTGTATTAGTGTTTATTCGCACACTATTGAATGGTTTAACCACTATTTTTGCTTGGACTCCCGCGTCGGTATTGGTGGTTATTGCTACCTATGGGCTATACGCTGGACTAATCAATATTATTGACGTGCATTGGTCTATTACTATTGGGCTTTTATTGATTGGTATTGGTGGTATTGCTGGCTATATTGGCATGACAGCTATTGCATGGAATATTCAACGAATAACAACCAAAGCTAAAGTCGTATGTTTAGGGCTTGGTGTTTTAACATTGATTGCTGTTGTTGTTATTGGCGCCCTGTCTGACAGTGAAGTACTTTATCTTGGATTGTATTGGGTCGATCTGTATTTATTTGTCAGCCCACTGCTATTTGGTATTGGCCATTTGGTACACCAGATACTTGTTTTGAAAAAAGAAGTTAACCCCTCCGAATTATCATCTGACTAGGAACTAGAACCTATGGATAAGCGCTTCTGTCAAGCCACAGAGAACAATAAAGAAGCCATTTTAACTGCCCTTAAAGTCCGTTTTTCGAATTCGAAAAAGGTCTTTGAGATTGGGTCCGGCACAGGGCAACATGCCATCCATTTTGCACCGCAGTTAGCACACTTAGTCTGGGTTACGGCAGACATGCAAGAGAATCATGACACCATAAAAGCCTGGATAAGTGATTTCCCATCTACCAATATTCATGGCCCATTATTTTATAAGGTCGGTGAGAGTGAGTGGCCGCTATCTGGAGTCGATGCTGTTTTTTCTGCCAACACTGCACACATTATGCAACCAGAAGTCACTCAGTTGATGATGACATCGGTTGCAGAAAACCTTCCCGCAGGTGGTGTTTTCTGTTTATACGGACCATTTAATGTTGACGGCGAATATACCAGCGAGGGTAATGAGTCGTTTGATGCTCATCTCGCTAGAGAAGGTTGTGGGGGAATTCGCGATATATCAGAGCTTGAATCTTGGGTTGCTGATAAGAACTTAGTTTTAGAAGAACGTGTTAGTATGCCGGCCAATAATTTCTTATTGGTTTGGCGAAAAAAATAACAAAGGAAAATTCAATGACATTGAATCGAATAGCATACATATCTGGACTTTCGTTACTGTTATTTGCTTGCGGTAAAGCACCAGAAGAGGCTGAAACTAGCGCAAGCGTTGAGTCGACCGAATTTGTCAAAACGGAACAAGCAACGGATGATTTTGATTTTAACCATGATTACCATTCATACGGTAACCCTGATGAGATAACCGTCAAACATTTGGATCTTGATTTAACGGTTGATTTCGACAGCAAGCAGTTGAGCGGACATGTCGATTTAACGTTAGAACGCCAACAAGCTGAAGCAAATACTTTAAAGCTAGATACGCGCGATATAAAAATTAATAAGATTACCGTCGAAGGTGAAGCCGTGGATTATGCTTTAGCCGATACCGATGAAAACTTAGGAGCAGAATTGTCGATAGTCTTACCCGCAGGTAGCGACAAAGTGCGTATTGAATACCAGACTTCACCACAGGCGTCTGGCGTTCAATGGTTAACGCCAGCACAAACTGCAGGTAAGCAGCACCCGTTTTTATTTACGCAAGCACAAGCTATACACGCTCGCAGTTTTATTCCTCTGCAAGACTCACCTAAAGTGAGAGTGACATATACGGCGACTATACGTACACCAGAGGAATTGTTGGCGGTAATGAGCGCGTCGAATGATCCTGATACTGAACGTGACGGTGTATATGAATTCGATATGCCTCAACCAATCCCGTCTTACCTCATTGCTCTAGCTGTTGGGGATTTGGCTTTTAAACCCATGGGAGAACGCACGGGGGTTTATGCTGAGCCTTTGCTATTAGAAGCATCAGCGAAAGAATTTGAAGATACAGAGTCTATGTTAATAGAAACAGAGAAGCGTTATGGCAAGTACAGTTGGGATCGTTATGACTTGCTTATTTTGCCTCCGTCATTTCCTTTTGGCGGCATGGAAAACCCCCGTTTGTCATTTATCACACCGACGGTTATATCGGGTGACAAGAGCTTGGTTGCACTGATTGCACATGAGCTTGCGCATTCGTGGTCAGGCAATACGATTACGAACGCAACGTGGCGAGACCTATGGTTGAATGAAGGTTTCACAACCTATTTAACGTATCGCATCATGGAATTTGTGTACGGTGAAGACCGTTTCAATATGGAGTCTGTACTTGGGCTTGAAGATCTGCAAGCGGATATTGAATCGTTACCTGCCAATGATCAATTGTTAGCTATTGATTTACGTGGTCGCAATGCTGATGACGTATTTTCTAACATCCCTTACGAAAAAGGTGCCTTATTTCTGCGTGAACTTGAGCAAAAAGTGGGACGCGAAAGTTTTGATGCTTTTCTATTGGGCTACTTCAATGACTTCGCGTTTCAGAGTATTACGACGGACCAATTTTTAGCGTATTTGGAAGAAAAGCTTGTTGCTGAACATAGTGACGTTCTGTCTTCTTCTCGCATTAAGCAGTGGGTCTTTGAACCTGGCGTTCCTGACGGTGCACCAATCGCCCAGTCAGGTGCTTTTATTCTGATTGATAACGCACTGAATAACTGGGTTCGTGGTGAAGTTAAAGCGGCTGATATTGACACCAGTGGTTGGGTTTTTCATCAATGGAAATACTTCTTGAGTAACCTTCCAGAAGAGCTAACCCAAGAACAACTCGCTGAGTTAGATGGTGCTTTTGGTTTAACCAAAAGCACCAATAACGAAATTGCACATAGTTGGTTGTTGATTAGTATTAATAATTGGTACGAGCCAGCGTTCGGACGTTTGCATGACTACCTTGTCACCATTGGACGGAATAAGTTGGTACGTCCTCTATATGCGGCTTTGTCTAAAACACCTGAGGGTAAAGAAATGGGTCGTAAGGCTTTTGAGCAGGCCAAACCCGGGTATCACCCTCTAACCATTGTCGCTAATGAACAGTATGTAAAATGATGCTTTAAAAGTAGGTGATAACTCTAAATACGTAATGTACGATAGGTTTAGTAGATGTTCTTAGGCTGACAGAAAATAGAGGTTGTTTATGAAATTGGTGACTGTTTTATTCGTTTTGCTTCATGCTGTTGGGTTTTCAACAGTGCACGCAGCATTATCAAACAAAGGTGACAGAATTGAATACATCGGTCATGCGTCGTTTCGTTTTGTTGCTGAAGATGGATCTGCTGTCGTTATTGATCCTTTTAACAGCCGTATTTGGATGGGGTATAACTATCCTAAAGGGATCAAAGCAGATGCTGTTTTGATTACGCACCCTCATTTCGATCATGATGCCAGCTATTACTTTGAAGGCAGTGCTGTTTACACTGAACCCGGTACGCATCAAGTTGGTTCGATAAAAGTCAGAGGGGTAGCAACTGAACATGGTTTTGCCGAGGTGATACGTCAACGCGGCTTTTTGCCTGTTAATACTGTCTGGATTATCGAGTTCGGTGGGAAGCGCATTCTTCATTTGGGCGACAGCCGAAAAGTTAGTGATGAAGAATTAGCTCAGATCGGTCAAGTTGATATTGTGATTGGTGATGAGGAGCAAGCCAGTGCGGTTTCTTTAAACGCGGCCCATACCATTCCCAATCACTATCGCTTACCACAAGTTAGTCCTACAGGTGGGCAAGGTATGTCAACTGTTGATGAACTGGTTAAGGGGAAATCACCCGTTCTACGATTAGGCGACAACGTATTGATGCTCAATGAGTTAAGAGACCAAGATAAATGGATAGTGCTTAAACCTATGGCTGAACTTGAAGGCTGGTCTGAAGCTCAAATGGAAGCAAAGCGTGAAGTGCAGTTGGCGCGACAATCCATGCGCGGTGATGAGCCAAACTACAATTTAGCGGAAGAGCACCTCACTAAATCATTAGCACTAGATCCCGGAGATATTAGTACGTACAGCGTGTTGTCAGATCTTTATAAAGCGCAAGGTAAGTCCCTCAAAGATATTACCGATGCACTCGAATTAGGTTTGGCTAAAGCGACTGATAGAGATACTGGGCAAGAATATAAATTACGCAGTAAATTGGGGAATTTATATGAAGAGTCAAAGCAACAAGCGTTAGCGAAGAAGCAATACGTCTGGATTGTTAGTAAATCAAAAGCTTATGGTGTGAAAGAGCATGAACAGGCTAGCACCTTTTTAGATAATACCAATGCTGGCTAAGCACGTCTGACGGAGCGATTCTGCCTCCTCATTAAAAAATAACGTCTTTAAAATAATTCGTCGTCAAAATACCAAATCCCATTTATGGGATTTGGTTGTATTAGCTCGTCTCGATTTCGAGATCCTGCCCTGAAAAAACGCCATGCATATTTTTATCTGTTTGTTTTTTATAGTTATTTTATCTGGCATGTAATTTGATAATGATTAACAGCCTTTAACTTAAATTGAAAATCGAAAGAGTTGTTACTCTGCTTGATATCAGGATTGTGATGGATATTGTTAGGAAAAAAAAATCAGCGCCCCCGATAAGAAAAGTACTTGCTTTCGTTAGCCTGTTTTTGGTCGTGCCTGCTTCAGTATATTGGTTTGCCGCTCACTCAGATGGTACTCATGTTGTTGACAGTGATCTGTTATTAACGGACAAGGTAAAACGTGGTGAATTGGCTGTTAGTGTGCGAGGGGCAGGGGTTTTATCACCCAAAGATGTCCGTTGGTTAACGACTCATGTCGAGGGTAAGGTAGAACGTCTACACGCCAAAGCGGGGGCGGTTGTTAAACAAGGTGATCTCATTATGCAGCTGTCTAACTCGGCATTAGTACAACAGCTTGAAGAGCGTCGTTGGGAGCTGGACGAAATGGAAGCTCAAACCACTGCACTGCGTGTTTCGTTAGAGTCTGAAGTGCTAGATAGAGAAGCAGCTGTTATTGATGAAAAGCTAAACTATGAACGGTCTTTACTGACGCTTAATGCACAAGAAAGTTTGCTAAAACAAGGTGTTAATGCGGTCTCTCAAATTGATCATGAGACAAGCAAGATTGAGGTTGAGCAGAATAAAGAACGTTTGGAACTGGAAATCAAGCGCTTAGAAAAGCAAAAAGAAAATGCAGAAGCACAGTTACTGGCCAATCAAGCCCGCTTAAATCGCATGCGTAAAATACTGGAAAGAACTGAAGAGCAAGTGCAAAGTTTGCATGTCAGAGCCAGTATTGACGCTGTTATTCAATCCATGACATTAGAAGTTGGTCAGCAGGTGAGTGTCGGAACCAACTTAGCTCGCCTTGCTAAGCGTGATGAATTTATAGCGTCGTTGCGTATTCCTGAGAACCGTATTCAGGACGTTGCCGTGGGTCAATATGTGACGATAGACACACGCACAAGTAAAGTAGAAGGGCTGGTTCAACGCATTGATCCAGCTGTTAACAACGGTATTGTGCAGGTAGATGTAGAGCTGGTTGGGGCTCCTCCAAAAGAAGCTCGGCCAGAGTTGACTGTTGAAGGGATGATTGAAATCGTCCGGATCCCCGACACCCTATATGTAAAACGCCCCATGTTTGCCAAAAGTTCAGGTGAGTCCTTCATTTATCTGGTTGATGAAAAGAGTGATTTAGCCAGTAAACGGCCAGTAAGTTTTGGCCAATCGTCGAATACCTATATAGAAATTAAACATGGCCTAGCGTTAGGACAGGAGATCATCGTGTCCGATGTTTCCTCTTGGGAAGCGCATCAGCAGATAAGAATTAACTAGCAGAGGAAGTGTAGTGATGGAAAGTGCGAATAAGAATAACCACGAATCCCAATTGGTGAAATTAGAAGGTATTAAAAAAGTCTTCTATAGCGATGATGTTGAAACACATGCTCTTAGTGATATTAACCTAAATATTCAAAAGGGTGAATATCTGTCGATTACTGGGCCATCAGGGTGCGGTAAATCGACACTATTATCTTTGCTAGGTTTACTCGATACATCAACATCTGGTGTTTATCAACTAGCTGGGCATGATGCGATGACATTAAATCGAGATGAACGCGCTAGTATACGTAATAAAGAAATTGGTTTTGTTTTTCAAGCATTTAACTTGATCAGTGATATGTCGGTGGCTGAAAATATTGAGCTACCGCTGACCTATCGCGACGATATTAGCAAAGAACAACGGCGAAAGATGGTTAATCAAGCGTTGGAAAAAGTCGATATGCTGCATCGTGCCAATCATTTTCCTTCCCAACTTTCAGGCGGCCAACAACAAAGAGTGGCTGTTGCAAGGGCAATCTCAGGCAATCCTTCTATCATCTTGGCCGATGAGCCAACAGGTAATTTAGATTCTAAAAATGCTCAGTCGGTTATGGCTTTGTTAGACAAGTTACATGAGCGAGGTGCCACCATTTGTATGGTGACTCACGACCCTAAGTCTGCTGCTAGAGCACAAAGAACGATTGAAGTTTTTGATGGGAAAATTGTATCTGACCGTGCAACAGAAAAAGCACCATTAATAGCTGTTTAAGGAGAGTCATGATGTCTTTAACACTCGATATAAAATACTCAGCACGATTACTCAGTAAAAAACCAAGCTTTACTGTGTTAACGGTCTGCATTGTGGCAATAGGATTGGGTTTAACACTTTATGCTTTCTCACTATTGAATAGTTTACTCTTCGCTCCGCTAAGCTTTGAGGATGAGGAGCCTATTTATGCAGTAGAAGCTCTGTATGACCATACACACTTACAACGAAGTGAGGCTAATGCATTTGACCTGTACAATTTGCAGCAAGATAAATCTTTGTTTAAGGACATGGGGTTTTATCTGGAGGGAATAACCTTTGTTGGTGGGGCTGGTGAAGGGATTCGTAAATTTAATTCAACTTATACCTCATGGAACTTATTTGATTTTGTCGGTGTTCAACCGCTACTAGGGCGAGGGTTAGAACCGAGTGATCACAATGACGGTGCAGAGCAGGTCCTAGTACTTGGTTATGACATGTGGCAAAGCTATTTTAACGGCGACCCCAATGTTATTGGCAAAATAGTCCCTGTAGATGGCTCTGATCCCGCGCGTGTTGTAGGGGTCATGCCAGAAGGTTTTGCTTTCCCCGCTATTGCTCAGATATGGCAACCATTCCCGCAAGTCATGGTTTCGCCTACAGAACGAGTTCAGGAGTATATGTATGCTTATGCAAAGTTAGCCGACGGTGTCAGCTTACGCCAAGCTAAAGTCGCTTTAGATAACAAAAGCACTGAGTTGAGTCAGGTTTTGCCTGAAGATTACAGAGGGTTGATACGGGATAACGGACAATATTTATCGATTGAGCCCTTTAAAAAAGCCAATATAACGCAGTATTACGGCATGTTTATCGCCTTATTGGTTACCGTGATACTGATATTGATACTGGCCTGTATTAATGTCGGCAATCTTTTGCTGGCACGAGTGAATGAGCGCGTTAAAGAAGTTGCTATCCGGGTTGCGCTAGGTGTGCCTAGAAAAAGGCTGATACTACAAATGCTATTGGAAAGCGTCTTTATATGCGTGCTGGGTGGTTTTATTGCCATTTTGTTAGCAGGCTGGGGGCTAGATGTTACCAATCAAGTCTTTAACACTATCTACGAGGTAGATAAGTTGAAACCATTCTGGTGGTCGCTTAGCCTTGGTTCTGATGCCTTAATCATTCTGCTGGTTTCTATCGTCATCATGATTCTTGTGACGGGGTTTATACCAGCGTGGCGTTCGCTGAATAGTGATTTTAATGCTGTTTTGCGTGATGGAACAAGGGGGGCTATGGGTAAGCGAGCGGCTAAAACAACTAAGGTTTTAGTTGTATCCGAAATTTTGCTGTCTGCTGTTGTGCTTATTATGGCGACTATTTTGTTGGCATCTGCCTACGCCGCAGGAAACGCAGATTACGGTGTCAAGACCGAGAGCCGTCTAACGGCCCAACTACAATTGCCACCTAATAGTTATAAAATAAGGCGAGATACTGAATTTGAGTATCAGGATCGTTTGGCGCGTTCTAAGTTTTTCTATGATTTAAAAGCTGTATTAGAAAGTCGTGATGATATTCGTAACACCGTTTATATGTCCTCGCTACCTGGCACTGGAGGAGGAACCAGTCATTTTGAGATAGAAGGTCAAGAAGCACCAGTCTATAACGAAAACCCTTACGCTAATAATGAAGCCGTGTCGCGTGATTCTTGGGATGCGTTGGGTATGCGAATCGTTGCTGGTAGGGATTTTGATCTCAGAGATATTGAGGAAGATGCTGGGACGATTATCATTAATGAATCTATCGCTGAAGCATTCTTCCCCGAAGGCGATGCGGTAGGCAAACGTATACGGCAGGTGTTCCGAGACTTTGAAAGAGACTGGCTGACTATTATTGGTGTGGTTTCTGACACATTTCATGGCACGACCATGGATTACTCAAGCGCATCCTACAATGCATACAATGTTATGGAAAACTGGGGAATGACTAACGTTATGGCAGCGGTTCATTATATTGGTAGTGAAAGCCAAGCTAAACAGGCTTTATTAGACGCTGTTAATCAGGTGAATTCTGATGTAGGAGTATTTCATATGCAGTCATACGATGCACTGATTGAACGGCCAATACTGCTGATATCGGCTGTCAGTAAAATCTTTTTATTGTGCGGTATAGTGGCTGCTTTTTTAGCTGCTTCTGGTATCTATGCGGTCGCAACGAATAGCATCCAGCAGCGTACTCAGGAAATTGGCGTTCGCCGTGCTTTAGGCTCTACGGACAGTCGTATTATGCAGTTATTTATGAAGCAAGCGAGTTGGCAACTGCTGGTGGGGCTTTCTATAGGTATTGCCATCGCGCTATGGTTGTTAAGTTTTATGTCTCAAACTATGGTGTTCAATAATTGGGGGTATTGGTTAGGCATGTTTGGCATGCCCATAGTGATTATTTTGACTGTTTTGTTTGCTACCTATGTGCCAACTCGTAAGGTGGTTCAGATGGAACCAAGCGATGCGTTGCATCATAATTGATATAGTATCATGAGGTAAATGAAGGATAGTCATGTCGAATACGGTTCTCATTGCGGATGATGATGCGAGTGTTATTACCGCTTTAAAAATGTTACTTGAATCACAAGGTTTTGCGGTTGTCGCTGTGACAACACCTGAAGCCTTGATTGAACAAGTTAAGTTAAGAGATTTTTGTGCTGCTCTGATTGATTTGAATTATCAGGCTGACACGACGTCAGGGAAAGAAGGTTTGGCTCTAATCGAAAAGATGAAACAGGTCAATGAACTCTTACCTATCATTGTAATGACCGGCTATAGCAGTGTTGAAATAGCGGTAGATGCCATGAAATTAGGCGCTTCAGATTTTGTGCAAAAGCCGTGGAGTAACGAACATCTACTGCATATATTGCGCACACAAATAAATATGCACGATATGAGCCTTAGAGGCTCAAAGCTCGCGCAAGAAAACGCGTTGTTAAAAACGCAAATACAGGAGCCGGCCTATTCATTCGTTGCTCATTCAAAGGTTATGCAGTCTCTGTTAGTTCAATTAGAAAAGCTTGCTCAAAGTGATATGAGTATATTGCTTACTGGCGAGAATGGGACAGGTAAGAGTATGTTTGCCGAGTATATTCATCAACACTCGACACGTCACAATGAGGCGTTCATTGGTGTCAATATGGGGGCCATTTCTGAAACGTTATTTGAAAGCGAAATGTTTGGGCATGTTAAGGGCGCTTTTACCGATGCAAAAGACAGTCGAATAGGGCGTTTTGAGTTAGCTGAATCTGGCACAATCTTTCTTGACGAAATAGCCAATATATCATTAAGTCAACAAGCGAAGTTGTTACGTGTGCTTGAAGAACGACAGTTTGAAAAAGTAGGAAGTAGTAAAACGCAACAGGTTGACGTGCGGTTTATTTCAGCCACGAATGCCAATATTGAGAGCATATTGAGCAATAATGAATTCAGGCAAGATTTACTCTATCGACTGAACACTGTCACGCTTCATATACCGGCTTTAAGGGAAAGGAAAGAAGATATATTGCCGCTATCACGTCATTTTTTACAGAGCTTTGCTAGCAAGTACCGGGTTGAAGCGGGTGTTATTGATGAAGAGGCTGCAACAGCATTGGAAGCTTATGATTGGCCCGGTAATATTCGCGAACTGAGTCATATTATCGAGCGTGCTTTGTTCTTACGCACTGATAATGTCGTACAGCTGTCAGACTTAGCTTTACCAAACATAAAAAAGGTTGCAACAGATAACAGTCAAAGACAATGGAATAATGCTACGCTGGACGAGATTGAAAAACAGGTTATTCAACAGAGATTGGAAACTTATAATAGCAATCCCTTGAAAACAGCAGATTCATTAGGTTTAAGTCGCAGTGCTTATTACCGTCGTCTTGAAAAATACCAATTACTTGAGTCATAGTGCTCTGGCTCAGCTCTAAAATGTAGTCATGCGTTCATGCGAGAGAAACTCAAACATACCCAAATAGCTTTCGAGGACAGGTTAGTGCATATCGCCTTGATTAGCGCCGCTTTACCTCTATTGATCAGTGTGGTGTTTATTTTTAATGCAGAACTGTCTATTTATCTAAAAATCTTGCTTATTTTTATGATGAGTGTGGCGGTTTCCTATGGCGCTTTCGCTATTCGCCAACAAGTCATATTTCAACTGAGAACATCGACTAATTTAGTCGAAGCCATGACTTCTGGAGATTACGGATTACGTGCCAACAACAAGAATATTGATGGTGCATTAAGTGATTTTAATGATTTACTTAATAAGTTAGCGGAACGGCTTGCACAGCAAAGCCTTATCACGCGAGAAAAACAAATCCTTCTCACCAAAATAACCGACCAAATTGATGTGGCAGTCATTGCCGTTGATCAAAACGACCACCTGACTTTGATGAATCCAGCAGCGGAAAGGTTATTCAAAAGGCGCTTTGAAGAATTACAAGGCTGGCCTGTAAAAGCGTTGGGTTTGCAAGAAGCCATTAACCAATCATTGGACAAGGTTGTTGAATTTGAAATTGATGATGATAAACGCAAAGTTTATGTTCGTACTGACACTTACTTTGAAATGGGTGAACAACATCGATTGGTTTTTATTACAGACATTCAACACTTATTGAGAGATGAAGAGCGCCTGGCGTGGCAGCGTTTGTTGAGAGTGCTCAGTCATGAAATTAATAACTCTCTAGCGCCAATAGCGTCGATAAGCGAGACGCTGACCCAAGCTATAAAAACGGAAGACCCGAGTGAAGTTTTGTCAGAGCCAACCCAACGAAATTTGGTCGAGGGGTTATCTGTCATTACAGAAAGAGCACATTCATTAAATCATTTTATTCAGGACTATCAAAAGCTAACTCGACTGCCGTTACCGACAAAAAGCCTTTTCGCATTGCGTCCGTTTGTCCAATCGATAGGCCAGTTATTTGATAAAAGTGACTTTACCATACCGGATTCAAACATTGAGGTTTTTGCCGATGCTGAGCAGTTACAACAAGTCTTTGTGAATCTATTTAAAAATGCTCAGGAAGCTAATTTTGCGCTCACCGCTAACCAGTCATGCATCGAGGTGAATTGGTTAATCGATGCAGATCGCATCAGTATTGAAGTGTCTGATAATGGCTCGGGGATCAATAATGAAGACAATTTGTTTGTACCATTTTATACAACAAAGAAACATGGAAGCGGCATAGGGCTGACCTTAAGTAGGCAAATCGCCCTAAATCATGGCGGAGACCTTAGTCTGCGCAATAAAATCGATAGGAAAGGGGCTAAGGCAACGCTTTCGTTTCCTCGTTAAACGCTTTTCTGTGAATTACTGAACCATAGACGACATGCCTGATTTAAGCCGGCTGTGCTGACAGACTAAAAATAGCTTGTATGAACACCCCCCAAAGCCTGTCATTGTTCGGCGTTTGAAGATACTTTAAAGGGTAAGTAGGTCTCAGCTTGGGTTTTGTAAGCGGAGATATGTGTATGCTCATCGATAAGGAATTGGTGGATGGCCCGTTTGAAGTCAGGATGTGCTATCCAGTGATTGGAGTAACAAAATATCGGCTCAAACCCTCGCATGATTTTGTGTTCACCTTGTGTACCAGGATTAAAACTTTTGAGTTTGTTTTGAATGCAGAACTCAATCCCTTGGTAATAGCAGCATTCGAAATGTAAACCATCAACATCGTCCAATGCACCCCAATATCGTCCATACAGTGTTGAATCATCTTTCAGGTAGAGTGCTGCTGCTATTTTCACTCCTTGCTTTTCGGCAATAACCAACATCAAGTTGTCAGGCATAGAGGCTAGCAGCATGTTAAAGAATGTTCGCGTAAGATAACCTCCGTGGCCGCTTCTTTTTAAGTAGGTTTGCTGGTAACAATGGTAAAACGTATTCATGTCTGAGGTTGTTATCTCAGAACCTACTAGGCGAGAGATTGTCACATCATTATCAAATACCTTTTTTCGTTCTTTCTTAACGTTCTTACGTTTCCGTGAGGCAAAAGAGGCCAAGAAGTGATCGAAGTCAGTATAGTTTCGATTAAACCATTGAAACTGAACGGAGCGTCTTTGCATGAAAGTGTCACTAGTCAGTGCTTTGCTCACTTTTTCTTCGTTGAATAATGCATGTATAGATGATATCCCTAACTTTTGGGCTTCATCAATGAGCTGCTCAATGACCTGTTTTTCAAGCGTGTTATTGTCATGTTCTTTGTTGATTAAAATTCGTGGCCCCGTCACTGGTGTAAAAGGAATAGCATTCAGTAATTTAGGGTAATAGTTGAGCCCGTGTCTCTGATATGCATCGGCCCAAGCCCAATCAAAGACATATTCACCGTAGCTATGGTTTTTTAAAAAGAGGGGAACGACAGCGACCAGTTCATCGGCATCTCTCACAATTAAATGGTGGGGTTTCCAGCCGCTCTCATCTGTTGCACTGCCACTTTGTTCTAACGCATAAATAAAAGCATGTTGAATAAAAGGGTAACGGGTAGTGTTCATTTTATTCCATTGCTCAGCGTTAATTTGTTCAATACTGCTCACAAACTCAAATTTGAGTGACATAATGTCAATATCCTAATTTAATACACCAAAGAACAATAGGCGTTAGTTTTGTCTAAGGAACTCGAAAATATTAACGGCGTTATAACTCGCTTTTTATCGCGCAGAGAGCATAGCGAATATGAGCTGGTTAATAAACTGCTACAAAAAGGTTATGAATCTGCAGAGATTGATCAGGCGATTGGTAAGTTCAAGCGATCCAACATTCAAAGTGATAGCCGCTTTGCGGAATCTCGAATTCGGGATCGCGCTTACAAAGGCTATGGCGAGTATTGGGTTAGACAGGAGCTTAAGCAACATCAATTGAGCGATGACGCGATTGATGCTGCGTTTGCTGAGGAGCCTCAAGATTGGTTTGATATTGCGAAATGCTGGATATCAAAAAAATACTCTAAACAGTCTGGCTTGATGAAAGATGATTGGAAAAGAATGCAGAAAATGAAAACCTCTGCGAGAAATCGGGGTTTTTCTCAGGATGAAATTCGCTATGCGGTTGATTGTTTTTTTAATGAGCAAGATGAAGATGCTTAAGGCGCTTTATGATTGTTCTGTCTGCGTTGTTATAGATAGATAAATCATGTTATCTTGCGCACCGAAGGGCGTGTTTACCTATACAGTGTAGTGTCTTTGTCTGTAAAACAGCGTCTGTTTGTTATTTGTACTTGCATCAGGGCCTGTTCATTTAGGTAACTAAATCACACAGCCTTTTCTATGCCTAAATGACAATCAATCCGCTGCAAAATTATACGGTATAGGTAAATACTTCCTAATAAAGGGATTTCCCTTTCTATTTACACCCAATATTCCAAACTGTTAGAGCCATAAATGACTAAATCGACTGCTGAGATTCGTAGCGCTTTTATTGAGTACTTCGCTAAAAACAACCATCAATCGGTGGCTAGTTCTTCACTAGTTCCTGCTAATGACCCAACACTGTTGTTCACGAATGCAGGAATGAATCAATTTAAAGATGTCTTTTTGGGCGCTGAAAAGCGTCATTATTCTAGAGCTGTCTCGTCGCAACGTTGTGTAAGGGCTGGTGGGAAACATAATGATTTAGAGAACGTCGGATACACGGCTCGGCACCATACGTTTTTTGAAATGCTTGGTAACTTTAGTTTTGGTGATTACTTTAAAGCCGATGCTATTAAGTTTGCATGGGGCTTTTTAACGCAAGAACTCAAACTGCCAGTCGAAAAACTGTTAGTCACTATTTACCACACAGATGATGAAGCCTTTGATATATGGCACAAGGATATCGGTCTAGCTGAAGATAAAATTATCAAGATAAGTACATCTGACAACTTCTGGTCTATGGGAGACACAGGACCTTGTGGGCCTTGTTCTGAAATTTTCTATGATCATGGTGAGCATATTTGGGGAGGCCGTCCTGGAACGCCAGAAGAAGATGGTGATCGTTTCATTGAAATATGGAACTTGGTTTTCATGCAGTTTAATCGTCAAGCTGACGGTGAAATGCGGCCACTTCCTAAGCCTTCAATCGATACTGGGATGGGGCTAGAGCGTATCTCAGCGATTATGCAAGATGTGCACAGTAATTACGAAATCGATATTTTCCAAAATTTGATCAAGGCTACCGCAAAAGTTGTCGGTGCTAATGATCTTGCAGACAAATCGCTGCGTGTTATTGCTGATCATATCCGCTCTTGTGGGTTTTTGATCTGCGATGGTGTTATGCCGTCTAATGAAGGGCGCGGCTATGTTCTTCGCCGAATTATCAGACGTGCTGTCCGTCATGGTTATAAGTTGGGCGCAAACGATGTATTTTTCTACAAACTTTATGCGGCACTTATTGAGCAAATGGGTGATGCTTATCCAGAGTTAAAAAGCCAGCAAGTTTCAGTAGAGAAAGTATTAAAAGTAGAAGAAGAACAATTTTCCCGGACGTTGACACGTGGTATGCAGATTCTGAATGATACGTTAGATAATTTGAAAGGTGACGTTATTTCTGGTGATGTGGTATTTAAGCTATACGATACTTATGGTTTCCCAGCAGATCTTACCGCCGATGTTGCCCGTGAGAAAGATGTATCTATCGATCAAGATGGGTTTGATCAATGCATGCAACAGCAGCGTGAAAGGGCGCAAAAATCGAGTCAGTTCGGTACTGATTATAATGATCAATTGAGTTCTAACAGTGAATCTGAATTTACAGGCTATGAAGAGTCTCAAGGTAATACGACTATTGTTGAATTGTTTAAAGGTGCGGAGCCTACTAAACTTTTGAATAACGGCGATGAAGGTATTGTCATACTAGGTTCTACTCCCTTTTATGCGGAGTCCGGTGGTCAAATAGGTGATACTGGTATTTTGAAACTAGCGTCAGGTGAGTTTGAGGTTTCAGACACTATTAAACTTGGCGAGGCGATAGCTCATCGTGGTGTTGCTCGCACGGCAATAGCTGTCGGTGATTCAGTCAATGCCGAGATTGATGTAGCAAGGCGAGAAGCTATAAAGCTGAATCACAGTGCTACTCACCTGATGCATGCTGCATTGCGACATGTACTAGGTGAGCACGTGACACAAAAAGGCTCATTAGTTGATGCACAGCGGCTTAGGTTTGATTTCTCTCACTATGAAGGGGTTTCATCAGAGCAGCTGTTGACAATAGAGCGACTGGTTAATCAAGAGATTCGCGAGAACCGTGAGTTAGTGACCCAGCTTATGGATCTAGATGAAGCTAAATCGTCAGGTGCGATGGCTTTGTTTGGTGAAAAGTATGATGAAAAAGTACGGGTTGTTTCTATGGGAAGTTTTTCCGTTGAACTGTGTGGCGGAACACATATTAAACAGACAGGTGACATAGGGTTATTTAAAATTGTTGCGGAAAGTGGCATTGCATCAGGCGTTAGGCGAATTGAAGCAATTACTGGCAATACGGCTATACTTTGGGTTCAACAACAGTCGAATGATTTTGAGCAATTAGCAGGTCTATTAAAAACAGATCAGCAGAGTGTTGGTGATAAAGTTGTTCAATTGCAGGAGCAAAACAAAGCTCTTGAAAAGCAGCTTGACCAAGCTAAGAAGAAATTGGCAAGTCAGGCTGGCAGCGATTTATTAGCAAGTAGCACCGACATTAATGGTGTGAAGGTACTTTGCGCTAAGCTGCAAGATGTTGATGCAAAAGATTTACGTGTGATGATGGATGATCTTAAGAATCAACTGGGTTCAGGTATTTTAATACTTGGGCTACCACAAGAAAAGAAAGTGAACCTTATCGCAGGTGTAACGAAAGACTTAGTCGGTAAGGTGAAAGCAGGTGAATTAGTAAACTTTGTGGCCCAACAAGTCGGCGGCAAAGGTGGTGGAAGGCCTGATATGGCTCAAGCCGGTGGAACGAACCCAGAGCACTTAGATGCTGCTTTAGCATCTGTGACAGCTTGGTTAGAAGAGCGTTTATAACTCTTCGCTCAGTCAGTTTTTAAAGTGACACTAGAAACAGGGAGTGATTGAGAGTGTAATTTATTAGTAGTTGGTTAAGTTATGCTAAATTTAATATTGGATGCTTTTGGATTAACGGAAATGGAGTAAGTAGATGCTTATATTAACTCGCCGCGTTGGTGAAACGTTGATGGTTGGTGACGATGTAACTGTCACTGTACTAGGTGTAAAAGGTAATCAAGTTAGGATTGGTGTTAACGCACCGAAAGAGGTCTCTGTGCATCGTGAAGAAATTTACATGCGTATTCAGGCTGAAAAGAATATCCAACTTGCTGCTCATCAACAGGCTGCGAATGCAGCAGATGATGATTAGTTATTAGATTTATCATTTTGCCATTATTCCTCTTTAGGTTGGTGGTTATAAATCTAAGGCCTTGAACTTTGTTTTATCATCGTTCAAGGCTGAAACCTCTCTTCTAGTTTTGTTATTTATCGTCAATTTGTGCGCTCCATTCTTATAGATTTGCTCATGTTGCTTAAAAACTCGCCATACGCTAAGTTTGTTGAGAAAAAGTGTTTGACTTCCTATAGCTAATCAGTAAACTTCCGCCCACATTTTGAGACATCGCTGCTTTCACTTGATAGTCATCTGATATCTTAATTTGTTTGATTTTAGTGTTCCGGAGAGGTGGGTGAGTGGCTGAAACCAGTTCCCTGCTAAGGAACCG
>CAZXIN010000023.1:0-83056 GCA_964640795.1 uncultured Pseudoalteromonadaceae bacterium | reverse complement strand
CAGAAGTAGATATCAGAACGAACTATGCAGCATAAGCACATACGTAATTTTTCAATTATTGCACATATTGACCATGGCAAATCAACCTTGTCTGACCGCCTCATTCAGGACTGTGGGGGGTTAACTGCGCGTGAAATGGCTGCTCAGGTTTTAGACTCTATGGATCTCGAAAGAGAACGTGGTATTACCATCAAAGCACAAAGTGTCACACTTAATTACACGGCAAAAGATGGCGAAACCTATCAGTTGAATTTTATCGATACGCCAGGACATGTCGATTTTAGTTATGAGGTATCGCGTTCTTTAGCTGCTTGCGAAGGGGCGTTATTGGTCGTTGATGCAGGGCAGGGGGTCGAAGCGCAGACATTAGCTAACTGTTATACAGCGATAGAGATGGATTTAGAAGTTGTACCCATACTGAATAAGATTGACTTACCACAAGCTGAACCTGACCGTGTAGCAGAAGAGATAGAAGACATTGTTGGCATTGACGCAATTGATGCGGTTCGTTGTTCTGCTAAAACAGGTATCGGTATTCAAGATGTTTTGGAAGTTATCGTTAACCAAATCCCACCGCCAGAAGGCGTGTTAGACGCGCCTCTAAAAGCGTTGATTGTCGACTCATGGTTTGACAATTATCAAGGTGTTATCTCTTTGGTAAGAGTGAAAGATGGGCAGCTGAAAGCTGGTGACAAAATTCAGATGATGTCTAATGGTCAAGTACATCAGGTTGATCAAGTCGGTATTTTTACGCCTAAAGCAACAAAGGTAGAAGCACTTAAATCGGGTGAAGTAGGCTTTATTATCGCAGGTATTAAAGATATTCAAGGGGCTCCTGTAGGGGACACTATTACTCTGTCGAAGAATCCCGCAACAGAAGTATTGCCAGGGTTTAAAAAGGTGAAGCCACAAGTCTATGCCGGGCTTTTCCCTATTAGTTCTGATGACTATGAAGATTTCCGAGATGCGTTGGCTAAGTTAAGTCTCAATGATGCTTCTTTGTTCTTCGAGCCTGAAAGTTCTAGTGCGCTTGGATTTGGGTTCCGTATTGGTTTCTTAGGCATGTTGCATATGGAAATCATACAAGAGCGTTTGGAGCGTGAGTATGATTTAGACTTGATTACTACGGCGCCTACAGTGGTGTATCAAGTAAAAACAACCGATGGTGATGTGTTGACTGTCGACAACCCTTCAAACTTGCCGCCTGTTAATAAAATAGAAGAGATTCGCGAGCCTATTGTTGAAGCTCATATTTTGGTGCCGCAAGAGTTTTTGGGTAATGTTATTACTTTGTGTATCGATAAACGTGGCGTACAAACTAATATGACCTATCATGGTAAACAAGTGGCTGTTACGTACGACCTGCCTATGGCAGAAGTTGTGATGGACTTCTTTGACAGGTTGAAGTCAACGAGTCGCGGTTTTGCTTCTTTGGATTATAACTTTAAGCGTTTCCAAGTGGCTGACATGGTTCGATTAGATATCCTTGTCAATACTGAGCGTGTTGATGCACTTGCTGTGATAACACATAAAGACAATGCTCAATACCGAGGCCGGGAATTGGTTGATAAGTTGCGTGAGCTTATCCCTAGACAGATGTTTGATATTGCTATTCAAGCAGCTATTGGCAATCATATTATTGCGCGTAGTACGATTAAACAACTCCGTAAAAACGTTATTGCCAAATGTTATGGCGGTGACGTTAGTCGTAAGAAGAAACTTTTGCAAAAGCAAAAGGAAGGTAAAAAACGTATGAAGAGCGTAGGGAATGTGGAATTGCCGCAAGACGCCTTCCTTGCAGTCTTGAAAGTAGGAAAATAAATGGCTAATTACTTTTCAATTATTTTAACTGCGTTGACAGTAGCAACTGGCTTAATCTGGTTGGCAGATGCAATGCTATGGGCACCTAAGCGTAAAGAGAAAATCGCACTGGCACAGTCCAGTACACAAGGTGATATTGATCCTGAAACGCTGAATAAAATAGCACCTCTGCCTGTTATTGTAGACAATGCTCAGCAGATCTTTCCTGTCATAGCTTTTGTACTGATACTTCGCTCTTTTCTCTATGAACCATTTCAGATCCCATCGGGTTCAATGAAACCAACGTTGTTGGTTGGTGATTTCATTTTAGTTGAGAAGTTTAGTTACGGCTTACGCGATCCTGTTGCTCGTAAAAAGTTTCTTGAGTTAGGTAGCCCAGAGCGTGGTGATATCGTGGTGTTTAAGTACCCACCGAATCCCAGTCAAGATTTCATTAAGCGCCTTATTGGTATGCCGGGTGACACCGTGATATATAGAAATAAGCAATTTACCATTAAGCCAGCTTGTGATGTGACCAAGCAAACGGCCTGTGAGCCTGAAAGAACCATGCCGCTGAGTTTCTTAAACCGTGATGAGTTCTTCTTTGGTGCTACACCATTGGAACGCTTCGAAGAGCAATTAGGTGATGTTAATCACGATATATTACGCAATCCTTTGCGGCCCGATAGTACGGGCAACTATTACCGTCAACCAGGTACTCGGATTGGCGAGTGGATAGTGCCAGAAGGTCATTACTTTATGATCGGTGATAATCGAGATAACAGTGGCGATAGCCGTTTCTGGGGATTTGTGCCAGAAGATAATCTTGTCGGTAAAGCGGTGGCTATTTGGATTAGTTTTGAGTTTGATCGGGCGCCAAGTAGCTGGGTTCCTGGTTGGATACCAACAGGTGTTCGCTTCAACCGCGTAGGCGGAATTCATTAATATGGATGATACTAGACGCTATGTGCGTTTGGGTAAAACCCTTGGGTATCAATTTAAGCATCAGCACAATCTGGTTACAGCGCTTACACATAGAAGCGCCGGTAGCAAACATAACGAGCGTTTGGAATTCTTAGGCGATGCTGTTTTAGGTATGGTTATCGCTAATCAATTGTTCAAGCTATTTCCTAATGTTCCTGAAGGTAATTTGACCCGGTTACGCTCCAGTATCGTGAAAGGGGATACATTAGCTGATCTTGCCCGAGAGTTTGATTTGGGTGAGTATCTTATTTTAGGTAGCGGTGAGCTAAAGAGTGGCGGATTTAAACGAAGCTCAATCCTTGCAGATGCCGTTGAGGCTATTATTGGTGCTGTCTATTTGGAATCCGGTATTGAGGTTGTTGAACCACTTATTTTGCGTTGGTTCGACGAGCGAATTAAAAAGCTGAATCCTAATGAACACCCGAAAGATGATAAAACGCGTTTGCAAGAGTACTTGCAAGGTCGAAAAATGCCGTTACCGAATTACACAGTCACGCAAATTACTGGTAAGTCGCACGATCAGGACTTTGTTGTTGAATGCGCTGTGTCCAAGTTGGAGGGTGTTGTTGTTGGTAAGGGGAAAAGCCGCCGTAAAGCAGAACAACATGCCGCTCGCTTAGCTTTAGAGAAACTGACCACGTGAATGAATCATTAGATAATCAACAAACCAATGAAGAGCAACATTGCGGCATGGTGGCTATTGTCGGGCGACCCAATGTCGGTAAGTCAACCTTACTGAATGAGTTACTTGGGCAGAAAGTAAGTATTACTTCCAGAAAGCCTCAAACTACCCGGCATAGAATTTTAGGGATTGATACCGAAGATAACCATCAGACGATCTATGTTGATACGCCAGGTCTACACGTCGACGAAAAAAGAGCAATTAATCGATTAATGAATCGAGCAGCTAAGAGCTCTTTAGGCGACGTAGAGCTCGTCTTATTTCTTGTCGAAGGGACACATTGGACAGAAGATGACGAGTTGGTTTTGCGTAATGTTAAGGCGAGCCATTTACCTTGCTGGTTGCTGGTGAATAAATCAGATAACGTTGCTGATAAAGATGCGTTATTGCCGCATTTAGCATGGTTGGCTGAAAAGCATGAGTTTGATGAAATCATGCCAATCTCTGCTAAGCAAGGTACCAATGTGAATCTTTTAAGAGGTAAGGTTCAGCAAACGTTGCCACCGTGTGAGTTCTACTTTCCAGAAGACTACATCACTGATCGTTCATCTCGGTTTATGGCTGCGGAAATCATTCGTGAAAAGCTCATGCGCTTCACTGGCGATGAGTTACCTTATTCTGTCACCGTTGAGATAGAACAGTTCACATTGAATGAAAAAGGTATCTATCAAATCAATGGCCTTATCCTTGTCGAAAGAGAAACGCAAAAGCGCATGGTCATCGGCAGTAAGGGTGCTCGACTAAAAACCATTGGCAGTGATGCAAGAAAGGATATGGAGAAGTTGTTTGACAATAAAGTCTTCTTAGAACTTTGGGTTAAAGTAAAAAGTGGGTGGGCTGATGATGAAAGGGCTTTGCATAGCCTTGGGTATATTGATAAGGAGCTCTAGTGCATGACTGACGTTTCTGATGTTCGAAGAGAATACACACTGAGTGAGTTATCATTAGAAGAGTTAGATTCAAACCCTATTGTCCAGTTTGAGCATTGGCTACAGCAAGCGTTTGATGCAAAGCTGTCTGATCCAACGGCTATGACTGTGGCCACTGTTGATAGCCGTGGGCAACCTTCTCAACGTATTGTCTTACTTAAAAAAGTTGATAAAGCTGGTTTTGTTTTTTTTACTAATTTAGGTAGCCGTAAGGCATCAGATATCAGTGAGAATAGTAAAGTTTCTTTGCATTTCCCTTGGCATCCAATGGAACGACAAGTCAAAGTGTGCGGTATTGCATCTCAAATACCTTTCTCAGATGTCGCGACTTATTTTGTGTCTCGCCCAAAAGATAGTCAGATCGCTGCACTTATATCGGAGCAAAGTCACCCTATCTCTACGAGACAAATGTTGCTAGGTAAATTCTTTGAAGCGAAAGAGAAATTTAAGCAAGGCGAGGTGCCTGTGCCAAAATTTTGGGGTGGTTTTAGAGTCGTTCCTCATGAAGTTGAATTTTGGCAAGGAGGGGAGCATAGGTTACATGACCGATTCCAATACACATTGTCTGACGATGAACGTTGGGAAATACAAAGGCTAATGCCTTGATTGATAGTCATTGTCATCTTGATTTTAAAGATTTTGACAGTGACCGAGAACAGGTCATTCAGTCTTGCATTGACCAAAACATTCATAAGATACTGATACCTGGTGTTTCTTCGAACCGCTGGCCTAAGCAGATTAAGCTCTGCCAACAGTACAGCGAACTTATTTTGGCGATAGGTGTCCATCCACATTTTATTGTAGATTCTGAAGAGCAATCGCTTCGAATACTAGAAACCTTGCTGGTAGATAATAAGGGCACAGTTGTCGCTGTTGGTGAAATAGGGCTAGATTTCCATTTAGCTAAACAACCGCAAGGGCCTTCTGAATCCCTTCAACAAATCATTTTTGAAAAGCAGCTGATATTAGCTGAACAATACAAATTACCGGTTATCGTTCATCACAGACAGTCACACAATCAAATTATCCGCCTATTAAAAACAACTAAGTTTAACCAAGGCGGTGTCATTCATGCATTTTCTGGAAGTAAACAAGAAGCACAATCTTATATTGATATGGGCTTTCTATTAGGGGTGGGGGGCACGATAACCTATGAACGTGCAGTGAAGACTCGCCAGACAATTCGAGATATCGGACTAGAGCACTTGCTGCTTGAGACCGATTCGCCTGATATGCCTTTGAGCGGTTTTCAAGGGCAACGTAACAGCCCTGAGAAAGTGGCTATGGTTGCACAATACTTAGCAGAGCTTAAATGTGTATCGGTCGATAAAGTTAGCCAACAAACAGATTCGAACTTCTATCGAGTCTTTCCTAATCTCTCTTAACCGCCCTGAGGGCAATATGTCGATAGCGAAACTTATAGAAAGCACGGGCAACAATAAAGCCTAGAGCGAGCGCCATGACAAATAAAATTTGGATTTGCTGGCGCAATGCGTCCTGAAAATAGTTGTGGTGGCGCATGACTTTATCTTCATCGAGTAACAATCTTAGATAACCCACTGGCTGATCATTGTTATGAAGCTCAGAGACATAAACTAATGGCTCAAATTCTGGGTTTTTATGGTAGAGATTGAGTAAGCTTTGGCTGTTTGAGCTTTTGGCAACGAGCTTGCCATCAAGGGCATACAATGCAGCAGAATGGACATGCACGTCCTGTTGTAGATTGTTAACAACTTCATGGACTACCGCTTTATTTTCCTTGTTGATGAGTGAATCACTACCTAAGCTGTTGGTATAGGAAGATATCAACGTATGTGCTTGCTGAAGTAGGCTATGTCCTAACTGATCTGCTTGTTCTTGTCTGAGTTTGTTGTCTTGTTGAGCACTATAGATCCATAAGTTAAGGCTGATAAATATAGCTCCAATCAGGAGTCCAAGGTTAGCAAGGCGCTTGAATACCGAATAACCGCTAGGTGCCATCAACTCAGCCGGTATGGCATTGAGGTTTTTATTTGAGAGATTGTTCCGTTGATTCAGCACGGCGTCATTTGTGTTGTTTAATAAGCTATGCATGACACCCTAAGGGATTTTTAGCATGAAATCTATGTTAAATCTGGTTCAGCGCCTCGGCTGATATCTCTCCATCACAAATTTTACACACTGCGCCAGTCATTGTTCCATAAAACTGGTCATCGAGCTCAATGTTAATCACACCACCAGGCATATGGACATCAATCACCGAGTCACAATGACTTAAAGCATGGGCAACGGAGGCGGCAGCAGTGCTGCTTGAACCGGACGCAAGGGTGTATCCAGCGCCTCGTTCCCATATTTCAATTTGTATTGACGAGCGGTTTACAATTTTAACGAACTGAACATTGGTGCGGTTGGTGAACCTAGGGTCGTTTTCAATAAGGCTACCGTATTCTTTGGTAAGAGACGCATTAATATCATCAACTAAAATAACACAATGAGGATTACCAACGTTTGCTAAGTAATAGGTGAACGCTCTGCCATTGATATTGATTACTTTAGGTTGAGGGTTGGGCTCGCCAGTTGATTCATGAGTGAACCTAACTTTCCCCATACCAACAGACACCGATCGGCCATCATGACTCACTGTCGCTTTTACGTTTCCCCCTTTTGTTTCGATAGAGAACTCTTTGTTGGATACCAATGATTGATCCCATAAATATCTGGAAAAAATGCGTAATCCATTACCGCTTTTTTCTGCTTCGCTTGAATCAGGGTTAAATATCCTCAAGGAGAAATCACAACTATCACTCTTGTCTGGACCATAAAGAATCCCATCAGAACCGACACCAAAACGTCGATTACAAATGGCTTCGATGGCCTCATTTGAGATGCCTTTACTCAAGTGCTTTGGATCAATGACAATGTAGTCGTTACCTAAGGCATGATATTTACTGAATTTCATTTACTTGTTCTGCTTACTTTCTGTGTTGTATTCGTGTGACCGGCTTAGTCGATAACTTTCATTTCAAACAAGCGTTCATTTTCTAATTTCTTGATCCCCCTTTCTTTTAACAGATCAAGAAATTGATGGAAACCACTCTTATCAACAAATGGGTTCGTATTGCGTTGTTGCTCCATAAGGTCGCGTCGAGTAAAGAGTTGTCCAAGGTGTGGATGAGTCGGCATGTTAACGGTTACTTGGGGTGATGTTGCCGAAATATCACGTATTCTTTTGATGCTACTTAAGTATTCTTTCGATCTTTCTATACCACTAAAATTAGTGCCATTGCCACAGGTTATAAAGGCCTGTTCAGGTTGATTTTGGTCATAGACGGTTAGTGCTATAGACATGCAACCATCAGTATGGCCGGGTGTTTTATAGAACCTTATTTCGTTATCACCAAATTTGAGAGACTCCTTATCTTCTGGAAAGAAGTTAATAGCTGGCATAGTAAAATCATTTTTTATCGCTTGTTTGTTTAGAAGTTCGACATCTTCTTTAGCCATCACTACCTTTGTGTCATATAAGCCTTGCAAGTAGCCTGCACCTGCCACGTGATCTGAATGTGCATGTGTGATCAATAGGTACTCCAGAGCATCAGGGGCAAAACCCAACTTTTTAATATTGATAGGAATCCATTGGCTATATGGAAATTCCAACGTATCTACCAGTAACAGGCTTTTGCCAGAGGTAATCAAGTATGATGAGACCCATTTGTCACCGACATAATATACGTTGTCAAACATCTTAAACGGCTCGATATAGCCTTTTTCCTTGAGCATCAAAGGAGTATCACTAGAAAGAGTAGGCTTGCTTATCGTTAAGCTAATACTCAAGATGAAGTAATAAAGGAACCTCAATATTAGTTATCCTCAGCCCATTAATTTAGAACTTTGTTTAAAGCCAAATTTTTTATAGAGCTCATTAGCCTCATCAGTTGCAAGAAGTAAAAACGCTTCCTTCCAACGACTATCAGCTACCACTGTTTTCATTAACCCTTCTCCAAACCCAATTTGCTGTTTATCTTTGTATAGCGAGCAGCATTCTGATCGTATCATGCCCTATTTTTACTTTCTTTGACGACAAATTTATTCTGAATTTATTGTCGGTATTCGTTACTATATTCAGCCTGCTAATTAATTAAAAAAGATATTTTGCAACAACATCAATTGACTAAGGCTCAGTGGCTTTCAGCACAGTATTTGTCTGACTTTGTAATGGCTCAAAAAGGCATCGTTTTTTCTCATCAAGAGCATGGTTTTCGTGAATGTGAAATGAGCGATTGTGGCTCAATCAAGTTACACATTTTGGGGCAATGCCTTAACTTCGAAAAATTATGGCGAGTGTGGCAATCAATTGACCACCTGACACCTATAAATCATTTGTCCCCTCGTATGAGTGAGTATGGCGTGTCTTTTGTTGCGATTATTGATGGAGAGATATCATCACCTGAGCAATTTAAGGCGCTTATTGAACGTGTCGCAACATTGCTCAATCTCGACATCGCTCTTCTTGCTAACGCACCGAAACTGTCGAAGCCAGGATTGTTGGTGATGGATATGGACAGTACTGTTATTCAAGTGGAATGTATCGATGAGATTGCGAAACTTGCAGGCGTTGGAGAACAAGTATCTCAAGTGACGGCTTTGGCTATGCAGGGGAAGTTGGATTTTGCGGAGAGCTTGGCGCAAAGGGTAGGGTGTTTAAAAGGGACATCCGTAGATGTGTTAAAACAAGTGTGCGATAGCTTACCGCTTATGCCCGGTGTTGAAAATCTAGTCAATACCTTGCAACAAGCTGGGTGGAAAATTGCTATTGCCTCTGGTGGTTTTACTTTTTTTGCAGACTATTTAAAGGATCGTCTAAATTTGGATGCTGCTATTTCTAATACATTGGAGATAGATAACGACCACTTAACAGGTCGAGTTGTCGGCACTGTAGTTGATGCGAACGTCAAAGCTGAAACGCTCATGAAGCTTGCGAAAGCGTTTGGTATTGAGGATGACCAAACAATCGCGATGGGCGATGGTGCGAATGATTTGGTTATGATGCAACAAGCGGCTTTAGGCGTTGGTTGTCATGCTAAACCTTTGGTTCGCCAACAGGCTGACTGTTCTATACGTTATGCCGGTCTAGATGCTTTGTTGGCATTGCTGGACGACTCAGACTTTACAGCTTCCTAGTCTATGTTCAGTCAAGATGAATAAAGCTACCTATTAGTCGCTTTATTCATCTTAAGATAGATTCGGTTCAGGCGCTTTCGCTTTTTGTTTCTTAGTTGGCAGTCCAGCTGTAACTTTTGTCGGAGCAGTGAGTTTGTTTTGATTGATATCTATATGTTCGCGAAGAAAGCCGTAACGTGTCATCACTTCTTCGGTGATATTAATAATATCGCCTACGCCTGCAATGCTCCATAAGTGTTCTTCCAATGTTTTGGCTCGATGCGAAGCGTATGCACCCACGTATTTCATCTCGGCACGCAGTAAGTCTGTATCAGGCCTTCCTGTTCGCGCGATGAACACTTTGACAGCATAAAACTTTCCTGCGCCTAGCGCTTTAGTAATGAATTGCCGACATTCAGCAAAATTGAGGAATTGATCAGTGAATTGGCTCTTTATAGCTGATTTTATATCATCTTGGCTTGGATCAAATGCAATAAAAAGCTCTTCCATAATAGGTTTGCTGTTGGTTTTTAACTTTCTTAGGATGTTACGAATAAAGTCTTGCTGAATTCCTGGGGCACTATAGAGTGGATACAGGTTCGCATGACCGTTAGCTGCTTTGTATTCGAGCAATGGTTTTAATGAGTCATGCTTTTTAGGTACAGCGGCGGCATCCGGTATAAAGTTGATACCATCTTTTCTTATAAAGATAGGTGTATTTAGCAAGTTAGAGGCATAGATGTTTCGCATAGCTTCGCCTATACCCGGCACATCTTCTTCGATCCTATCTGTTTTAAGCCTGTCTCTATTATTCTTGAATAGCTCTTCAAAGAATGCCGTAGCAGTCGGTGTTCCATCCTCTTCAATGGAAGATAAATTGAGCACATTCCTACCGCTACTTACGTTGGCAACAAAATATGGAATATCTTTCAAAATATGGTTTTTCGTCATTGCCTGTAGCTTGGGGAAACTCACATGTAGTCGAGAGTGCTTTATCTCTGGGTATAATTTATAGAGTTCTATTTTTAATCCATGCAGGGAAATGTCTTCGGTGACGCCTTGGAACTCGACATCACCTAACCTTAAGTTAACTTCTGTTCTCAATTGAAAACGTGTTTCACGTCTAAAATTCTTATACTTGAATCGATATAGCCCAATATTCTCTGGTGGTTTATTCCGTGGGTGGCCAAAGGCTTGAAGTTGTGACACTAAACTGCGTTCGAGCTTTAACCGGTGATAGGCTTTAGCGCCTATATCTGAGGTAATGTCAGTCAGTAATGCGATTAAAGAAAGGTTTTTTAATCGAGACATTAACCTCGGTGCTGGTGGTTGGTTTTGCCTTCTCACGGCTTCATTGACAGAGTCTGGTAGCGACAAAGGTAAATGAGATTGCTCTGGCAACATATCAGTCAGTTGCAGCTTATAAACTCTCCAACTAGCTTTTCTGCTAGCATAAGCTAAATAGGCCTGTCTTAGCGTCGGGTTTTTTTGAAGCTCTTCTATTGTTGCCGAGTAATAGTAACTTTTGCCATCTTTTATATGATTAAAACAATACACATAAGTTTGTTGCTCGCCTTCTGGTTTATCGAGCAAGGCTTTTATTCTCTCGTCTGAAAACAAATAACCCAATCTCAAATGATGTTCTTCATCAACCCAGAAATAAATAGGTTCCTGATTTGAATCATTCGTTAGTGCGTAGCGAGGGATATACTTATCTTCTTCCTTACCAATATACACCGGTATAGAGGTGAAATGAGGTATATAGTATTGCTCGTAGCCTTTGGTCTGTATGGCGTCTATGGTGTTGTCTATGTTGAGTTTATATCGGCGTTTATTACCTTGAATAAAGCGTTCTAAAAAAGCGTCAAAGGTTTTTGTTGGCGTATCGAATAATCGCTTTAATGAGACCCGCTGATCATCTCGGTTTCTGTCAACCAATGTAACAACATAAGGAATCGCTTCTTTTTTGTCGATCGCATATTCTTTTTCTAACCCCTTAAAATAGAGGGTGACTCGCTCACCGGCTCTAAACAAGTGCTTTTTACGCAGTTTTATTTTCAACCCTTTGACAGACAAGTCTACTGTTGTTGCGCTTATTGCATTCTCTATTTCTGAATGAACCTCAACAGCAACAGAAAAGTTCATGCGTTCTTCGCTGCGCTGGGCATAATCTGCGAAGTGCACTTTTTTCGCTTGGAATGCTTGGCTAAGCTCTACCGTTTCTTCAACATCTTCATTATTCTCTTTGAGCTTCTCTTCTTGCTCTTTTTGGTGCATGATTTGAAAGTTGTTTTCGGTTCTTTTGACGGCTTCTTTTACGCCTAATGTATATGAACCAAAGGAGCGAATTTGGCGCTCGAAGACCTCGACTGCAACGTCATCAAGATAATGCGTTAGGTCTTCGTATTCGTAAGGTGAACATTTGCCATCGACATGCCCTCTTAGATCAATGACCTGTTTGCATGGCTTGGCGAGGCGTTTCAACTCCATTTTAATGAGGAAGCGCTTGGGTTTAGGCACGTTAGCCGCAACAGTTGACAGAACTTGATTAAAATCCGGCTCCCCAATCGCCGGTTTGAGTTGTTCTATAATGTCACTATATTGTTCTATGTCTTGGCTCATTCAGTTATCGCTAAGAAAAAAGCAGAGTTATATTTGTGGTTGCTAGTTGTTTTATCGGCCAAAAGTCCAAAACCTGTTCGAAAAAATTTCTAATAGTGTTTGATTTCTGGTTGTTTTTTTAAATGACACTGCTTGTCTTACCAATAGTATTAAATCCTCGTTGGGTTTTAAAAGACTAAAGGTATACTCCCTATATAAATTATAAACATACATTCCAATTATATGGCAAAAAGAAAAACAGCTTATGTTTGCTCAGATTGTGGTGCTGAGTCGGCTCGATGGCAAGGTCAATGTAATGATTGCCATGCGTGGAATACAATTACAGAGTTTGTTGTTAGCCCCGCTGCTACCAATCACCAAAGCCAACGTTCAGGTTATGCAGGACAAACCAATGCACAGGTACAAACTTTAGGAAGCATTGACTTAGAGGCGCTGCCTCGATTTGGTTCAGGTTATAAAGAGCTTGATCGCGTATTAGGTGGCGGTGTGGTACCTGGTTCAGCCATTTTGATCGGTGGTTCTCCAGGCGCAGGTAAAAGTACTTTGCTACTGCAAATTATGTGTCAGTTAGCGAACGAACAAAATGCGTTATACATTACTGGAGAAGAGTCGCTGCAACAGGTGGCTATGCGGGCTAATCGACTTGGGTTACCTTCAAATGACCTGAAGCTAGTAGCAGAAACCAATATCGAAACGATCTGCGATTTAGCGCTAAAAGAGCAGCCAAAAATTATGGTGATCGACTCAATACAGGTCATGCATGTTGCTGACGTGCAGTCGGCGCCGGGCAGTGTGTCGCAAGTTAGAGAAAGTGCTGCTTATCTAACGCGTTTTGCCAAACAACAGCATATTGCCATGTTTATTGTTGGTCATGTTACCAAAGATGGTAGCCTAGCTGGACCTAAAGTGTTGGAACATTGTATAGATTGTTCTCTAATGCTTGAAGGCGAGGCTGATGGTCGCTATAGAACAGTGCGTAGCCATAAAAATCGTTTTGGTGCTGTGAATGAGTTAGGCGTGTTCGCAATGACTGAGCGGGGGTTAAAAGAAGTGAACAACCCTTCTGCAATATTTTTGAGTCGTTCTGAAGAGCAAGCCCCTGGCAGCGTGGTTATGGTGATCTGGGAAGGGACTCGGCCGTTACTTGTCGAGTTACAGGCATTAGTAGATTACTCTCAAATGGCAAACCCTAGGCGTGTTGCCGTTGGTCTTGATCAGAATAGGCTTAATATGTTGCTCGCCGTGGTGCATAGGCATGGCAATGTACAGATGAACGATCAAGATGTTTTTGCTAACGTCGTTGGAGGCGTGCGTATTACAGAAACAGGCGCTGATTTAGCGTTAGTTCTGGCTATGATTTCGAGCTTTAGAAATAATGCACTATCGCGAGACCTTATTGTATTCGGCGAAGTGGGGTTGGCAGGAGAAATTCGACCGATTCCTAATGGTATTGAGCGTTTGTCTGAGGCTGCAAAGCATGGTTTTAAACAGGCCATAGTACCGATGGGAAACAAGCCAAAACAGCCTATTGCTGGGATGAAGGTCACTGCCGTTAAGACCTTATCCGAAGCTCTAGACGCCGTGGTGTAATTTAAGCGTTGATATCAATTGCTATTGGTATAAGAGATAAGGGCATGAAAAAAAGAATTATTGTTGGTGAAGTTGTTTTTATTGTTGTCGCTTATCTCTTGTTATGGCCGATACCCGTTGAACCTATTGCTTGGCAAGCACCTCATGACAAAGGGTTTGTCGGAGAGTTTGCCCAAAATGAAGATCTATTGCCACTCACACTGATACCTATTGAAGGTGATTATGGGCCTGAGGACATTGCGGTTGATAGTCATGGGCGGATCGCTGTCTCATTGCATTCGGGCATGATAGCCAAACTCAATACAGAGAGAACAAAACTTGAACCTTGGGTTGATACAAAGGGGCGCCCTTTAGGCATCGAGTATGATCAATTTGATAATTTGCTGGTTGCAGATGCTTATCTAGGGCTTTTGTCTATTACACCGACTGGGGAAATCAGTGTTTTGGCAAATACCGCAAACGACGCTGTTATTCGTTATGCTGATGATGTTGATGTTTCCAATCGTACAGGGAAAATCTACTTTTCAGATGCTTCGACGCGTTTTGGTGCACAAGAAAGCGGCGGAACATTGGAGGGGAGTTTACTGGATTTGATGGAGCACAGTCTTTCGGGGCGAGTGATTGAATATAACCCCGAGACTAAGTTTGCCAGAACGATTCTTGATGGGCTCAGTTTCGCGAATGGTATTGCAATGAGTCACGATCAGAAATCCATATTGATCAATGAAACCGGTAATTACCGTGTTTTGCGTTATTGGGTTGAAGGTGAAAAACAAGGAAAACTGGAAGTACTTATCGATAATTTACCTGGTTTCCCTGACAATATTGCTAAAGCCGGAAGTGGTGGGTATTGGCTAGGTTTAGCATCACCTCGCTCTCCTGCATTAGACAAGCTGTCTGACTCACCTGAAATACGTAAAGTTGTTCAACGCTTGCCAAGCTTTATGAGGCCAAAAGCACAAGCCTATGGACACATTGTAAAAATAAACGAACAAGGTGACGTTATCGAGAGTCTTCAAGATCCTAGTGGGCTTTATCCTGTGACTACTGGCGCAATAGAGGTTGATAACATACTGGTTGTTAGCAGTCTGACTTCTAACGTTTTGGCAATTAAAAACCGGAATTGATTGGCGTTTGACGGAATCAAATAAATGAAGGTATGGACAGCATGGTTGACATCAGTATTGAAAACAAAGATCAACAAGCCTTAAGGTTTATTTTTGTATTCGGTGTTATAGACACGCCTGCTAACCGGAATTGAAATTTGTCCAATTAGCTCGGCGGTATATTTACCTGAACCGTGGCTAACTAACCGTTTAATTTTCGACTGTGGCGCAATATATGAGCGGTGGATACGTGTAAACTCGTCTGGAAGTAAAATAATGAGTTTATCTAAGCTTTTGTTGTGTAGATGACTTTCACCTTCGTTAGTAAATATTTCCGAGTAATTTCCTGCTCCTTGTATGTAAGCGATGTCTTTTATCGGAATAAATTTAAATTTTTGACCGACTTTTGTCGTGAGGAACCTAAGTTTTTCACGCTGTTCCGCTCTGCCGTTCAAGAATCTATCGAGTGCTTTGTTAAGACGCCTCTTTGTAATAGGTTTAGTCACAAAGTCTAAAACGCCATAATCGAAAGCAGCGACAGCTTTCTCAGCGGTCGCCGTGACAATGATTGTTTGAAACGAATAGGCGGAAGCCGTTTTAAGTAACTCGAAACCGTCGAGGCCATTAATATTGAGGTCTAATAGCAGCAAGTCATAACTGGACTCCTCAATCCTGTTGCGGGCGTCCGTTAATGTGTGACAGAGGGTGATATTAGGTGAGTCTAGGTGATCGTTAATGAGCTCGGCTATTCGTTGAGCAACTAAAATAATATCTTCAACAACAAGGATGTTCATCAATGTGCTCTTATGCTTATCATCGTTTCCCAACCACTTTCAATAGCTTGAGAGGTTAAATGCCAATTGTTCGGAGCCCACTCTTGAAGCCGTGACTCTATGTACTTTAAACCTGTACCGGTAGAGCTCGTTGATGAGGTTGATGACTTTCCATCATTGGTTACTGTATAGCTAACCCAATGGTTATTGACTGTTTTTGTGAGTTTGAAGTTAGCTTCTTCGTTGCCAATATATCCGTGTGTTAGACCATTCTCAATGAGCGTGTGCAAAATGGCTGGCGGAATCAGCTCATCATAATTAACGCCCTCAATAGCTAAACTGTATTTTGTTTGTTGTTGTAGGCTCATAAGGTTTAAGTGAATTTGGCATATCCTAATTTCTTGTGATATCGCTACCAATGACTTTTTACTCATTTCATTTAGTAGTTTAAATTCCTCCGCTAAGTCATCTATGGCGTCAATTGCAATGTTTGGGCTTGTTCGTATCAGTTGTTGTAGCGACATTAATGTATTCATTAAAAAGTGCGGCTGAATGTGCTTTTGTAAGAATTGATATTCCAACTTCTCTATTTGATATTTTGCGCTTTGCAACGCTTCAGATCGTTGAAGTATATTTTTTATCGACGTAGACAGCATAGTGATTGCGATGATGACCATACCAAAGTGATCTATCTTGAATAGAAAAGACGTTACCCAAATATTGTCATACAATCCTGCTATGTCATCTAGTAAGTCGAACTTGTCGCTAAGGTTTAATAGGAACATCAAGGTCAGCGATATCAACAGCATCTTATTTAGGGTTAGCGCTTGTCTTTTTATCATGAGAGTAAACAATAATGGTGCTAAGGAAACTGGTATATTGGGTGAGCTATCTACAAGGTAGCTTATCAATACAGCTAATGTGACTGAAAGCACCAGAATGATGAGTTGTAACTTATTAGCCTTGAGCTCGAAATATAATGCGGCAAGTAAGAAAATATAAATCACTAGCTCAAGTTTTTGTTGAAAAAAGTAGCTCTGAGCAGACGCTAGCAACAAACCTTTCCAGTAGAGTATATCGTATGTTACTAAAACAAAGTTCAACATAAACGTGAAAGCCAAGAGTATAAAAGTAGGGTTTCTATTGAGTGCGATGAACAAACCTGCATTAATGAAAGTTGAGATTAAAAATATACCGGCTAAGAAGACAGGAGCCAACGTCATGACATCAATATGCTGTTGCAGCTCTTCATAGGGGGATAATATTAAGTCTCTAAAAATAACACCTTGCGGATTATCGAGATTAGAAAACTGAACCTCTAATGTGTTAATTCCTTTTTTGAGAAATTTATCTGGCACTCTTTTTTGAAAGATAGCCACTCCACCTTTCTCTTCCTTATGCGAGAGTCCAATATTGCCATTTTCAGTGAGGAGCTGTTGATTTACTTTTACCCGAGTTGCATTCGCATTGCTCCGTAACTGCAACCAAACATCTCTTGGCGGTGGGTGCTCCATATTGAATGTTAGTTTTAGCAGCCAAACACTCTGCTTGTTTTGCGTATTGATAAAAACGCCTCTCACATCGAGGTTTTGATCGACTAGTGACTGAGATTCGTTGATGTAGAGAGAGGCAATAGGGTAGGACAATAAGTCTATTTTCTTATCTTGATATGTAACATGCTCAGCCCATGCATTGGAGCTAGCAATTCCACACAAAATAAAGAAATAATAAAAGAGCTTCAACGTGTTAACTCCAATCATCTTGTATTGTGAGCGTTATAAAGATAAAGCTCATGGTTTCAAGCCATTGGAGCTCGTACTCATTTGCTCAAGAGTTTCAGTAATATCCGAAGACGTTGGATAAAAATGATGTGCGGCGCTTAATACCCTTATGCCTGCATCGACATTGCCTGTTTCTTTAACAATGAATTTGGCAAACCCTATCATGTGACGCAGTCGAGGTTTTATTTCATATTTCATGCGAAGAGAAAAATCTTGGTAATGTTCTATTATCTTATCGACTTGCATGCTTTCTAGTTTTTTGTCGATTATGGTGTAATCTGAGTATACCCATTTTAAGGCGTCATAAGTGCCATTGAAAGCTGCAAGCATATGATCGGTGTGTTGCATATATTCGACTGACCATCGCAATTGACGTGGTGCTTTATCCTTAAACACCTTTTCAATCTTGGAGTAAGCTTGCTGAATTTTCTGATGCTCCAATGCCCCTATTGACAAATATACTTGGCCTGACAGGGTCTTGTTTTTCTCAAAATAGGATGCCAGCAAGTCAATCATTTGAGGAGCATGATGTAACGACGGGCTTAGAATGAAAAAGCTGGAAAACATTGATGGGTGTTGCATAAATAGCTGTGTGACGAATAGGCCAGATAGGGAATGTCCAATGATGAATCGGCCATGATTGGTTCTATATTTCTTATCTATCAGCGGTATGGCTTCATCGATGATAAATTTTGTGTAGTTTTGAGCTTGAGGGCTTAAGTCTGTTGTTTGTTTGGATAGAAACGGGTAGTTGTCTCTTGTGTATTGTCCAGTATGTGGCAACCCAATGACAATCATGTCTTCTATGCCGAATCGACTCGCTTGCAATGCAACAATATAATTTGCCCAAGAGAAGTTATCCTGATCGTTTAATGTGAAAAGAACGGGGTATTGCTTATTAGACTCAGCGTCATAGTTCTTCGGCAGTCGGACGAGTATGTCGCGAGGTTCACTCAAATATTGTGAGAAGAGTGTTATTTTGTTTTGGTTTTCGTTTGCAAAGGCTGTCATCGCATTGACGACCATGACAAGTAATATAGCTAACTTCGACATCATGCTTCCTAGGTGGCGTGTCCGTTTCGTCTGTACAGACTAATATTGATTGAATTGATCTATCGATACTTATTATCTGAGTTGCACTAGGAAAGGGTGGATTGCATCTGAGTGTTTGAGTGATGAAAATGTGTGCTCGGTGGAATGCGTTTTAAGGCATCTTGCCTTTTAGCCATGCTTTGGCTGTGACTTCGTCTTCAAAAAAACGATACTCAACATTGGCTTTGTCGTAGATCATTTCCCAAAAAGACTTTAGTGAGTGTTGATATTCATCTGTTTTGATCACAAACGCGCAGGCAACAAAACCGATCTCTTTGGCATACTTCGCCCCAGCGATTAGGTTTTGGGAAGCATCTGGAGTAAAAAACGATTCCTTGCTGAAGATATTAATAGAAGCCCAAGGTTTGCCCGACAACTCCGTCAGATACTCTGAAATTTGTTGATGGTAGCTTTCTGCTAGCTCGATGTTACCCGGGCCTTCTGCATTGACAACAAGAATGTTGCCTTCTTTTTCTATAGAGAACTTTCCATGTGCTCTAAATTCTATGGGCTTCATGTACAAGAGCGTTTCGTTAAAACATCGTATTTAGGACGTCAGTATATCAATCTATTAAGTGATGTGCTGTATGTTTTGAGTAAAAAAGCACCCTGAAGATTAAGATGGGTGCTGATGTTAATAAGCTAAGAGGCAGGGAGCTTTATTGCTATTTCGTCATACGCTTGTATTTTAATCTATGAGGTTCAACGACATCTTTACCGAAGTTTTCTTTAAGCCATGAAGCATATTCAGTGTAGTTGCCTTCATAGAAGTTGATTTTTCCTTCATCGCGATAGTCAAGAATATGGGTAGCAATCCTATCTAAGAACCACCGATCATGCGAGATCACCATGGCGCAACCAGGGAACTCAAGTATGGCATTCTCAAGAGCACGCAGAGTTTCAACATCTAAGTCGTTGGTTGGTTCATCGAGTAACAGCACATTACCGCCGGCTTGTAATAGCTTGGCGAGATGCACACGGTTACGTTCACCACCAGACAGATCTTTGATGAACTTTTGCTGATCGTTACCTTTAAAATTAAAGCGACTGACATAAGCCCGGCTGTTGAGCTCGAATGTTCCGATACGAATAATATCTTGACCGTCAGACAATTCCTGCCAAACCGTATTCTTGTCGTTCATGTGATCGCGAAACTGTTCAACACTGGCTATTTTGACTGATTCACCTACCGAAACAGAACCTGAGTCAGCTTCTTCGTCTCCGGTTAACATTTTAAACAGCGTTGACTTCCCTGCACCGTTAGGGCCAATAATGCCGACTATAGCACCCTTAGGAATCTTAAAGCTTAAGTCGTCAATGAGGACTCGGTCATTGTATGATTTAGTCAAATGCTCTACTTCAATGACCTTATCCCCTAAACGCTCCCCTGGTGGGATGAATAGCTCATTGGTTTCATTTCGTTTTTGGTACTCGCCCGTATTCAACTCTTCGAATCGAGACATTCTTGCCTTGCTTTTAGCTTGTCTACCTTTCGGGTTCGAACGTACCCATTCCAGCTCTTGTTTAATTGACCGTTGCCTTGCATTCTCCGCACGTTCTTCTTGCTCCAAGCGCGCATCTTTTTGTTCAAGCCAAGATGAATAATTGCCTTCCCAAGGAATACCGTGGCCCCTATCAAGTTCCAATATCCAACCAGCAACATTGTCTAAGAAATACCTATCGTGCGTAATGGCAACCACTGTTCCTGTGTAGTCATGTAAGAAACGTTCTAGCCATGCTACTGATTCTGCATCCAAGTGGTTAGTTGGTTCATCAAGTAAGAGCATTTCTGGTTTTTCGAGTAGAAGTTTGCACAGGGCAACTCTGCGTTTTTCGCCGCCAGATAATTTGGTAACATCAGCATCCCAAGGAGGTAATCGGAGTGCATCAGCAGCTCTTTCCAGTGCATTGTCCAAATTATGCCCGTCTTTTGCTTGAATGATGGCTTCTAATTCCCCTTGCTCTTTGGCTAGGGCATCAAAATCCGCACCTTCTTCTGCGTAAGCTGCGTAAACTTCGTCGATACGTTTGAGCGCGTGTACGACGTCTTCTACCGCTTCCTCAATATTACCCCTAACATCCTTGGCTTCGTTGAGTTGAGGCTCTTGAGGTAAATAGCCTATTTTAAGGTCTTGCATTGGGCGTGCTTCACCAATGATATCTTGATCAAGGCCTGCCATGATTTTTAAAAGTGTTGATTTACCAGAGCCATTAACACCTAAAACGCCTATCTTTGCGCCAGGGAAAAAGCTCAGTGATATATCTTTTAAAATTTGTTTTTGTGGTGGGACGACTTTGCCCACTTTGTACATAGAATATACGTATTCAGCCATTGGTTAGTCTAGATGATGAATTTGGAGGTGATTATATACTCAAACGACGAGGAAATGCAGGATTCAGCTAATTAAACCCTTTATTGGCAAGGCTAATTTGCAAATGCTTGGCGGTATGAATATGTACGTACATTCCCTCGATAGCTTACTTGTTTCCACTTCTTAACCAATAAAGGGGATTCGTAGTGATTGTCCCAATTTTTAGTAAATATCTCGATTTTGATGTCAAAACCGAACATTTAATGAAAGGTTGTTTTTTTAAGTTGTTGTTTTTGTTTGGTTTAATTTTGGTCCGGGATTTGCTTTATTTCTAATGTGATTAGATATTTAGCATCAAACTTCCTGGGGTGTTGCTGAGTTTAATGACTCTCATATGGCTCATTCATTGATTTGATTGGGCCGTTTTTTTATGTGCGATACCAATCTAACTAATGAGGCAATCACTTGATTAGATATGATTGGTATAATCATCGATAATTTTGATAGTCTCAGTAATTAAACCATACAAGGTATTATATCCGTTATAGAGGAATAGAGGCGAGATGAATTCAAAGGTATTAAATTGGGGGGTCATAGGTCCCGGAAAAATTGCACATCAATTTGCTACTGCGTTGTTGGCAAATACCGAAGGCCAATTATATGCGGTGGCTAGTCGTAACTCAGAGCGCGCGGCAGATTTTGCGCGTAGCTACGATATCCCCAATTGCTACTCGTCATATCAGGCACTCTGTGAAGATGAGAATATTGATGTTGTGTACATAGCGACACCTCACGCTTTTCATTTCCAGCAAGCTAAAATGTGCCTTGAGTCAGGTAAACATGTGCTAGTCGAGAAGCCCGCAACAATCAATTCAAAGCAATGGCAGCTACTGGCGCAAATTGCACAAAAGAACGAGTGTACCTTGATCGAAGCTGTTTGGAGCCGATTCATGCCTTGCTTTCAGCAGGTCAGGCGCTGGATTGATGATGGAGAAATTGGTGATGTGACTTATGTCCGATCTGATATCGGCTTTTCATTTTTGGATATGCGTAATGTTGATTATCAGCATCGTTTATTTGATCTTAGTATAGGCGGTGGTGCGTTGTTAGATCTGGGAATCTACAGTGTTGCTCTTAGTCAGCTTGCTGTTAATAGTAAACCCAGTGTCGTGCAGGCTATGGCTGATATTGGCGTATCTGGAGTAGATCAAACGACTTTGGTGAACGTGCAATACCTTAATGGCATGAGCAGCCAATTTACTTGCTCAGCAATATCTGAGCCCAGCAACGACATGACAATTAATGGAACGAAAGGGCATATTAAACTACCTGGACTCTTTTGGTTTGGTACTGAAGCAACATTAGTTAGGTCGACAGAACAGGGTAAGAGCAAGGAGAGTCATACCCAAACGTTCCCTCATGAGATCAATGGGTTCGAATATCAAATTGCGGAGATGATGCGTTGTGTAAAAGCGGGCTTGATCGAAAGCGACTTGATGCCACATCGGCATACGTTAGAGAATCTGCAGCTAATGGATTTAGTACGGGATAATATTAATTTAGCCTATCCTGATTCGATTGAAGGAATAAACTAACTTAGAATCGACGTGTCAATTCTAGCTCCTGTGAAAGATTCATTAACAGTCACTCGAAAGGATGACAAATGTGTTTAATTTATAATGATTTGATTTACATGCTTGACTGTACATCGAGATGCAAATGTATAGAATGTCGGCATTATTTTTGACTGATTATTTAGAGGATGCCCAATGCTTTCACGTGATATGAATATTGCTGATTTTGATCCCGAGTTATCGGATGCAATTGCAAAAGAAACACAACGACAAGAACATCACATCGAGCTGATAGCGTCAGAGAACTATTGTAGCCCGAGAGTACTAGAAGCACAGGGTTCGCAGCTAACTAATAAATACGCGGAAGGGTATCCAGGTAAGCGTTACTACGGTGGTTGCGAATACGTGGATATTGCAGAAGAGTTAGCTATCGAACGTGCCAAGCAACTCTTTGGCGCAGACTATGCCAATGTACAACCGCATGCAGGTTCTCAAGCAAATTCAGCCGTATTTATGGCGCTTATTAATGCAGGTGATACTGTTTTAGGTATGAGCTTATCTGACGGTGGACACTTGACTCATGGTTCGCATGTTAACTTTTCGGGTAAGACTTATCATGCTGTTCAATATGGTCTTGATGCTGAAACGGGTGAAATTGATTACGCTCAGATCGAAGCGTTAGCGCTAGAGCATAAGCCCAAAATGATTATTGGTGGTTTTTCTGCTTACTCAGGTGTTGTTGATTGGGCTAAATATAGAGAAATTGCTGATAAGGTAGGGGCTTATTTATTAGTTGATATGGCACATGTAGCAGGCTTAGTTGCTGCAGGTATTTATCCTAACCCACTGCCTCATGCGCACGTTGTGACGACAACTACTCACAAAACATTAGCCGGACCTCGTGGTGGACTTATCTTGTCATCTTGCGGTGATGAAGCTCTCTACAAGAAATTTAACAGTGCTGTTTTCCCTGGTGGGCAAGGCGGGCCTTTGTGTCATGTGATTGCGGCTAAAGCTGTTGCGTTTAAAGAAGCATTACAACCTGAGTTTAAAGTTTATCAGCAACAAGTCGTCGCTAATGCTAAAGCTATGGTGTCTGTTATGCAAAGTCGCGGATATAAGATTGTCTCTAACGGTACGGATAATCATTTGTTTTTATTAGATCTTATTGATAAAGATATTACCGGAAAAGACGCAGATGCTGCTTTAGGTACAGCCAACATCACTGTCAATAAGAATGCAGTGCCGAACGATCCTCGTTCTCCTTTTGTTACCAGTGGCTTACGTTTAGGATCTCCAGCTATTACTCGCCGAGGCTTCAAACAAGCTGAAGCTGAGCAAGTCGCCAATTGGATATGCGATGTTCTTGATAACATGGGCGATGATAGCGTTATTGAACGAGTTCGTGGCGAAGTCGTTGCTTTATGCACTAAATTTCCAGTCTATGCGTAGTTAAGCGATAAAGCTGCTAACCATGAAAAACCTCTTACATTGTTAAGAGGTTTTTGTTTTTAGGCCAGTTAAAAATACGAAACCAACTTCGCTAAGTAACCTGATGTGATCATTTAGTGAAACATAATGGCATTAGCAATCTATACAGATTGGTATAACCACTCAGGTGCGATATAATACGCGCCCCTATATATTCGAACCCTGTCACCAGTCTACTGTTGGAGTTTCATTGAGATGATTTGCCCTTTTTGTTCCATGAAAGACACAAAAGTTATCGACTCACGATTAGTGTCTGAAGGTGGGCAAGTTAGGCGTCGTCGTGAATGTATTATGTGTCATGAAAGGTTCACCACCTTTGAAATGGCAGAGCTCGTTATGCCTCGTATTGTCAAACGTGATGGCACAAGAGAACCTTTCAATGAAGAAAAGCTGCGTTCTGGCATGTTACGAGCGTTGGAAAAAAGACCCGTTAGTACTGAGCAAATTGAAGAACAAATTAACCGCATCAACTCATCTTTGCGGGCAACGGGCGAACGTGAAGTGTCGAGTGAATTAGTCGGTAACCTGATTATGGATGCGCTAAAAGAATTAGATAAGGTTGCTTACGTGCGATTTGCTTCGGTTTATCGCTCTTTTAAAGACATTCGAGAATTTGGTGAAGAGATAGCGCGCCTTGATGATCAAGATGAGCCAGCCTAACCCTAATATGACGGATTCTTCAAACTTTTCTTTTTTCGACCATGAGATGATGACACGAGCCATTACTTTAGCTAAGCGCGGCCAATACACGACTAGGCCTAATCCTAATGTAGGCTGTGTGATTGTTGATTCGAATAACCAAGTGGTAGGCGAGGGATGGCATGAAAGAGCGGGTGAAGGTCATGCTGAGGTTCATGCTTTGGCACAAGCTGGTGGTCGCGCAAAAAATGCAACGGCTTACGTGACTTTGGAACCTTGCAGTCATTTTGGACGCACCCCACCTTGTGCTAATGCCTTGATTGAAGCCGGTATTCAACGAGTTATTTGTGCCATGGTCGATCCAAACCCGAAAGTAGCGGGTAATGGTATAACAAGATTAAGAGACGCTGGTGTCGATGTTCAGTCAGGTCTGCTTGAAAGTGATGCCAAAGCTATTAATCTGGGGTTCATTCAGCGAATGACGAGTGGGCGCCCGAGAATCACCTTGAAAATGGCCAGTAGCTTGGATGGACGCACTGCATTGTCAAATGGTGTGAGTCAATGGATTACCAGTGACGCAGCGAGGGAAGATGTTCAACGTTACCGAGCTAAAAGCTGCGCTATACTTTCTGGCTCTGGCACTGTGTTAGCAGATAACCCATCGTTAACGGTTAGATACAGTGAGCTTGGATACCTTGCTGCAAAACTGAGTTCAGAAAATTTGCAACAACCGACACGTGTGATATTGGATGGTAGAAATCAACTTAAGCCACCGTTAAACGTGTTTAAAAACAATGCGCCTGTTATCGTGATTAATGGTAAAGCAAATAGTTTGCTAGATGAAGATAACATTCAACAGGTGCAACTGGTTAACAGCCAAAACAGAATAGACTTGCAAAAAGCTATGCAATTTTTAGGTGGGCTACAAATAAACGACCTGTGGATTGAAGCAGGAAGTCGCTTAGCAGGTGCTTTTATTCAAGAAAAGTTGGTAGATCAATTCATTTTATATATGGCGCCTAAACTTATGGGAGCTAGCAGCCAAGGCTTGTGTGATTTGCCTGTATTTAATGCAATGGATCAAGTCATTGATTTGTCTTGGCAAGAGATGAAAATGGTCGGTAACGATCTCAAAATAGTCGCTACAATCAGCGAATAAGAAGAGCATATTTATGTTTACTGGAATTATTGAAGCATTAGGTACTGTGTCTAAAATGGAGGCACGAGGCGGTGATGTCCGTTTGACTGTTGCCACTGGTAAATTGGATATGGGCGATGTTTTATTGGGCGACAGCATAGCAGTGAATGGCGTTTGCTTAACTGTTGTTGAGTTTAGCTCTGATTATTTTTGTGCTGATGTCTCAACTGAGACGATTAAACGTTCTGGATTTGCTGATTATAGTGCAGGACAAAACGTTAATCTTGAAAAAGCGTTACTTGCCACAAGTAGGTTAGGTGGCCATATCGTCAGCGGACATGTTGATGGGGTGGGTAATGTCCTGTCTATCAACGCTCAGGCCAGAGCTATTGAAATTTGGGTTAAAGCACATGATAGTCTGGCGCGTTATTTGGCAGAGAAAGGTTCCATCACAGTCGATGGCGTTAGCCTTACCGTCAATGATGTCAATGGTAGCGAGTTTATGTTGACTTTGATTCCTCACACACTGCAAGAAACCATTATCCAACACTATAAAGTCGGCACCCGCGTCAACCTTGAGGTAGATGTGATTGCCCGTTATGTCGAACGGCTTGTTTTGGGTGATAAAGCGGCAGTAAAAGACGAGAAAAGTAACATCAGTATGGCAATGCTGGCGGAGAATGGGTATCTGCACAAGCGTTAGTAGAGCAAAAGCCCTAATCAGTAAGAAACATTAAAAGGTTTAATTAAGCATGGCATTAAATAGCATTGAAGAAATAATCGATGATATCCGACAAGGGAAAATGGTTATTTTGATGGACGATGAAGATCGCGAAAACGAAGGTGATCTGATTTTAGCCGCTGAACACACAACACCTGAAGCGATTAACTTTATGGTGACTCACGCCAGAGGCTTAGTGTGTTTACCTATGACACAAGAACGATGTCGAGATCTTGAATTGCCTTTAATGGTTGATAAGAACGAAGCACAGTTCTCTACAAACTTTACGGTTTCGATAGAAGCAGCCGAAGGCGTTACTACCGGCATATCGGCAGCTGATCGTGCAAAAACAGTACTAGCAGCTGTTAATCCCAGTGCCAAAGCGTCAGACATTGTTCAACCAGGCCATATTTTCCCTTTGATTGCTAAGCAAGGTGGCGTTTTGAGCCGTTCAGGTCATACAGAGGCTGGGGTTGATTTAGCGCGGTTAGCCGGCTGTGAGCCTGCTTCTGTTATTGTCGAAATTCTCAACGAAGATGGGACAATGGCGCGTCGTCCTGAGCTTGAAGTGTTTGCTAAAAAACACGACCTTAAAATAGGAACGATTGCGGACCTTATTGAATACCGCAATTTAAATGAAACGACGATAGAGAAAGTCGCTGAATGTAAATTGCCGACAGATTTTGGTGAGTTTGAGTTGCTCACTTTCAAAGATATTATCGATAACCAAATTCACTTTGCTTTGAAAAAAGGTGAAATTACAGCAGATGAACCCACCTTAGTGAGAGTGCATCTTCACGATACATTTAATGACCTACTGTATTCAAATCGTGCACTAGAGCGCAGTTTAGGTTTAGCTGATGCCATGAAGGCAATAGCTAAAGAGGGTGGTGTATTAGTGCTTTTAGGTAAGGATGAAGATGTACTGAGCCAAGTGCTGCGCTTTCAGGCAGAAGACAATGGGCAAAGAACGCCTGGCGCAAAATGGCAAGGCACTTCAAGAACAGTCGGTGTTGGCAGTCAGATATTGTCGACTTTGGGTGTTCAAAAAATGCGACTACTAAGTAAACCTAAAAAGTATCATGCCTTGTCGGGCTATGGGTTAGAGGTTGTTGAGTACGTATACGACGAATCGTAAAGAGTCACTTTAAACGATAGGGCTAACCAAAACGATATAAAAAATAACCACAAACGAAGGCGGTATGTGCTATATTATGCGCCGTTTTTTCAGCCAATAAATAATGAGCAGAATAGATTATGAATGTCATTGAAGGAAATGTACGCGCAACCGGCAAGAAGTTTGCCATTGTGGTTTCTCGCTTTAATAGTTTTGTTGTTGAAAGCCTTGTTGATGGTGCTTTAGATACGCTTGAGCGCCACGGTGAAGTAAATTCTGATGATATTACAGTCGTTAGAGTACCTGGTGCTTATGAACTCCCTGTTGTTGCTAAAAAGCTAGCCGAAAAAGGCCAATTTGACGCCATTATTGCACTTGGTGCTGTCATTCGTGGCGGCACGCCGCATTTTGACTATGTGGCAGGTGAGTGTAATAAAGGCCTTGCTCAAGTGTCGTTGGAATTTGGTATACCAGTCGCTTTTGGTGTATTGACTGTAGACAGCATTGAACAAGCTATTGAACGTTCAGGTACTAAAGCAGGTAATAAGGGATCTGAAGCGACATTAGGTGCGCTTGAGATGGTCAATGTTATCTCAATGATCGAAGAAGCATAATGAAACCAGCTGGACGTCGTAAAGCAAGAGCGCTTGCTGTTCAAGCCATCTATTCATGGCAAATGACCAATAACAATGTGGAGCAAGTGGAGCTTCATATTGCGACAACTAATGACATGTCAAAGGTTGATATGGTCTTCTTTCAAGAGCTATTGCGCGAAGTCGTGTCTGGATTTGAAGAATTAGACACAATAATAAAGCCTTACCTTGGTCGTCTTCCTGAAGAGCTTGATCCTATAGAGAAAGCGATTTTGCGAATTGCAACTTATGAGCTTAAACAGCGCATTGATGTACCCTACAAAGTGGTGATCAATGAAGCCATAGAGTTGGCTAAGACTTTCGGCGCTGAAGAAAGTCATAAATTTGTCAATGGTGTGTTGGATAAAGCAATAAAGACACTGCGCAAACACGAAAAAGAGTAAGATAAAGCATTTGAAAGAATTCAGTATTATTGAAAGCTTCTTTAAGTCGAGCAAATATCAAAGGCGCGATGTTGATATAGGTATTGGTGATGATTGCGCGGTGACTAATGTACCCGAAGGTCAATCATTAGTGGTAACCACCGATACTTTGGTTTCGGGCGTCCATTTTCCAGAAGATACTGAGCCTAAGGCGATTGCACATAAAGCGATTGCTGTTAATTTGAGTGATCTTGCTGCGATGGGTGCTGAGCCTGCTTGGGTAAGCTTATCTTTAAGTCTACCTGAAGCGGATGAAGAGTGGTTGAGTGAGTTTTCTTCTGGCTTACATGAGATTACGGAATATTATGGTGTGCAATTAATTGGCGGTGATACCGTCAATGGACCTTTGACCATTACTATTACAGCACAAGGTTTTATTCCTAAAGATCAAGCGCTTAAAAGAAGCACTGCGCGTCCAGGCGATTGGTTGTATGTGACTGGTGCGTTAGGAGATGCTGGGTTAGGGTTGGACTTGGCTCAAGGGAAACGTCAGGCTAGCGCATCGAATAAAGAATATTTATTAGGTCGATTGAATTATCCAACCCCTCGTGTACTGGCTGGTACAACTCTGAGGCGTTTGGCACATTCTTGCATTGATGTGTCTGACGGTTTGTTGTCGGATATTAAGCATATGCTGAACGCATCGAATTGTGGTGCCGTGATTCATGTTGATAAGCTGCCGTTGTCTCAGCCCATGTTAGACACAGTAGATTTGTCCGAAGGTCTTCGCTATGCATTAAGTGCTGGCGACGATTATGAGCTTTTATTTACCTTACCTGAAGAGCAAAAAGGTAATCTGGATGTTGCTTTAACAACCTCCAATGTGAGCGCTACTTGTATTGGCCAACTGAATGGCATGCCTGAAAAGTTGGAGCTTAAATTTGAAAACGAGCCCTATCATATTAACGAAAGTGGCTATCAACATTTTGCGTGATGGATAAGTCTCTACGCGCAAAGCTGAGTCTTGCTAACCCCATTCATTTTCTTGCTTTGGGGTTTGGTTCTGGTTTGGCGCGTATTATGCCTGGAACATTTGGTTCTCTGGCGGCCCTACCTATTGTCTATGCTGTCTCATTCCTCCCGTTAATTAGTATCATACTTATTGCGATTGCCTCGACGATTGTTGGTATTTGGCTTTGCGGTAAAACGGCTGATGATATGGGGGTTCATGACCATTCAAGCATTGTGTGGGACGAAATTGCCGGTATGTTAGTGACTTTTATCGGGGTGACAATGCATTGGCAAACGGCACTTGCAGGCTTTTTACTTTTTCGCTTTTTCGATATTTTAAAGCCATGGCCTATTAGTTACTTAGATAAGCATTTGGAAGGCGGGTTAGGCATCATGCTTGACGATATTGTTGCTGGGATAGCTGCTTGTGGTTGTTTACATGCTTTGCTTTATTGGCAGGTTCTTCCAGTTTAATTCGAATGAAGTAAAAGTAACTAGAGCGTGTTGATTTATTGTTGGTTAAGGCCAGTGCAGGTGCACTAGCCCTTCAACCGATGCTTATTCTATTGCTTGCGCCTTCTATATAAGGCAAGTGACATGGCTAATAATCCTAGGACACTTGTACTGCCACCACCGCCACCAGATGAATCTTGTGTTGTTGGTGCTGGTGGAGGCGTTGTATCCCCTGAGTCGTTATCAAGAACAAAGAATGTAGTAAAAGAGGTGACTACATTTTCGTTACCAACGGCTTCTAGTGTGACAGTAATCATTTGATCAATTTCTTCCACGTTGTCATCGTTGATCGTGATATTCACAGTCTCTTGAGTTTGTCCGTCTTCGAAGGTAACAATTTCGTCAAGTTGAACAATACTATTTCCTCCACCTTGAGTGGTGACCCGTAAGCTAGCTTCGCCAGCAGTGCCGTTAACACGATCGATGATAACGGTGATTGAACCTGCACTCTCGCTAACCGAATTGGCACTTACCGATATATTGAACTGGCCAGCAGCCGGCTCATTGTCTTGTATGATGGCAACTTGTTGGCCACCGACAACTTGTGTTTGTTCACTCGTGACCGATATCGCGAAGCTTTCAGTAATTTCAGAGAGAGCATCGTCAATGGTTTCTATATTAATTGTTTGATTTGTTTGTCCGGCAGCAAATACGACTGATTCGTTAAATGCCCTATAATCCTGACCGGTAAATGCACTTTGATCGTCTGTTTGGATATTGACGACAAGTTCACCGTCAGAGCCGTTAACACGTTCCATAGACAAAACAATATTCTGGCCTTCAGTTACTGTCGCAACATTGGCAACGTTAACCGTACCAATGTTTCCAGCAACGCCATCGGCGATATTGAGATTGGCAGAAGCTTGTGTGCCTAGTTCTCCACGCAATGGATAACGCAGTATTAGATTCGCTTGTTCTTGTCCTTCATCTAAAGAATCTTCTATAAGATCAAAGTCGACAGTCGTTATTGATTCGCCAGCTTCAAAGGTTGCACGAGCAATGCCATTAATAAAGTCACCACCTTGGATTGCGGTGCCATCAAAAAGAGCGACTTCTACTTCTGCAGAGTCTGATATATCACCGTCTCTCGTAACTGTTATAACTGCTGTGCCATCTTGTTCAGTCGCATTGAACTCTGCTGCAGAAAAGCTAAATTGGCCGACGCTTACCGCTGCTGTGCCTCTTAAAGAAGTCATCATGGCATTTTCTATAATAACGCGCCTATTATTCTCAAGCCCTTCTTCACCACAAAACTCATTATTGTTCATCAGCTCTGGATCTGAATATGACGTTAATGTCGAATTACCAAGAGCGCTAAACATGATGGTGTTATTGCCGCCACAGGTAGCTGCATGTGCATCAACTTCAGCTGTTGGAGGGTTGTCATCAATATCTACCTCATGGCCAGCGCCTAAGTTGTGGCCAATTTCATGAGTAAATACGGCATCAAAGATTCTTTCTGCACCGCTTGGCGTACCATTAAAGCGGTCAAAGATCATGTTGACTGGGCCACCAAAAGACGCTCTACCCAGAACATTGCCTATGTCGTCAGATTCTCTGAAATCACGTACATAAATCGCGATATCTGCTCCATATGCATTGTATATGTCGAATTCAGGGAAGGGGGTTCCTGAGTTGGCGTTAGGATTAAAAACCGCGTTGAAGAACAGTGTTGATGCTCCCAACGTAACAATCTCATCGTTTTCGTCTGTTTCGTCTTCCAATAAAAGTTCGTCACCAATGCTGGGAGCAATTAATGCGTTGGTAATGCGAAGTTGGAATCCCATGTTTTGCTCAACAGCAACTGAGTTTATGGTATCTACCCACTCTGTAATTCTGGTATGAGCAACTTGTTGACCTAAAACATCAACATAACCATTTTGGAAAAAGAACATAACATCAACAAAGGTGTCTTCTTCTTGCAACGAGGAAAAGTTAGTAGGACGTTCTAGCTTACTTAAAAGTAGGGCGCTCGCTGGATTATTTTCATCCATGAGGATGTAATCATTCGAGTGCGAGTAAGTGCTGGCAAGTAAGCAAACTGTCGATGCGGCTAACAGTGTCTTTTTCATCGGAAAACCTTATTCGTTAAACTATAAATCAGTGGTTTCCCGGCGAGCTATGCTAAGCCTTAAATCAAGAATTTGTCTATCTGGCACTGGATACCTAAAGCATCTAAGCCTAGTTCAGTGTACATTTCTTCTTGTGTTCCCTGCATAATAAACTGGTCGGGTAAACCTATATTCAGCAACTTAACAGGCAGCTGGTGCTTCAGGATATATTCCCCGACGGCACTGCCCGCTCCGCCCATGATTGCATTATCTTCAAGCGTAACGAAGGTGTCATAGTCTTTAGCTAAGTTTGTTAACAATGCTTCGTCTATAGGTTTAACAAAGCGCATATCAACGAGTGCATAACCTCGACTATCAGCAACTTCCTGCGCGAAAGGTAACAATGTACCGAAGTTCAGCAAAGCGACTTTCTTGCCATCTTGTAATAGCAAAGCCTTACCTACTTCAATTTCGGTCATTTCTTCAATCAGAGTCTGTCCATACCCTGTTCCTCTGGGGTAACGAACAGCTGCGGGTTGATTAAGCTTATGTCCAGTATATAACATTTGACGACATTCATTCTCACCAGACGGTGTCATAATTATCATATTTGGAACACAACGCATAAAAGTAAGATCGAAAGCACCTTGATGTGTTGGACCATCGGCCCCAACTATTCCAGCGCGGTCAATCGCAAACAAAATCGGTAAATTTTGTAGTGCAACATCATGAATAAGTTGATCATATCCACGTTGTAAGAAGGTTGAGTAAATAGCCACAATGGCGTTCATTCCTTCTCTTGCTATCCCTGCCGCCAGCGTGACCGAATGTTGCTCAGCAATGGCGACATCAATATATTTGTCAGGGTGTTCTTGTGAGAACCTCACCATGCCTGAGCCTTCTCGCATGGCTGGCGTAATGGCGATAAGTTTGTCATCTTGCTTAGCCATATCACAAAGCCAATCGCCAAATATTTTTGAATAAGTTGGTTTTGATGATGAAGATTTAGGCAGTGTTTGATCTTTAGGATTAAATTTAGGGACAGCATGAAATTTAATCGGGTCTTTTTCTGCTGACTCGTAACCCTTACCTTTTTTGGTCACGACATGCAGTATTTGCGGGCCAGTACGCTTACGCATATTACGCAATGTATCTACGACAGCATTAACATCATGACCGTCTATAGGGCCAATATAATGAAATCCTAGTTCTTCGAATATTGTGCCAGGAACAACCATACCTTTAATATGTTCTTCCGCTCTACTCGCGAATTCTTTAATGGGCGGTACATTGCTTAGCAGTTTTTTACCACCATCTCTTATCGAGTTGAAAAAGTTACCTGTTAATAAACGGGCTAAGTGACTATTCAGTGCCCCCACATTTTCAGATATAGACATTTCGTTGTCATTTAAAACCACAATCATGTCTTTATTGATATCACCGGCGTGATTCATCGCTTCGAAAGCCATGCCTGCCGTCATCGCACCATCACCAATAACGGCAACAATTTTACGACCTAGCGCTTCTTTCTCGGCTGCTATTGCCATACCTAATGCAGCACTAATGGAGGTTGACGAATGTCCAACAGCGAAGGTATCGAATTCACTCTCCGGTGGCCATGGGAATGGATGCAAGCCATTCTTTTTACGAATAGTTGTCATCCGGTCACGGCGACCTGTGAGGATTTTATGTGGGTAAGCTTGATGGCCTACATCCCAAATGAGCCTATCAAATGGTGTGTTGTAGACGTAATGCAAAGCAACTGTTAACTCAACAGTGCCTAATCCTGAAGCAAAATGACCACTACTTTCACTCACACTAGCAAGCAAATACTGTCTCAGTTCTTGACTAAACTCCTCAAGCTGCTCTTGTGGTAGCTCCCGCAATTGCTCAGGACGGTCTGCTAAAGAAAGGAGAGGGTAGTGTGATAAATCGAGGGTCATTAATAATTCTTTTATTTATTTCTGTTGATAATATAGCTAGCGAAAGACTCTAAAACCTTCGTATTGTAAGGTAAAGTCGACAAAGCTTGTAGTGCTTGCTGATAAAGTTCTTGAGCAAATGCCTGTGCGCCTTCTAAACCCAATAGATTAGGGTAGGTGCTTTTATTGGATTCCAGATCTGAGCCCTGCGGTTTGCCTAGTATTTCAGTGTCTGATGTGACGTCGAGAATATCGTCTTGAACTTGAAAAGCCAATCCTACAGCACGTCCATAGGTTGAAAGGCTATCTAATACATCCTTAGATTCAACGGGTGAGGCTATATAGGCCATCTGCAATGCGGCTTGTATTAATGCGCCTGTTTTACGTTGTTGCAATGCCTCTAGTTGTTCAAGAGTAATGAGGGTGTCTGTGGCATCCATATCCATTGATTGGCCACCACACATTCCTTCATAACCCGTTGCTTGCGTTAGTATTTTTAAAAGAGCTAGCTTTTTCTCAGAAGAAGATTCGAGTGCTTCATCATGGGCCAGAATATCAAATGCGAGTGTTTGCAATGCATCACCAGCTAATATCGCAGTTGCTTCGTCAAATGCGATGTGACAAGTTGGTTTCCCTCGACGAAGATCATCATCGTCCATTGCTGGAAGGTCGTCATGAATTAACGAAAACGCATGCACGCATTCCAGAGCTGTCGCACATGAGTCCAGAGAGGAGAGTTCTGCACTTAGCATCTCTCCTGCTGCATAGACAAGGAAGGGGCGAATGCGCTTGCCTCCAATTAACAAACCGTACTGCATTGCTTGCTTAAGCCTTGGTGCGGTATCTGATAGTTGTTGCAGCTTATATTCTAGCTTTTGGTTGATGCGTTCTTGATAACGCTGCTGAGCATGTTGCCAGTCAGGCATGAATTATTCCAAGTTCAGGTTAGTCAGTTTCAGAGGGATTGAAAGGAGTAAGCTCTTCTTGCCCATTCTGTCTTAATAGAATGTCGACCTTTTGTTCTGCCTGCTTCAATTTTTGCTGGCTGTTGTTCGCTAATTGAATACCTCTTTCAAAGCTGGTCAATGCCTGTTCAAGTGGCATATCACCTTCTTCCATGGCAGCAACTATAGCCTCTAGCTCTTGCATGGAATCCTCAAAAGATAAGTTTTCAACTTTTTTCGTTTGTGTCATAAAGCGTTCGTTGCGTTTTGTAAGGCTCATATTGAGAACACGGCACATTACCTGAGCAGAATCAGGCGGTCAAACACTTTTAACGCTATAGAATTAACCGTGAATGTCGATAAATGTTAAGGCCATGCGATATTTATGACGCATGCTACCTATGTGCATTATCGATAAGTTAAAGGTTGGTGGATAGCTGCAAGATTAACAGCAGATTGTTGGTCTTTATGCACAGCAACGGAACTTGCATGTAGAAATAATCAGCGAATTTATAAAGAGATAAATTGATTTTGTTTTATAATTCAATTTATTAGTTGAAATAAGACGTGGCCTGTTAATAATAGTTAGGTCATTTGGATGTTGAGATAGCTGGGAGTTAAAAGTGGATTTAGCAACACTTATTGGGATGATTGGCGCTATTGGCTTTATTGTCATGGCTATGATTTCTGCTGGTGACATAGCGATGTTTGTTGACGTACCTTCGACATTGATTGTATTCGGCGGTACTTTATTCGTTGTCTTATCTCAATTCACTATGGGGCAGTTTTTTGGCGCTGGTAAAGTGGCTGGTAAAGCTTTTAAATTCAAAATTGCCCCACCAGAAGAACTTATTCAAAAAATTGTCGATATGGCTGATGCAGCTCGAAAAGGTGGCTTTCTGGCGCTTGAAGAAGCTGAAATCGATAACGATTTTATGCAAAAGGGTGTTGATATGTTGGTTGATGGTCATGACGTTGAAGTTGTTCGTCAAACATTATCCAAAGACATCACAATGACGTCTGAGCGGCATGAGTTTGGTGCAATGATCTATAAAACGATGGGTGATGTTGCTCCTGCTATGGGGATGATAGGTACGCTTATCGGTTTGGTTGCTATGCTTTCTAACATGGATGACCCAAAGTCAATCGGGCCTGCCATGGCAGTTGCTTTGCTAACAACACTCTACGGTGCTTTTTTCGCAAACGTTATTTGTTTACCTATGGCTGTTAAGCTAAGTAACCGTAAAGAAGAAGAGAAAATGAACCAAAGTTTAGTGCTTGATGGAATTTTGGGCATTGCTGATGGTCAAAACCCAAGAGTTATTGAAGGAATATTGAAGAATTACATTGCTGAAGGTAAACGTGCCTCAGCCGCTGAAGAAGAATAAGAGTTGATTAACGATTATGTCTGACGAACAAGAGTGCCCCAAATGCCCCCCTGAAGGCTTACCTGCATGGATGGGAACCTTTGCAGACCTAATGTCTCTGCTCATGTGCTTCTTTGTATTGCTGCTAGCATTTTCGGAGATGGATGTACTCAAGTTTAAGCAGATTGCTGGTTCTATGAAATTCGCCTTCGGTGTTCAGAATAAAATCGAAGTGAAAGATATTCCTAAAGGGACCAGTGTTATAGCCATGGAGTTTCGACCTGGACGCCCTGATCCAACCCCTATTGAAAATATTCAGCAACAAACCATTGAAGTGACGCAGCAAATGCTTGAGTTTCAAGCGGGTGATGAGGACTCGGCTGGAGGGCGCCAGAAACAACGAGGAACTCAGCGAGGTGGTCAGGCACAACAAACGGCAACAGATCAGTCTTCTGCTCAAGCAAGTCAGCAAGCTTCCCAGCAGCAAACGAATGAATTATTAAAGAAAATAGCTCAGCAACTTGAGAAGCAGGTGCTTGATGGTGCGATTGAATTGGAGTCTTTAGGGCAACAGATTACCATTCGAATTAGAGAAAACGGGTCTTTTTCAGCCGGCTCTGCATTTTTACAACCTCAGTTTAGACCAATATTACGTACGATTGGTGAATTGCTTGCTGATGTACCTGGTGAGATAGAAGTATCAGGTCATAGCGATAACCAACAAATATCCAACGAGTTGTACCGTTCTAATTGGGACTTGTCCGCTCAAAGGGCGGTTGCGGTAGCGGAGGAGTTACGTTTAGCTGAGGGTTTTGATGAAGGGCGAATGGCTGTGGTAGGGCGTGCGGATAACGCACCACTGACACGAAATGCAACAGGGCAAGAAAGGGCACGCAATCGACGTGTTGAAATTGCTATCAATCAAGGCGAAGCTAAGCAATCTAACCCCATTTCTGTCATCGACAGTTAATCGTCGTTGATGTTAGGAATAGGTATTCTCAAGCGCTTGCACTTTATCTAGCCACTTTTTGTTCTCTGGCGTTGTATCGCCAACTTGAGCTGCTTTGTTGACTATGTAGCCGCTAATGCTCTCTATTTCAGTTTTTCTTTTAGAGACTACGTCTTGATACATTGATGAGTAGTTTGCAGCGGTATCGTCAATGACTTGATAAGTGTTTTCGACAAGCTCCGCTGTACTCAGTTTTTGTCCATGTTGCGCTGCAATCGAGCTAACTTCTTGGCATATGGTCTCTATTGCTTGTTGAAAGCTGGGTGATTTCAAATGTCCATTTTTGACTTTTAGTACGGCAGTCATTGGGTTGATAACGGCGTTAACGGCTAGCTTTTTCCATAGTGCAATTTGCATATTTCCCATCAATATTGACGGCTGTAATAGTTTATCTAACAACTGCTCTATATCTGTTTGTCTATTGACGTTTAAACGACTTAGGTTAAGCCAACCATAGTGAGATTGCCCCAATCCTGTTTGTTTAATGTAGCTTCGCGATACCTTGTATGCGGCATGGCTTGTTGTGGCTAAGATGGTAGGTTGATTGGGAAGCTTGTCTTGTATTAACTCCTGACTACCCATGCCATTGTGTAACATAACTAAACATGCATTAGGTTGAAGTCGAGGCCGCAATTCATCGATGACTGACTCAACTTGGTAAGCCTTGACAGGAAGAATGACTAGTTCGTTAATATCGCCATCCGATATTGTTTTTGAATCTTGCGTTAGTCTTTCTTTATGCCCGTTTAACAATTCGATTGTTAGTTGTTCGTGATCTTCTTTTCGGGTGAGAACATTAAAGTTCAATCCAAGGCTATGACAACGTGCTTTCAGCAAGCCACCAATAGCACCATTGCCGATGATAGAAACAGCAAGTGTCATTTTTTAAGCACTGGCCATAGCAGGTTATTGGGTTGGGCATAAGTTTGAAATGCATGGCTTGTTGCTAACTCATGAAAGTGCTCACCAGCACTAGGTGCGCATGTTATAGATATGGGTTCTCCTTGATATTCAAATAGCAATGCATAAGCATGCAGGTATGCTCTGTCGGCAACATCTCCTTTGTATAAACTGTCTCCAACTATTGGGCTGCCTAAGCTTTTCATCGCAACACGTATTTGGTGGGTTTTACCTGTATGAGGTTTAAGGATAAATAATCGAAGGCCTTGAACCAGTGATTGACTAAAAAACTGTGTGACGGCAGGCTTTGTTTTTTCTGGTGACAATGCCCATTTACCATCTCTTGTTTTTCGCATGTCACCAATAATTGCGCCTTGTTTCTTCTTCGGCTTTTTAGATGCAATAGCCAGATAGTATTTCTGAATTTTGTGAGTTGAAAACAAGGTGCCAAAAAAAGCCGCTGCACCGGCACTTTTGGCAAGAATGAGTAAACCTGAAGTGACTTTATCTAAGCGATGAGTTAACCATAATTGAGGTAGTTTAAGTTGTTCACAGAGTACTGGGACTATACCGGCTATACCATCTTCGCTATGTACACTGACCCCAATAGGTTTATCAACAACAATGAAATCTTGGTGATTGAAGACAATGTTTATTGTCATAGAGAATAATGTGCCTCAGGTATTCAGCAGTGTCTTTGCGAGATCGTAATCTAAGTCGCATATGGCTTTTTCCAACTGTTCTAAATCAATAGAGGTTGACTGTAGTGCTGCTAACAATTTTTGTAGTTCAGGCGGCGCAATGAACTGAAAGTTATCAACGGCCGCAACCAGTGTTGCTTTTGCTTGATCCACACTTAATCCATCGTTCGGCTCATTGGCTTCGTTTTCATCAACCGCTTTGTTCTGAGTAGGTTGGTAATTCTCAAGCTCTGCAAGAGTAGACTTGAGCATCGTTTCAAAGTTACTGATATATTGAGCCAATAGTTCATGGTTGGGGGTTTCTTCGAAGTTGCGCAATAGGTCTTCTGCCTCTCGACTTGCCTGTTGTAATGCTTTTAACCCGAGGTTTCCTGAAACGCCTTTAATACCATGAATGGTGCGCCTTGCTTCTTGATATTCTTTAGCTGCTATATATTGATTAACTTTATCTGCATCTTCAGCATATTGAGACAAGAATTTCCCAAACATTTTCTCAAGCAACTCTTCGTTGCCTCCAAGTTGGTTAATTGCAAAATCCCGATCTAATATTGGTTCATTGACAGCCATATTTTTCTCCAATCACAGCGCTGAATCAACACGTCCTCATTTAAATTAAGGGTGATACCTTAAATTCAAATAAATAGAATGAGTGTAACTTTAGCATAGTGAAAGCATGGGTTATACCAATTCCAGTAGGTTGATAGAGGTTTAAATATTAGGTCGTAACCTTCCAATTATTTGTTACTATCCAGCAAGCAAAAAGCTACACTGAGTGTTAGTTTAATTCTTGATTGTACTTTATGTTTAGAAAGTATTTTTTGCTCTTGGCGAGCAATTGCCTTTTGCTTGCTTGCAGCCCTGCGCCAAAGTCATCTGCCCCAATCAACCCAGAGCTAGCAACAGAGACTCGTGTTCAATTGGTTGAGAAGCAAAATAGCGCCGACGGTCGGCTAGTTATACCTTTTGAAAAATACCAGTTAGAAAATGGGCTGACGGTTATCCTTCATGAAGATCGCTCCGACCCTCTTGTCCATGTTGACGTAACCTATCATGTTGGTTCATCTCGTGAAGAAAGTGGCTACTCTGGCTTTGCTCATTTCTTTGAACATATGATGTTTCAGGGTTCTGCTCATGTCGCTGATGAGCAGCATTTTAAGATTATTACCGAAGCTGGGGGTGATATGAATGGCACAACGAGCTCAGACCTGACTAACTACTATCAAACAGTCCCCGCCAATCAATTAGAAAAAGTACTGTGGTTGGAGTCTGATCGCATGGGTTTCTTATTAGAAGCAGTGACCCAAGAGAAGTTTGAAGTACAGCGAGAGACGGTAAAAAACGAAAGGGCGCAAACGGTTGAGAATCAACCTTATGGTTTAAGACAAGAGCGTATTTCTCAAGCTTTATACCCTGAAGGGCATCCTTATTCGTGGCCAGTGATTGGTTATGTTGAGGATTTAAATCGTGTGTCTATTGATCAGCTAAAGCTTTTCTTTCAACGTTGGTACGGCCCTAATAATGCTACCTTGACCATAGGCGGTGATATTGATGTTAAGCAGACGCTGGCTTGGATTAATAAGTACTTCGGACCAATTAGCAAAGGGCCAGAAGTTAAAGCTCTTGCGAAAGACTTAGTTCGACTGGCTGAGACTCGACACATCACATTAGAAGATCAAGTGCATTTGCCACTCGTGCAGATAACATACCCAACTGTTTATGCGAGGCATAAAGACGAAGCACCACTTGATGTGTTGTCGGATATCTTGGGCGGTGGCAAAACATCTTTGTTTTATAAGAATTTAGTGAAGGAAGGCATTGCGGTGCAAGCAGTGGTTTCCCATCCGTGCAGGGAGTTAGCTTGTGAGTTTCAGCTGATTGCGTTAGTCAACCCAGAGAGTGGTAAAACGTTAGCGGATGTAAAACAAGTGATTGATGGCAGTCTCGAAGAGTTTATTCAACGTGGTGTTAACCAAAATGATTTAGATCGTACTAAAGCCAGTATTGAAGCGGGTACGGTATATGCTCTACAAAGCGTCGCTGGAAAAGTGTCTACGCTAGCTTCCAATCAAACTTATTACAATACGCCTGATCTGGTGCAGCCTGACTTGCAAAGATATGCTGCAGTAACCAAGGAGGATGTGTTGCGTGTATTCAAACAATATATTCAGAACAAGCCCGCAGTTGTTTTGAGCCTTGTACCATACGGGCAAACTAAGTTAGCTGTTAAAGGAGCTGATTACGTTACTCCTAAATATGCTATCGCCGATTTACCTGAGATAGTGTTTACTCCGCAAACGAAGGTGCAAGATAGCTTTGACCGTTCAGCAATACCTGAGGCAGGGCCGAACCCCGTTGTTAAGGTTCCTCAGTACTGGAAGCAGACCTTAAACAACAATATCGTTATTGTCGGACATGAGACAAATGAAACGCCAACGGTCACCATGACTTTGACAATGGAAGGTGGGCCTTTACTTGAACCCATTGAGAAAGCAGGGCTTGCGTCAGTGACAGCGCAAATGTTGAATGAATCAACACTTAAAACGTCTGCTGAAGATTTATCTAATCAGTTAGCTTTGTTAGGTAGCGCTATTAGCTTTTCGGCGAGTGGGCGTGTAACACAGTTATCTGTTAGCAGCTTAACAAAAAACTTCAACGCTACCTTGGCACTTGTAAAAGAAAAACTGTTTAGTCCTGGTTTTAAGAAAGAAGAGTTCGATCTGCTAAAACAGCAAATATTGCAAAGTGTGCAACAGCAATTAAATGATGTGAGTACTTTGAGCAATCGCGCTGTGGCACAACTGATGTACGGGTCTAATAATCGTGTTGGATTACCGAATAGTGGCACGATAGACAGCATCTCGTCATTAAGCTTAGATGATGTTAAAGCCTTCTATGATGAGTTTTATACTTCAGCCAAGGCATCTGTTGTGATTGTTGGGGATATAAAGCGGGACGACGTTATGGAAGGGTTGTCGTTTCTGACTCATTGGAGCAACGCGCCTTATCAAATCCCTCCTTATCAAGCATTCCCGAAACTGTTGACCAATAAAGTCTATCTTGTAGATAAACCCGATGCAGAACAATCCGTCATTACTTTTTTCAAACGAGCAAAACCTTATGATGCTGTTGGTGAGTACTTTAGGCTGAATTTAATGAATTTTGCTTTGGGCGGGCACTTTAATAGCCGAATCAATTTAAATCTTCGAGAGGAAAATGGCTATAGCTATGGTGCTTACAGTCATTTCTATGGCGGAAAAACATTAGGTGGCTTCGAAATGGGGGCGAGTGTTAACAAAGAAAATACCCATGATGCTATTGTTGAGTTGATGTCTGAGTTAAGCCATTATCAAAACGGAGGTATGACCGACGAAGAACTTACCTCCATGCGCCTAGCTTATACTCAATCAGATGCACTGAATTACGAGACGCCAAGCGATAAAGCAGGTTTTTTAAGGCAAATTCAAACCTATGATCTCGCGAATAACTATCGTACGGAGCAGTTGAAGATTATAAAAATGATTGAATTAAATGAGATTAATCAGCTAGCAGCCGGTCTTAGTATTGACGACTTGGCATTGGTTGTAGTGGGAGATGCATCTGTATTGAAACCACAACTAGAAAAGTTAGAACGCAAAATAGAAGCGTTAATTGTCATCCACTAGCTATAATGACTCATGTAGAATGAGATTGATGAATTGGAGTGAAGTGTTAATTGTGACGATTAATTGACTTCACTTGTCTTGAAATTACCGAGAAAGCTCCTCACATAAGGGTAAACTCGTCTGTTATGGAAACAAATTGTGGCGCAAGATTCTAAATTGTTCGCGGCTCGTCTCGCGGCGCTTGCTGAAAAAAATGTAGCTCAAACCTTAAGTGGAATTAAACATGGCATTGAGCGTGAAGCGTTAAGGATTAACAAAAATGGGAGTTTAGCTCAAACACCTCATCCAAAAGCGTTTGGTTCTGCGTTGAGCCACGACTATATCACCACAGATTTTTCTGAATCGTTACTTGAGTTTATAACGCCGCCGGAAGAAGATACGCAGAAGACGATTGCTCAGCTGTCAGATATTCACAAATTTGTGCAAGCCAATTTTGATGAAGAGCAGCTATGGCCTCTTAGTATGCCCTGCTTTATTGTCGATCAAGCACATATCCCTATTGCTGATTACGGAACGTCCAATATCGGCAAAATGAAAACCTTGTATCGTGTTGGTTTAAAAAACCGATATGGCGCCATGATGCAAGCTATTGCAGGTGTGCATTTTAATTTTTCTATTCCACAATCATTTTGGGATAAATGGCTACCGAATGTTGAAGGGATTGAGGCTTCTCAAGATAATGTATCAGCTGCCTATTTTTCTCAAATAAGAAATTATCGTCGCTTTTGCTGGTTGATCCCTTATCTGTATGGCTCATCGCCAGCACTTTGTGGCTCTTTTTTAGAGGGTAATGAGTCAACTTTACCTTTTGAAAGAATGGATAACGGGACCTACTATTTACCTTATGCCACGTCATTGAGGATGAGTGATTTGGGCTATACCAATAGCGCTCAGTCCGGGTTGAATATATGTTACAACAAGGTTGATTCATACATTGAGTCGCTTCGTGCTGCCATTCATACACCATCCGATGAATACTTGCAGTATGCCGGCAAAAAGAATGGCGAATTGCAACAACTTAACAGCAATGTGTTGCAGATAGAGAATGAACTTTATTCACCTATACGTCCTAAGCAGCCAGCGTTACATTTTGAAAAGCCAACGGATGCGTTAGCCTTAAGAGGGGTTAATTATATTGAAGTTAGAGCCTTGGATGTCAACCCGTTTAGCGCTGTCGGTATCGATGAGCAACAAATTAACTTTTTGGACGTATTCTTAGTTTACTGTGCTATTGCACCGAGTGATATGATGCAGAGCGAAGATTATCAAGAAACGGAAGATAACTTGAGTTTAGTTGTTGAACAAGGTCGTAAACCAGGTTTGTTGTTAGGTGCTTATGGGCAACAAAAAACACTAACCGATTGGGCGGCTGAGTTATTTGATGATATGCGTGAAGTGGCACGTGTAATGGACACCAATAGTCAAACAAGTATTTTTAGTGACACGGTAGAAACCGAGTGGCAGAAGATACTCGATCCTGATAAAACCTTTTCTGGCAGAATTTTAAAGCAGCTGAAAGAAGGTAATATAGGTAATGGTGATTTTGCGTTAAGCTTAGCTGAGAAACATAAGAAAGATTTGCAAAGCTTTGAGTATCGTCATTTTACAGCAGAGCAATTAGCTGACATAAGTCGTTTGTCGTTAGTGAAACAACAAGAAGAAGAAGCGGCTGACACCGAAGACTTTGAGGTGTTCTTAGATAACTACTTTAGCGCAGCACCTCAGAATAGAGAGATTTAGTTAAAAATCGGTAGATAAAAAAATGCCTGTCAATTGACAGGCATCAAGTTACTACTAAGGAAACACATAAATAACACATAAGGTAAGACTGGTTGTTTATCGGAAAGTTCAAAATAAATATTACTTTTTTCAAAAAAAGCGTGATGACAGTGTTAGTTGTCGGGCTAATCAGCAGTTGTACTACCTCTCCTCCCAATAACCCAGACAATATTTGTAAGATTTTTTCAGAGAAAAGAAGCTGGTATAGAGCCGCTAGAGATATGAATAGTGAGTGGGGGGTGCCTATTCATGTTCCTATGGCTATGATGTATCAAGAAAGTTCATTTAGAGCTAAAGCCAAGCCACCTCGTGACTATATTTTCTTTGGTCTTGTACCTTGGGGGCGTGTCAGCTCTGCTTACGGTTATTCACAGGCAAAAACACCAACCTGGGCTGATTATACTCGTGAAACGCGTAATCGAGGGGCTGACAGGGATAATTTTAGAGATGCTATCGATTTTATGGGCTGGTTTATCAGTAAAACCCACAAAATTAATGGCGTATCCAAGTGGGATGCTCGTAAACAGTACCTGAACTATCATGAAGGTTGGGGTGGTTACAAACGTCAAACATATAATAAAAAGGCTTGGCTAGTAGGTGTTGCTAAAAAAGTAGACTCACGCTCTAAAACATATGCTAGACAACTGAAAGGTTGTGAAAAGAGCTTACAACGAGGTTGGTTTAAGCGTTTGCTCTTTGGCAGTTAACCAAAAAGTAACAGGCGTTAGCTCTCAGCGGTGACATAGTTGAAAGGTAAACGCACCCACAATTGAATGATACCCAACATAAAAGGGAATATGCTTTATGAAGAAAATTAAAAACGAAAAAGAGCTTCTCAAAAAAGCACTACAAGTTGGCCAAGTTTATGCGACTAAGCGAGGGTATAAATCTTTTGGACCGACAGATTCCGCGGATCAAAAAATTGAGTGTATCTACCGACTTCTTCTAAATGACAAGTTGCTAACAGCTGTCCCTGCGGATCAGGAAAATGGCCTCCACATGAAAAGGCGGTTGGTGAAGTGGATTTCAGCTCAGTTGCCGGCGGATCATCCTTTGCTCCAATAACACAGGATCCTAAGTATCCTATATGCCTAATGTTTGGGTGTTACTATCGCCCTAATAACTATAGAAGTGATTGTCGATGCGTTTATCTTGTTACTCTCTGCTACTGCCTCTTTTTATTGTTACCTTTTTAACTGCTTGCGGGTCTACTCAGCATGCACATACTGAACATCCGGTAGCGCCTGACGTTTATATTGCATCGAATAACCCTATGGGTGATGTGCAAGCCGCATTGAATGAAGCAAAAGCGAACAGCAAGCATCTGCTAATTGTGATGGGAGCAAGCTGGTGTCATGACAGTCGTGGCTTAGCGTCAAAGTTCGCTAAACCAAACTTGGCGGCAGTGTTGGAAGAGCATTATGAGGTTGTGTATGTTGATGTGGGGTACTTTAATGATTTGCGACACATTAGCGAACGCTTTGATCAAGCACATTATTTTGCAACACCCACGGTAATGATCGTCAATGCACAAACAGAGCAGCTGATGAATGCCTCCACTATGGCACAGTGGGGGAGAGCTGACAGCATACCGTTTGAGCAATACATTGAATACTTTAACCATTATGCGAGTCAAAAAAGTGCGCCTACCGTGAATCTGTCATCTCAGCATCAGTCGCTTATTGGAGATTTTAAACGAGAGCAAGGTCAGCGATTAATGGACGCTTATGCCAAGTTAGCGCCTAATATGAAGAAAGACGACGATGAACCGAGTGAGGCGTTTATTGCACAGTGGCAGGAGGTGAGGGCTTATAGAGTGAAACTTCAGCTAGATATACAAGCGCTTTATGATGAAGCACAAGGACAACCTTCACAATCTTTGGTATTGCCTAGCTATTCATCTTTTAGTTGGGAGTAACTAGAGTGTGTTTCTCGTACACAAGCTTTGTGAACACAGTGGTCAATGTCAGTCGGTGCCTTTTCTGAGTATAAAATCAAACGATTTCAACTAAGGCAAGCAAAGCGCCTTTACCTCCCCATTCAAGGGGTGCTTGGTGGAAAGCTAATATTGCCGGGTGTTGCACCAGCCAGCTAGGGACTTGATGTTTAAGTATTTTGGTGCCGATGCCATGTACAATACAAATGCAATGATAGTGTTTTTTTTGTGCTGTATAGATTAAGGCGGCTATTTCATGCTTAGCATCATCTCTTCGGTAACCATGTAAGTCTAGCGTTAACTCTGGTGGATAATCTCCACGCCTTAAACGCTTAACTTCGTGATGGTCGGCTCCAGGTTTGACGTATTTCAAAGGGCCTGACTCATCAAAATGTGCTTCAAAGCCATCTGAAAAATGAAAAGACGCTGAAGCTTGTTTCGCCAATCTATTCTCATCTCGCAATTGTTGCTTCTTTTTCGCTAATATTTCGGGATTTTTCTTGCTGGAAAGGGATTGAGGCGGTATTTTGTCCTGCTTCATCGGTTGCACGTCACCCAATGCCTGTTTAAACAAGCTCACATCATCGTCTGTCGGTGTATGTTTTGGCATGGTGCCTACGTTTTTGCGTTTTGTATTCGAAGAAACAGTTATATTATCAAATAAATATTAGGTGTAATAACAAACTCACTATGAGCAACGATATTAATTACTCTCAAGCACAAAACGAGCTGCATACTTTGCTAGATATGCTGCGCTGGGCGACAACTTCTCTGTCTGCTGCAGATTTGCATTTTGGACACGGCACAGATAATCCTTGGGACGAAGCGACTAGCTTGATTTTACCGCTATTGAATTTACCTTTTGATATGCCGGAAAGTATATATCAAGCACGCTTAACTAGCGATGAAAAAGCAATGATTTGCGACTTTCTAAAACGTCGAATTGAACAACGCATTCCCGTTCCTTACTTGATTAATCAAGCCTGGTTTTGTGACATGCCATTTTATGTTGACGAGCGTGTGCTTGTGCCTCGTTCGCCTTTTGCTGAGCTTATTAAAGGAGGCTTCGAGCCATGGGTTCAAGCGGAGCCATCGCATATCCTTGACATGTGTACAGGCAGTGGTTGTATTGCTATTGCATTGGCTACCTTATTTGAAGAAGCACAAGTCGATGCTGTTGATATTAGTAGCGATGCGTTGACTGTGGCAGAAACCAATATTTATCAACACCATGTAGAAGATCGTGTGTGGCCGATACAGTCAGACTTGTTTTCAAACCTTGCTGGTCATGAATACGATCTCATTATTTGCAACCCACCTTATGTTGACCAAGAAGACATGGAAGATTTACCTGATGAGTTTAGACATGAACCAGAACTAGGGTTGGCGGCAGGTAATGATGGGCTAGATTTAGTACGTACTATCTTGCAACAGGCTCCTCTTCACTTGTCTGAAAATGGTTGGTTGTTTGTTGAAGTAGGAAATAGTCAAGTGCATATGCAAGCCGAGTTCCCTGAGTTGAACTTGCGATGGATTGAGTTGGAAATGGGTGGACAAGGGTTGTTTGCAGTTAATAAGCGAGACCTACTCGCTGTGAATTCTCATTAAATAAGAGCAGGACTATGCCCGGAAATACTTTTGGAAAATTTTTTACAGTCACGACCTTCGGAGAAAGTCATGGGCCGGCCATTGGCGGTGTAATTGATGGGTGTCCCCCAGGGCTTGATATCAATGAAGGTGACATGCAAGTCGACCTTGACCGACGGAAGCCTGGTACGTCTCGCTATACTACAGCGCGCCGAGAAGCGGACGAAGTTAAAATCCTATCAGGTGTATTTGAAGGTCAAACTACGGGTACATCTATTGGATTGGTGATTGAAAATACTGACCAGCGCTCCAAAGATTATTCAAAAATTAAAGATATTTTTCGCCCTGGTCACGCAGATTATACCTATCAGCAGAAGTTTGGACAGAGAGACTACCGAGGTGGTGGTCGTTCATCTGCAAGAGAAACTGCGGTTAGAGTGGCGGCAGGAGCAATTGCTAAAAAGTACTTATTAGAGAACTATGGCATCCAAATTCACGGTTATTTGTCACAGCTAGGCCCCATTAAAGCTGATAAAGTCGATTTGGATGTGGTAAACGACAATGCGTTTTTCTTTCCTGATTCGGATAAGCTAGACGCACTTGACCAATATATGCGTGACCTTAAAAAAGAAGGTGACTCAGTTGGTGCAAAAGTGTCTGTTGTTGCTACTCGTATGCCAGTAGGCTTGGGTGAGCCAGTATTTGATCGACTCGATGCCGACCTTGCTCATGCCATGATGGGGATTAATGCAGTTAAAGGTGTTGAAGTTGGTGATGGTTTTGATGTTATTGAACAAAAAGGTAGTGAACACCGAGATGCCTTAACACCTGAGGGTTTTAGATCTAATCGTTCTGGCGGTGTCTTAGGCGGTATCTCAACGGGGCAGGATCTTGTTGTGCATATGGCACTTAAACCGACCTCTAGCATTAGTGTACCGGGTGACACTGTTGATATTCATGGCCAGCAGGCTGAAGTGGTTACCAAAGGGCGTCACGACCCCTGCGTAGGTATAAGAGCTGTACCCATTGCTGAAGCGATGATGGCTATTGTGGTCATGGACCATATACTGCGTCATCGGGCACAGAACGCTGATGTGACCTCTATAACGCCAGTACTACCGGGACAAGCACCTGAGTAGTTAGCAACAAGACGATATTAGGGAGTTTCACTTCAGGAGATTATTAATAATGAGAGATAAGCAGATCTTTATTCTAGGATTAAGTTATCTCTTTTATTTTGCCATGCTAGGTGCTTTGGTGCCTTTTATGGGGGTCTTTCTTGATAGTCGCGGGTTAACCTCTGTTCAAATTGGTCAGTTGCTGGGGCTTATTACGATCACTCGTATACTGGGGCCTAATCTATGGGCCTTTTTCGCCGACCTAACAGGTAAAAATCTCAGGGTATTGCAGCTTGGTAGCTTTTTAACCTTTGCAGGCTTTTCTGTTGTCTATGTTTCTTATGGCTTTTGGTCGTTAACGCTCTCTTTTTCACTGTTTATGCTGTTTTGGACAGCTATCTTGCCTCAAATTGAAGTCATCACACTCAATAATATTCGCGGTAATCCTGCTCGTTATAGTCGCATCAGGTTATGGGGGAGCGTGGGCTATATCTTGTTTAGCGTCGTTGGCGGGCTAGTTATTGATTGGCAAGGGCCTAACGCACTTTTGTATCTGTGTAGCATTATTTTGTTTGGGTTGTTTTTAAGCACCATGTTGGTCAAGGATATTGCTTTAGAGAGCAAAAAAGATAGCGCAGCTTCTTCCATGTGGAACATGATTTTTGCATGGCCTTTTTTAGCTTTTATGCTCTCAGCTATATTGCTACAAGTGAGTTTTGGTCCATTTTATAGTTTCTTTGCACTCTACATGCGAGATATTGGTTATACAGGACAACAAACGGGTTGGTTAATCGCTCTTGGAGTAGCTGCAGAGGTTGTTATCTTTATTTATGCTGGCAAGCTCATTCATCGATTTGGTGTTAAACGTGTCATGTTGTTTTGCATTGGCATGACGGCACTACGTTGGTGGCTGTTGGCGAGCCATGCTGATATTTTAGGCTTGTTGATTACCAGCCAATTAATTCATGCATTAAGCTTTGGATTAACACACGCAGCCTCTATACATTTTATTCATCATTACTTCACTGGCAAGTATCAGACACGCGGTCAGGCATTGTACACGAGTGTGTCATTCGGTGTCGGTGGAGCCATTGGTAACTTAACCGCCGGACAGATATGGATGCAGGGAGAAGGTGCGTATAACACTTATATCTTCTCCACATGTGCTGCATTAGCATCAGCTTTTATATTGTTATGCATTCCTCGATCACGAATTGGGTGAATGTTTCCTCAAGATAGGGTGATTATTTGATCCCGACTCATCTAGAGTTATGAGTAGGAATAAGCATAAGAAAACTTTAAAGAATGTTCTAAAAAACATTTACAACGATGACATTGAATCGCAAAATCGATTTATTGCAAGGTGTTTGGATATTCTCAATAAGGAGTTATTCAAGTAAAAGTGAACATATCATTGGAAGAAATTGATCATTCAAACTATGCCGCTGTTTGTGAGCTAGATGTCAGTGAAGAGCAAGAAGATTATGTGGCTTGCAATATGTGGTCTCTTGTCGAATCACACTACAATCAGGGACACACGTGTCGAGCTATATACAACAATGGCAATCCTGTTGGTTTTTTCATGTGGGTGATAGAGAGCGCAACTAAAGTGTCAATATGGCGATTTATGGTAGACAAGTCATGCCAAAACGAAGGAATAGGGAGAAAAGCCTTAAGCCTTGCGCTAGCAGAAATAAAGTCCTCTCATCAAATCACCGAAATTGAAATCTGCTACAACCCCAAAAACCCAGTAGCAAAAGACTTTTACTCTAGTTTTGGTTTTGTCGAGGTTGGCATGGATGAAGACAATGAAGATATGCTCGCTGTCATCAGCCTTTAGCAGCTAGCACATTGATTTATAGTGCTTTGGTTAGTGCTCGACAATTATTATTAAGGAGTTGAGTTTGCATAAAGGTGCGGTCATTTTTCTGCTTTTAGCGTTTTCTTTATATACCATTTTCACTATGGCTATAGCCGACGAGTCTCTCTTAGCTTTTGGTTATCGAATGATGTCCAGCTGGGATACAGCTCAAGTTATTATTGATTTGTATGTGATGGCTTTGCTGGCTATTGTTTGGATGTATAAAGATTGCAAGTCACGCAATAAATCTCTTTATTATTGGATGACATTTACTTTTTTAACCTTGGTTTTTGTTTCAATTGGGCCTTTGTTATATCTTTCTTTAAGGCCCAGTGAACAACAGGGAAAGGTTAAAGCATAGCAAACATAACATTGTCATGTAGGATTGAGATACCGTCGATTCGATACGTTAGGGGCGGTTGATATTGAAGGATAGATAATGAAGGAATACTTCTTACTGATATTATTTTTTGCTCTTGTTGCTAGTTTGGTGAGAGAAACTAAAAACAGAGGTGAGGACAGTATTTTATTTGCGATATGGCAGTACTTCAGTTACTACACAGTACTTACCAATATTCTAGTGTTTTTATGGATTCTGAACAGTGTTTTGTGGCCATCTTCTGACGCAGCAGAATTCTTCAATAGTTCTCATGTTTCGACTGCGATAACATTTTATATTGTGACTGTAGGGGGAGCTAACTACCTCATATATGGCTGGCAAAACTTGTCTTTTTTTGATCGCATAGCAGATACACTTGTCCATGCAGTGACACCGGTTCTTACTCTCATTTATTGGTATTTCTTTTCTGACAAATCTACGTTAAGCCTATCGTCTATTGGATACTGGCTTATTTATCCGGTTAGTTACGCTGTTTATACGATAGGTCACGGACGATGGACTAAGTTCTACCCATATGACTTTACCAATGTTGAAGTGTTGGGCTTAAAGAAAGTCCTAATGAGCACATTACTTCTATCTGTTAGCTTATTGGTAGGGGGCAGTCTATTTATATTACTAGGACAAGCTATTAGTTAACCTCAGGTTTTTATAAGCCGAACCATCCAATGCACCTATTTTAAGGTTTCTCTGCGTTAAGCTTGCTGGCTAGAGAATGACTCTCGTGGCGCAACCTTGCCTTGATAATCTTTAAAATAGTCACATTGGTTTAAATGGCAGGATATAATACTGTCTTTCATTGAAGGGCTCTTCTTCAACGCTTTGATTTAGTCGGCTTCTATCGATTATCGCCTTTGTAAAAAGAGCTCACTTGAGCGTTGGTCAATACGAAAATCATAGTGACGTAAGAAATTCATTCCTAGTAAGCCATCAGATTCTAGGTTACTTCTATCTGGTAATACGATAACAGCGAAGTTGTTCACTTGAAAATCGTCAATGGTTAAACTTGAGAATCGAAATATAGGGGCATTCACCTGACCATTTGCAGTATTTATAGGGAATCTTCCGATTAATTCGGGGCGATGCTTTTTGTACAGTCGGCGAAAACGTTGATGAGTTATCGCGGTTGTTGACGCCCCCGTATCTATAAGCAAATCTAACTCCGAACTATTGTCTAAAAACGCCCTAACGATGTAATGGTTACCGGTTTGTAGCAGTGCGATACCCCGGCTAACATTTTTGTTCTGTTGACCTTGCTTGGATTGCCTCGGACTATCATAGCGAACTAGGCTGCGAATCCGCTTAAACTCTTTATCTAGGTCATCTCGATAAGTGACTCGGCTAAACGTTTGCTCCATCAATGAAGGCTCTTGCCGTTGTGCATAAGCTTCTGCCAAAATTAGCAGAAAACGTTCATTGTCAGGCTCGAATTGTAAAAGTGGCTCTGCAAATCTTTCTACTATATCCCAAGCTTCTGATTGCATGAGCTTCTCAAGGTTTGGCAAGGTGGTTTCGCTAATCCTTTCACTAACCTTGTTATGCTGTTCTTCGCTCAAGGGACGACTTTGTAATTGATAATAGGCAATGGCACCGTCTAGTAAGGATTCAGTTTTGGTCAGACGATCTGCTTCAATGAGTAAAAAGTCAAAGTCATTCGGGAAACGTTTTAGAAATAACTGCTCAAACACTTTTAGCGTTGCTATCTCAGATTGATCTAGCCAAGTGTTTGCTTGCTCAACCCAAAAGGCTTTTAGTGCTTGTGCTTCACCTATGTTTGAATGGTTAGTAAGTTGTTCAAATGCAGTAATGGCTTGAGCAAATTCACCTTGTTCAAAATACCTGCGTGCTGATACATAATTTTCTGACTGCGTTGGTTTATCTATATCTATGGGAGCTAACGGTTTAGGTATGCTGGTAACGGGTTCCTGTGACTCAATTTGTTCCACTTGCTTTTTGATGAGGTAGATATTCAGTCCTACCGAAGCAAGTAATAATGTACTGGTGAGTGCTAACAAGAGTTTTGTCATTTTCAAGGGTCTCTCAACATATACTTCCGCTTTTTTAGCGCCTTCCTCGTTACATTAGCGCTTGTCGTTAATGCTATACAAGCTTTTTCGTTGATTTATGTATTATGAGTATTTGGTTAAATTTGCGTGATAGTCTTGTGATGCCAGCTGACTAGATTACGCATTATAACGTTGCAGTAGCGCCTCAAGCGCACTGAATAAGTTAAAGGGTTTCATATGTTGAATAAATTACTAACAGCTGCATTTACATTGCTGATAAGTATGAGTGCTGCTTATGCCGCAAACGAAGACGCAGTTAAGGCTGGTAACACTGTTGTATTGCAAAGTGGTGAAGCACAAACCAAATTACTCGAACTGTATTCATCCCAAGGATGCAGTAGCTGCCCTCCAGCAGAAAAATGGTTAAACACCTTTGAAGGTAATAGTGAGTTATGGACATCTGTTGTGCCAGTTGCTTTTCATGTTGATTATTGGGATTACATTGGTTGGAAAGACCCGTTTGCTAGTTCTGATTACAGTAATCGTCAAAGACGTTTTCGTCAGCAAGGTTTAACACGATCCGTATACACACCCGGTTTTCTCGTTAACGGGAGCGAGTGGCGAGGTTGGTTTCGTCGTCAATCAAATTTACCTGCTGGTGATGCTCATGCTGGAGTGTTGAAAGCTGAAATCACTGAAGGGCGCATTACGGCTGAATTTCCAAGTGATGATCCGAGGCTACTATTACATGTTGCTGTGTTGGGGAATGGTTTAACGACACATGTACAGCGCGGCGAAAACAAACGCCGTACATTAGAAGAAGACTTTGTTGTGTTACACCATCAAGTTATTCCAGTGAGTATCGACAATCCTGGTACTTGGGCATTTGACTGGAAGAAGCCGCTAAAAAGTAAGAGCCAAAAAGCTGAGAAGTTTGCTGCGGCTATTTGGGTGACAGGTCGAGATACCTTAGTGCCTTTACAAGCAGCTGGAGGTTGGTTACCTAAGGATTATATTCTTTAATAACTGTTAGCGTTCAGCAAAAAAGGAGAACCTAGGTTCTCCTTTTTTAATCTTGTTAACGTTAACTGCTTTTTGTTTCTATCATAGCGTCGCCATAAGTCTCCGAAAACAAGCTAGGCATACGTTTCGGTTTTCCAGAAGACAATGCAATACAAACAAACTCCGTTCTTGCTTTAAGCAATGTAAGGCCATCACTTTCTCTAATGAATTGGAATTGACGAGCGAGCTTTAAGCGTCTATCGCAATCAACTAACCATGTCGCACAGAGTACTTTGTCACCTTCAATGGCAGAAGCTAGATAATCAATTTCGTGGCGTGATATCGCCATGCCGCGATCAAGAGATTGATACTGCTCGATAGTTAACCCTAATGCATTGGAGTGATGCCAAGCGGTTACTTCTAGCTGTTTAACATACTCAACGTTATTCACATGATGATAATGATCAATATGTTCTTTGTTAATTTGCCATTCGACTATATGAGGAGAGGGGAGTAGCCAAGCTAATTTACTGTTTTCCAAACGTTTCATTCCTGATATCTGGTAATACATCAATGCCATCAAATAACTTTTGCATAATGTCTTTCTCAGTTTCTACAATAGGGTTAATGAAGTCGCCGATCTTGCCAATCTTTTTAAACGCATTGAAGCCCTTTTCAAGAAATTCATGTAAGGCCAAAAAGCCTGCCAGTTGAGCAGGTTTACGAGACATTTTTAGTAGAATGCCAATGCCGATAATATTGGTAACGTCAGCGAGATCACTTCCTAGCGATTCGATAAAGTCTATTTGTAAAGACCGCTCCGCCAAATTGTCACTCTTACGGTAAGCATCAGCATAGCTTTGACTATCAATGGTTCTCGACCCGTTGAGTTGCTTGAGTAGCGTATAGTCAAGCTGCAAAGATAAACTATTCAGGTGAAGCGCCTTCTCAAGTGATTGCAGTGCTTTCTCAGGAAGAATTTTAGACATTTTGGGCACAATGCGGGCGATGTCATCGTCACGCTGACTGAAGTCTTTAGGGCCATAGAGCTCGTCGATAAAAAACATCATGGCAGGGTTATACTTTTTATTAGACAGTAGGTTCTTATAGGTCACTATAAGTCGCTCGCATTGCCACCTTTGCAGCTCTGTTAAAGAGGCTGTTAGTTGTTCGTTTTCTATATCGAGGTGCAACTGCAATGCTTTTTGTAGGTGCTCAATAATACGATCGAGTAATGAGTCCATGTTAGATCATTAGTCCTCAGAGGTAATGCAATTATTTATGACGATATGATGAGCTTTTTGACAGCATTAGTCGAATGATTACGGGCAGTTTTGTTGGATTAATTATATGAAACTTGCGATGTGAAAATACAAGTGTTAGCTTCCTTGTCCAAAGACATAGGAGGTTCTAAATGTTTGGGTTTTCATCGACCAATAATAAAAATAAAGAAGCCATAGAAAAAGCGCTACAAGAGGCTCACAAAAAGGCACAGAATGAATCCTCACAGAACACATTATCCTTAATTAACTTTTTGAGTGAAGTTGGGGAAATTGCGTCTAACTCAAATAATATCAATGAGTGTATTCAACAAGCGTTGAAATATATTTGTGAATATACCCAATGGCCTATAGGTCATGCCTATATTGCCGACTATAGTGTTAGCCCGGCTATCGCCAAAGCAACTAACATATGGTATGTCGCCCCAGAAGTTGAGCCTTCGCAAATTGATGTATTTAAACAAGCGTCAAAAGAGCTCGTATTTGTTTTTGGTAAAGGGCTCATCGGCAAGGTGATGTCGTCAAAACAGCCCGTAACAATAACAGATGTCACTCAGTCTGAAACATTCTTGCGAGCAGGTGTTGCTCGGCAAACAGGCATTAAGGGGTGTTTTGCTTTCCCTGTTATTGGCAATGATGGTTCAACTGTCCGTATAGGATTTGAATTTTTTAGTTATAAGGCAACAGACATCGATGAGATGACTCTGAAAATGACAACGTTCATTGGTAAACAGGTTAACTTTGCTTTTAACTATTTTGACAATATTAGTAATCGTGAAAAGTTAGCCGAGCTTTTCAATCACGATGTTAAGGGAGCGTTGACGAATATCAAGGGGGCTTTGGGGGATATAGCTGATTCATCCAAAGAACTTCAGTCATCGACTTCTGACATTGAAACTCAATGTAATACGAGTCAAGAACACATTAATCAATCGGTTGAACAGTTGGGCTCGATTACAGAGAACTCAGAGTCATTAAAATCAACAACAAGTAATATCGAAGAAGTCGCAACATCGATTTCTAATATTGCGAGTAATACGAATTTATTGGCATTGAATGCTGCTATTGAAGCCGCTAGAGCCGGTGAAGTCGGCCGTGGTTTTGCTGTGGTGGCTGACGAAGTGAAAGCATTATCTGCGGAAACTTCAAATTCAACCCACACTGTTCATGAAATGACAGACATGATCAATAAAGTGTCAGAAAGTATAGAGAGAACAATTCACTCTTTTGGTTTGTCTCTCACTGAGGTTAATCAATCAGCCTCCAACATTGAGTCTGCTATTACGGTGCAAAAGCAAAAGACAGGTGACTTTCAAGACTCTTATCAGCGATTGTTAGATGAGTTTGACGTTCTCAATCAGAAAGTAGATGCTTTTGTCAGCAGGATTGTAGACTGAACGAAATTTATACATTAAAGAACAACAGCCCTAGTGTCATTCAAGCCGCACTACTTTATGTATTTCAGCCAACGAGCATTATTTTGTTGGCATAAAAATCATAATAAGCAAGAATGTAAAAGGTGTTTAACATACAAGCCGGCTCTTTGGAGTGAGTGCAGATGACGCAAGGTACAAACATTAAATAATAATGGATATTCCAGCTTATAAAGACAATCAAAGCTTAAATGTGCTTATTATTGACGGGCAAGTATTGGTGCATGAGACCATAAAGCGTGCGCTGGATGAACATAACATCACAAAGGTAAAAAGTGCGGAAAACGCCTTCTTCGCCTTACGTTTATGCGAAAAAACTACCTTTGACATCATCATCATTTCATTTGATGTCAAAAGCGATAAAGATGGGTTCAATCTACTTGAGGAAATGAAATTTAAAGGATATGTGACCAAGTCTACGTCCGTTATTTTTCTGAGCGCTGAAACCGACACAGGATTAGTGAATTGCGTAGTTGAATTACAACCCGATGATTTCTGGGTGAAACCGCTTGATACACGCAAAGTTGAACAAAGACTCAAGCACGTTTTGCAAATAAACCGTCGCTTACATAAGCTGCAATATTGTATAGATCAAGAAGAGTACTCTAAGGCTATTTATCACGCTGAGCGGCAGCTTAAAGATGAATCGTTGAGTCAGTATCATCCCTATGCACACCGTATTATAGGTGAGTGCTTATGTTATTTGTTTGCATTTGAAGATGCGGAAAAGTTTTATCGCAACTTAGCTGCAAAGTATAAGTATGCTTGGGTGTCTGTGGGTATTGCGCGAACTTTATTAAAGCAAAACAAGATCGCGGAAGGTTTAGAGTTAACAGAGAAACTGCTGGAAAGAGACGATACACGCTTTTTGACCTATGACTTATTAGCGCAGTATTACATCGAAAACGAAGAGTACGAACTAGGTTATGACATTATCCAAAAAGCGACAGCGCTAGCCCCGCGTAATATTGATCGAAATAAGAAGTCATGGGCTTTAGCAAGGCTGAACCATGATCGTAAAGGACAATACTTAGCAACACTGAATATGGCGAAGTATGCCAAAAACTCTATTCATGACTCACCTGAACTCTCACTCAATGTTATACGCGCAGGTATTGATCTGGCTTCAACCCAGTCTAAAGCAGAGGCTGCTCTCACACTAAAAAGAGTGGAACGCCGGATAAGCGAAATACAAACAGACTACGGTATTACAGATGAACTGAAGGAACAGTTAGATATTATCGAAGTGAGAATGCTAACTATCCGTCAAGATAAAAAAGAGGCAGAGAAAAAGCTCAAAGATCACCTATGTAAACCACCTGATGGGACGCTTGAAGATAATCTGGATAAGATAAAAGCATTTCATGACCTAGGTTTTTGGGAAGAATCGTTAGCTTTACTTAAAAAAGTTAAAAAACAAATTAGCGATGATTCCTTCACAGGGAAGGTGGTCAGTGAATACCTGAATCAAGAAGAAGATGAGCGTACTAGCATTCACTATACATCATCAGAATTAAGTGAAATGGCTGCAGCTCACTATAAAAACAGGCGCTTTAAGCCAGCATTTAACTCATTAGAACAAGCATTAAAGTTGTCACCTAAGGATGCCAAAGTCTGTATGAGCATCCTTAAAGTTGTGGTTAAGTTGATCGAAAAAGAAGTCTTGAATAGCGCTCAAAAAGAGGTTGTTCAGCAATGTGTTGATATATTGAATAGCAGTGGCTTGAGCAGTTCACAGCATGAACGATTTATACAACATGTTAATGACTTGAATGACAGTGAGAATGTTGACGCGACTTATCATGTTCGAGTTGCTGACTAATCCGCATTAGAGCTTCTAATATTTCAACAATTAGAGGTGGATGAAAAACATTTACCTCTAACTTGTCTTGCTATGATTTATGTCATCGCACTTTTCGGGTTATCTCTGAAAGTTTCAAGCCACTCCCTTTTCAAAATACGTTAGCCATATTCTTAGCATCTTTCATCTGTATCCGATGTGTGTTGTCTCACTTGTTTTGCTGAGGCTAACCCCAAGAGTTCCCAATTTAAATGTAAAGTTAAGTAAAGTTTTAGAGGCCAATGTAAAGGTTGTGTAAGCGCATGAACTAATTAATCAGCAGACCTATCAGAGCAGTTTTCATTGAATAGGAACCATTATGAAAATAGCTCGCTTACTAACTTTAACTAGTACTTTCATGTTGCTCACAGCATGTGGCAGTGACTCGGACGATAGTGAAGAAGTCTTTCCCTTAAGTTCATTGCAGTTTTTTAATGCCTCAACCAATAGTGCATCAACTCGGTTGCTGGTTGATGATGCGTCGATTGGATCGAGTGTATTTGGTGATGCAACGACCTTAGTGAATATCGAAGAAGATACATATGACCTCTCTTTGGTATGGACTGACGAGAGTGGGCAAGATCAAGAGATTTCAACTGAGAGCAGGCGTTTATTTGATGGGACAAAGACACTTGTTGTGATGTCTGGGGATTTCAATGCCCCTACTATTACGAATATTGAGTTTGATCGCAGTGTTCTCGAAGAGGGGTTCACATTAAGATCTTTCTCGGCCGTTCCTGATGAAACTTATGATCTTTATATTGGTTCTGTTGGCGCACCGTTTTCAGAAGCAAACTTAATCACAGATATTGCGTTCAATAGTGTTGAAGAATTGCCTTTTTTTGATGCCGCTGATGATCCGCTTATTTGGGATACGCAGGAGTATAAAGTATTCATAACAGAAACAGGTTCTACCGACCTACTTTATGAAAGTGACAATATTAACTTCAATTTACTCATAGACTATATCATGGTTATTCGACCTACAACTGGTCCTGGCGAAACTGGATTAGCGGTGGACCTTGTCGTTAACTCAACATCTGTTCAGAGCTTTAATAATTTGTTGGCCAGTGCACAGTTTCGTGTTTACAACAGTTTAGATAGGGAGTCGGATATCCTTACAAATATTCGTAGCAATGAGGGGCAGATCGCTCAAGTGCAGGTACCTTCGTCTCAACTCACTGACTTTTCGACATTGCCATTCGGTGATTATCAGGTCAATATTTTGCAAGAAAGCGATCAGGACGTCCTGTTCGAGAATGGCCTACTCACGTTGAATCAGGATCAGGCAAGAACGCTTGTGGTTTATCAAAATGAACTTGAACAAGTGAGAACCCTAAACTTTGAAGTTAGTAGCTTGCCACAAGCATTTTCGCATGACTTGAACATTGTTAACTTGGTACCTGATGTCGATGACTTGATCCTTTACTTTGTTCGAGCTGAAGAAACACTCGAGACTGCAGAATTTAGTACCTCGAACTTGGATTTTACTGCTGTACGAGACGATACTTTGCCATCAGACTTCTATCAATTGATACTGATAGAGGAAGATGAAAATAACAACCAAGAGCTACTGTTTATCTCTGACTTTGTCGGCATTAATGAAGACACGAATTACTTGATTACGGTTGAAGAAGACGAAACCCAAGCCAGTGGCTTTCGAGTGAACGTACTTAACTAACAGGTTTGCACAAGGCGTATATCTACGTAGAATATGCGCCCTTGTTAACTCCTTCAATGAGTAGGTATAAATGGCGCGAGATTCTTTACTTTATCAAGATCTCATTGAGTTGTTCGATAGGCTTTTCATCGAAGTCGAAAATACGCGCTTGATTAAAGGGGATGACGAACCTATTTATTTGCCTGCAAATGACGTTGCGCCGTTTAATCGAATTGTTTTTGCGCATGGCTTTTTTTCTAGCGCCCTTCATGAGATTGCCCATTGGTGTATTGCAGGAAAAGATCGAAGAACACGTGTGGATTATGGTTATTGGTATGCACCTGATGGACGAGACGAGCATCAACAAAAAGCATTTGAACAGGTTGAAGTAAAGCCGCAAGCTATTGAATGGGCATTTAGTCTGGCTTGTGGTAAACCGTTTGATGTGAGTGTTGATAACTTATCTGGTGTTGAAACTGATAGAACGAGTTTTAAAAGTAAGGTGTTTGAACAGCTGAAAGCTTATTGTGCTAATGGTTTTCCGCGAAGAGCACAATTGTTTATCGATGCGCTTTGTCAATTTTATCAACAACCCATAGTTAGAAAGCAGGTTGAGGAGTTAATGTGCAGCGACAGTTTCGTTTAGGTGTAGTTATCAATCCCTACGCTGGTATTGGCGGGGCACTTGCACTAAAAGGCAGTGACGGTGCTGACATTAGAGCAAAGGCTTTAGCTCAAGGTGCTATCAAAAAAGCGCAACATAAAACTAGGCTGGCGTTAGAGCTGTTATTACCTATTAAGGAACAGTGTCTTGTTTATACTGCTAGCGGTGAAATGGGAGAAACTTTGTCTAAAGGATTAGGCTTTCAAACCGAGGTTGTATATTCAGCCGAGCAAGAGCAAACCGAAGCCGAAGATACGCAAGCGTGTGTTGCACATTTAATAAAGCAAAAGGTTGATTTGATCTTGTTTGCTGGCGGTGATGGAACGGCACGTAACATTTGTCAACAGGTTGAAGAATCGTTGTCAAACTCCAACAGTGACGGCACTTTACCTATTCCCGTCTTAGGGATCCCAGCAGGATGTAAGATCCACTCAGGTGTTTTTGCTGTTACACCCAAAGCTGCTGGTAGGGTGGCTTTAATGCTAGCCAAAGGCGAGCTGGTTAATGTTGGAGATGCTGATGTGATGGATATTGATGAAAGCTTGTTTCGACAAGGCGTCGTTAAGGCAAAACAATATGGGCAGATGCGTGTGCCGAGTGAATTGCAATATATTCAAGCAGTGAAGCAAGGAGGCAAAGAAACAGAAGAAGGCGTATTACAAGAAATAGCAGACTATTTGATAGATGAAATGGACGACGAAGTTTATGTTATGGGCTCTGGCTCAACGGTTGATTTTGTCATGCAGGAGTTGGGGCTACCCAATACACTATTAGGTGTCGATTTAATTTGTGAGCAGCAACTACTGGCAACCGACGTGACAGCTGATCAACTCAGCACTTATTTAAATGAAAAGAGTACCCAAGTGTGTAAGTTGGTTATCACACTCATTGGTGGGCAAGGGCATATCTTTGGCCGTGGGAATCAACAATTGTCACCCGACGTTATTCGTCATATTGGTATACAAAATATCATGATCATAGCCAGTAAAACTAAGTTGCAACGTTTAAACGGCCGTCCGCTGATTGTGGATACCGGAGACATTACACTGGATAAGTCGTTAGCCGGCTTTTTACCCGTTATAACAGGATACAGGGACGAAGTACTATATCCTGTTGCATCACCTGGCACCGAAGATGATGAGGTGAAATAAGCGTGACATTAGAAGGTTTTGAAAAAGCTGTTGAGCAATGTCAAGAGCGGTTTGATTCAGTCGTAGAATATGGCACCGACGAAGACTTATTTATATCGAGCTATTTAGCTGGGCACTTTGACCTTATTGTAGGGCAAGCGTTTATTCATCAAGACTATGTTTTTGATAACTTGAATCACCAGCTTATCAATAGTTTAAATACAGCGTTCATCAGCGATAATTTAACCGCTGATGAGCAAGAAAAAACAATGCAGTTGTGGCAGATACTGTCGAGCTATTTCGAAAGCTAGCCTGCCTTAATGCCATTGTCCGAGCTTCCTTAATACACCGTCAGCTAATTGACAAGGCATTAGGCTTCAAATTGATACGATTTGACGTTGTTTTGTCTCAGTTCAATTCGATTCATTTCATATTCTAGAGCGTCATTTGTGCATTTGAGAATAAGAGATATTGCAATATTCATATTCTTTTGGCTTTGTATTTCAATAAATTGATCGTGGCTGTGCAAGTCATGCACAAGTGTTAAAACAGTATGCAAATTAAGCAGCGTATCTTCGGGGTTTTTTTCTATGAGAGGGTTACGGTCAGTCATTGCCTGTGTCTTTGTCCTTTAGTTACGATCGTTCAATATTGCTCAAATAACACGAGCTTAATAGAGAGATACCATTGTGTTTTGTCGTCTACATGCCCACAAAGACGAACTATGAATCCATAGGCAGTAGGTTGATAACCCGTTTGCGTATAGAATATGCGTTGTGCTAGCTTTAGCCATAACCCTCATGAGCCAGCGCTTATAGGTTTAAATGAAAGAAGGTGTTTTGTATTGATTATCCATAGGGTAAACTTCTTACCTATCTGCGGTGTCGGCATAGATAGATGTGAGCTGTTGCATATGGATAGCCTTGATGCCTTGTCGATGCGAGAGAAACAAATATGATGCATAGGCTTCTTTATTTGGTTAATCCTAGTGTTTGTATAGGGATATCATAAGAGACATTAAAATGTCTCGTAAAGCCTTTTTCGGGATATTTTTGTATCCCTTTTCTATGTGTTTGATAATCAAAGTTATTTAATTTGGGACATACAGTGACGTCTTCAGAGTTTGGTGAGTATATTTTTAACATTCGTCGTGAAAACGGTATATCAAGGCCAACATTTTCTAAAAAATGGGGATATCACGTCAACACGATTAAAAGCTATGAAAAGGATGGGCGGCTACCTCCTGTTGAATATATCGCAGCTTTGTCGATAGAGACGGGATCAAGTTTTGTTCCTTTAGTGAGTTTACTGTTGTCGGTGGGGCCTCTGGCAAATACAGAACATTCACATACGCTTAGTACATTGATGACAGGACAACCCGCATTGTCTATTGGCGAACAAAATGCAAGTTATTCAAAAGAAGGGAGCACACTGCATTATCGTGTTGAGAATGATTCGATGACTCCGACAATCGTTAAGGACGCAGTTGTCACTTATGAAACATACAAAGATAACAGTCAGATAAAAGATGGTAGCATTTTACTGTTAAGCATTGAGCAAAGCTTAATGCTGAGAAGGGTTCAATTTACCAACGACAAACAATACGTGTTGAGTTGTGACAATGCTCATTTCAGCTCATCCACTTACACTAAGAGTGCTTTTGAGAAACTTTCTATCGTTGGTGTTGTTAGATATACCTTGAATCCGGTTTAAATAGACTTAATTTCTTTGAATCTAGTCCTAATCCACCCAAGAATATATTAAAACTTATTTTTGGCTTGCTTTTTGCTTTTTATTTTTCACGTAACCATTGTTCCGTTACAGGCGATTGAAGAAATGTCGCTTTGACGGGAGTAAAATGAATAGGATATAGACGTGAAAGAGACATTCCATACTCAATGCCTGTCAGTCATTACATGTCTTCGGTTTGTTGCCGTTTCGGCTTTTTTGTTACTTGTCGTTCAAGGGTGTAGCTCATCTAAAGTGGCAGAAAAAAAGGTAAGGACTGTGTCAGAAACATCATTGGGTAATGCCGAATATTACACTAATGCCCTAGCTGAAGAACTCTTTGAAGGGTTACTGCCAAATAACAAAGTACGTTTTGCAGTGGCTACTTTTGTACCCGTGACCACGCTTAAATACGATGCAAACAATCAAGGCCCTTTGATGCTATTAGGGCATCAGTTAGAGCAAGGTATGATCACCGAAGCGAGTAAGAGAGGATTTATTGCTCAAGACTACAAAGCAACGAACGATATTATTATAGAGAAGTATGCGGATAGGGTGTTTTCTCGAGATGTTAGTGATTTGTATCTGCACCATCACAGTGTTGATTTCTATATAGCGGGTACGATTGTAGAACAGCAAGCAGGTGCCATTGTTAATGCGCGAATTATTAATGTGAAGAGTAAAGATGTTGTTGCGGCTGCGACGCAATTCTTTCCATCTGATCTGTTTTGGGGTAGTGAGAAAGTATCTAGTCGTCAGGGATACATCTACCGAAGTGGAACAGAATAGGAGTTTTTAAGTGAAAAATATTACAGCAGTTATTCTGTTAGCTGGCCTGATGACAGGCTGTTCGGCAACTAAGTCTCTCTTTGCAGTAAAAGAAGAAGCAAAAGTTGTGGAAGAGGAAATGCCTCTTGTCGATATAAAGCCTGTTCATCGGACGGTAGCAATACAACCTAATGCTGAACAGGCAGAAAGGGTTAGATTAGACAGCTTTGGTGCGGCATCACTGCCTAATGGCGATCCTTTGTATGCCGGCCGCGATAATCAATATGAATCTCAACATTTGACGAAGAATATTGGTAGCTATGCACAAAACCTCGCGCAGAATCTCGTGGCTAATATGGAATATTTAAGTGACAAGACAACGATTGGCGTGACGAGCTTTGTTATGCTGGACAGTGATTTACAGAAAACTAATTTGCTCGGTATGCAGTTAGCGGAGTCTTTTGTCCATGAAATGCATAAGTTCAGAATCCCCGTTATAGATTACAAAGCGACAGATTACATACGCGTGACTGAAGAAGGTGATTTCTTCTTATCTCGTGACTTTTTAGAGCTTAAGAATAAAGCGCTATTAGATTATATTTTGACAGGCACTATGGTTAAACATCGCGGTGGTTACTTGGTCAATGCACGCATTATTGGCATGAAGTCCAAAGCCGTTGTGGCTACGGCACAGTCTTTGATTCCGTTTTATGTAGCAGATGCATTACTACCAAGCTCTGGTGGTCGGACTGATGGCGTTAGATTGATTCAAGGCGATCAGTAATGCGTATTCAATTATTGCTGCTTATAGCCATTGGTTCACTGCTCAGTGGTTGTGCAACGAATTTAGTGCAACTTCCCGCTTTTTGGTCCAACACACAAAAGGCGGAGGAAACTCAAGCAGATGAGTCACAAAATCAGGAACCTGCTCCTGCACCAGTGGCTAGGACCTATGTGGAAGATTTACCATTGGCTAAAAGTACAACCAACAGTGCGCAAGACTATGTTGTACTGCCACGCAGAACTAATCGCTATCAAGCAGAGTATGTGCATAAAGACATCAGTGAATATGCTGAACAATTGACAATAGAGTTAATTCAGAACGCGCACGATATCAGCACAGAAGCGAGAGTAGGAGTTGCCTCTTTCGTTGATTTTGATCGACATCTTAAACGCACTACACCATTAGGAAATCAATTAGCAGAGAGCTTTATTACTGAATTACAAGCCTTTGGTGTCACTGTTGTCGATTTTAAGGCGACGGGTAATGTTCAAGTAGGTGCCGATGGTGACTTTGTATTCAGCCGAGAAGCCTCTGAATTAGCTAGCAGGCAAGAGTTGCAGTATGTGCTTTCAGGGACATTACGTCACAATGAACGCGGCGTCTTTGTTAATGCGCGTATTATCTCCTTACCACATAGACGTGTTGTCTCTGCGAGTAAAACATTCATCCCTCAAGTCGTGATTGAATCATCTGTACCCAATTATTCCTTGGTCGCCCGCTGAATCCGTCACTTTGACGTGGTTTGGGTATAGAGTGTGTTCTGGGCTAATTGACCCTGCGTATTAGGTCTCTGATTAGAAAGCGATTAGGGTTTACTATATCAAGCAATGTGCGGCTAAGCGGCATAGGTTGGCCGCTGATCTGGCAAGCTATTGCCTCTGCAAGCAGAGGAGCTGTGCAAATTCCTCGAGAACCTAATCCGGTTAGGGTATATAAGTTGGATACAGATTCAGCTAACGGGTAAGTCGAATCAGGTAACGCTTTATAGAGCTCTGAAAATTGCTGCCGTTGGATTCTGTCGTCGAACAACCCCCCCATAACAGGCAAGCGGTCGGGTGTGGCACAACGAATTGATGCCCTGCCATGATGTTCAGGTTCTAGCATACTCGGCCAATCTATATCATTCAGAGCATTTATCTGTGTCATGATATTCTTTTGCTCTTCTTCTAAACGGTAGTCAATGCCATCATCATGTTTGACATAGGTTGAGCCCAATGTGTGTAAGCCATTGAGTGGGGGAGTAAAATAACCTTTGTGACATATCACTGTTTTAAGGGAGGTTGTGGTATCAATACTGCTAAGGTGCTCAACCTGACCTCGTACCGATGATAAAGGTAAGGTGTTCAAGTAAGGGAGTTGCCGACTCTCAGCATCTGCCCCGGTTGTTAGTAAGAGAATGTCTTTCTGAACAACGGTTCCGTCTTGCCATTCGAGTTGCCAATGATGAGACGTGTTTCTTTCAAAGCTCTTAAGCTCTTTGTTGTAAATAACCTGAAAACTACCTGTCGACTGGGCTGCGCTGATTTGCGCTTGTATTAACTCTGATGGATTTAGCCACCCAGCGTACTCAAAGAACAATGACCAATAGGGAAGTTCAATGCCTGCTTTTTCTGTTGTTTGTTCGGGCTTTAGCCAAGCAAAAGTAGAGTCTGGCCATTGTTGTTTGCCTACAAGGTTTTGATAGCGACTTAACAAAGCTGGTGTGAAGGCCAACATGTTAACGCCACACCAATCATGTGCGAACTGGTAACCTTCAGTTAATAGGTTTTGGTAGTAACGATGAGCGAAGTCGAAACAATGTAAATAAGTTAGGCTTTGCGCATTCATATCGGCCTGAAGTTGAGGGTAAAAACCCGCTTGTCTATTGCCTGAAGCTGCTTGGGCTAATGCCTCATCTTTACAATACAGCGTGACGTCATACCCTTTCTTTACTAGCGCTAGAGCGCAACAGGAGGACGCGATACCGCCACCGATAATAGCAATGCTTTGACCGTCTGACTTTGCTTGTGATCTGAAATACCAAGGTTTGGGCTGATTCTCTCTTTTTTTATTATTAACGAAACCTGCGAGCATTTCCCGCTTGCGGCCAAAGCCTTTGCGTTTCTCAACTTCAAGCCCTGCACTTTTCATATCACGCCTGACTTGTCCAGCTGCAGTAAATGTAGCGAAAGTTCCGTTCGCTTTGCTTAGCTTCATCATGTGTTGGTAGAGTTTGGGTTGCCACATTTGTGGGTTTTTGTCAGGCGCAAAACCATCAAGAAACCAAGCATCAACCAAACCATCCTTGGCTATATGCATGTCGGGTAATATTTCATCGACATCGCCAAACCAGAGATCAAGTATCACATTACCGCCTTCAAGCTCTATTCTATGACAACCTGAATACAGTGCTGGATACTGTTGAATTAATTTATCGACGAGAGGTTTCAATTCGGGCCAAGGGGTGTTCGCTTTGGCAATCTCGTCTGCTGTCATGGGAAACTTTTCGACAGTGATAAAGTGCAACTTAGGTAGAACATCAGGCTCATTCTGCTCAGCTAATGTACGTCGTGTGTTTTGGTACATTGCCCACACAGCTAGAAAATTGAGCCCTGAACCGAACCCAGTTTCGGCAATGACAAAAGGTTGCGACAGTTTTTTTGAACTAACAGACTGTGCGGACTCTAACCAACGTTCAGGCAATTGATTATTTTTGATGAAAACGTAGCGACTTTCTTCTAAACCACTTTGATTAGAAAAGTAAACATCATCAAAATCTTCAGCAACAGGGACACCTTGCTCATTAAAATGGATTTTTGCTGGAACAATAGGCAAGAAGGTTCAACCAAAAAGATAAACAGCGTATGATTTTATCTTTGATGATGAATGAATTCCATTTAATCATGGTTAAGCCATCTATTTTGGCTAACAATTTGAGCTGAGATGGAAAAGTTATCATTTTTAGGTGAAAAGCAGACCAGTTCGAAGCTTAAAACCTTTAACATAAGCGCAATTTTTTACATTAGGGTAGATCTATGAGAAGAGCCGTTATTACGGGCTTGGGTATTGTGTCCAGCATCGGAAACAACCAACAAGATGTGACAGAGTCATTACGAGAAGGGCGTTCAGGTATCGCTCGCTCAGATGAGTTTGCCGAAATGGGGATGCGAAGCCAGGTTTGTGGCCCAATCAACATCGATCTTGCTGACCATATTGACAGAAAGACCCTTCGCTTTATGGGTGATGCTGCCGGTTATGCCTATGTTGCTATGCAACAAGCGATTGAAGATTCAGGGTTAACTGATGAGATGGTATCGAATACACGTACCGGTATTGTTGCTGGTTCTGGTGGGGCGTCGTCCAAAAATCAGGTTGAAGCTGCAGATACATTACGTGCGAAAGGTGTGAGACGTGTTGGGCCTTATATGGTGACTCGGACTATGGGAAGCACAGTTTCTGCCTGCCTAGCTACACCTTTTAAGATAAAAGGTGTTAATTACTCTATCAGCTCAGCTTGCTCTACTAGTGCGCATTGTATTGGTCATGCAATGGAGCAGATCCAGCTTAACAAGCAAGATATTATATTTGCTGGTGGTGGTGAAGAACTGCATTGGAGTTTGTCTATGGAGTTCGATGCTATGGGCGCCTTGTCGTCGAAATATAATGACAACCCAGAAGTTGCGTCACGCACCTATGATGCAGATCGTGATGGGTTTGTTAGTACCGGTGGTGGTAGTATTTTGGTGATTGAAGAGCTCGAACATGCGCTGGCGCGTGGCGCGAAGATTTATGCTGAAATTGTAGGCTATGGAGCGACATCTGATGGCGCTGACATGGTTGCTCCTTCTGGAGAAGGTGCCGTACGATGTATGCAACAAGCCTTGGCAACAGTCGAGGGGCCTATCGATTATTTAAATACCCACGGTACGTCAACACCTGTCGGTGATGTAAAAGAGCTTGAAGCAATACGTGAAGTGTTTGGTGATCAAAGCCCACCTATGAGTGCGACTAAAGCAATGACTGGGCATGCACTCGGTGCTGCTGGCTCAAATGAAGCTATCTTTTCGTTGTTGATGATGCAGAATGACTTTATTGCGCCTTCAATTAATATTGATACTTTAGATGAAAAGGCTGAAGGTCTAGATATCGTGACATCAACGCGCGAAGCAAAACTTAATCAAGTGATGTCGAATAGCTTTGGCTTTGGTGGTACAAATGCTACGCTAGTGCTCAGACGTTTTGAGCAGTAATTAGAGACTGTATTCTCAATGTGTTTTGGAGGCTTGATGAAAGTGATATGCTTTCATGAGCTTCCAGTTTTGATGTATGTCAATTTATGGAATTCGTTTACTGACTCAGTCATTTTACTGCGATTGTAAGAGTATTCGGTAAGTTGGTATTAAACGCGAAAGAGAACCGCCACTATGAATAATGAATCGGCTTCACTAGAAGCAAGTTCATCGTCTTTACCAAAACCCCAATCGCCGCGTTTGCACAGTGTTGATTTTGCACGCGGTATTGCTTGTCTCAGTATGCCGATTTTTCATTCGGTTTATAATCTTTACCAGTTTGGGTTTATCGATACTGCATTGACTAAAAACTTATTCTGGGTCATTTACCAAAAAATGGGGTTGGGTACTTTTGTTTTGGTGTCCGGAATGGCGTTTACATTGAGTACGCAGTCCGGTATTCGCTGGAATCGCCTGCTTAGACGAGTAATAAAACTTGGCAGTATCGCACTAGCGATTACTTTAGCCACTTATTTTGCTGAGCCGACAAAGTTTGTGCGGTTTGGTGTTATCCATTTTTTCGCTAGCGTGATTCTCATTGCTATGGTGGTTAGGCCATTGAAACAGTGGTTGATTATTCCTGGCACTATTATTCTGGCTGTTTCAATATACGTAGGGCGGGGTGGAATCGATCCTAATCCTTTGCTCTATATAACAGGTTTGATGAGCCAGCGCCCGCCTTCAATAGATTACATACCGCTTGTTCCTTGGTTGGGCGTATTTATGATTGGTATGGGAGTGGCTAATTGGTTCAAACTACCTAAAGAGCCTGTCATGCCGTCAGCTTTTATGAAGCCCGTCATTTGGCTTGGAAAGCACTCGTTACCTTTTTATATCTTGCATCAAGTTGTACTTTACGGTGTTTTTTATTTGATTGCAGTGGCGATCAAATAGGGTCGTCGGCATTAACGGACGGTCAGTGTCTCTAGTTGAACCATGTCGATAATATCGATATGGCCGTAATGTAAGGCTATTATTCGGTTCTTTTGCAATTCTTGCAGTAATTTATTGACGGTTTGGCGTGAGATGTTGAGCATACTGGCTAGGGAATCTTGCGACACAGTAATACGAGTTAACGGTGCTTTGGCATGAGCGTCAATATGACTAGTCGATAAATTCGGGTTATTGCACAATAGTATTAGTCGTCTTGCGAGTTGACCTTTGGTCGAAAGGCTGGCTGTATCTTCCAGTAACGTAAAGCTTTGTCTTAGCTTTTGACAAAGTAAGATAACGACGTGCTTGTATAATTCAGGGTGTTTACTTAGCAATTGGGTGAAGTCGTTGGACGGAAGAACCAACAACTGACTATCAATTTGTGCATGTGAGTCGTGTGTTCTAGGTAGTCCATCAAAGAGCGATATTTCACCAAACCACTGCCCTGGTTCTAGCCAAGTGAGTAAGGCTTCTTTGCCGTCTGTGGTAAAACTGCTCACTCGCATCTTTCCTTTCAATACGCGATATAAACCCCTGGGTTCATCGCCTTTTGCAAACAAGAGTTGACCTTGGTTTAACGATTTTACATGGCAGGAGGATGCAAGCTTTTCAAGTATTGGCTCGGGCAGTGAACTCAGCCACTCGTTATCGGTTAATAGATATTTAATCTCATCAAATGAAGCCATAATGTTGCTCATAATGAATTAATCTAGTCAATTGTAAACTATTTGACAGTTGTGTTGCTACGAGAAAGGTTATGCTCTATTTCATCGTTTATCGTTATTACTGAAATTTAAGAGGATGTAGCATGTCAAATTCATCGAATGTAAAAGAGCTTGTATCCGCTGAAGAGTGGCAATTACGCGTCGACCTAGCTGCTTGTTACAGAGCTGTAGCCATGCATGGATGGGATGATTTGATTTTTACACACATATCAGCACGCGTGCCGGGTCCTGAGCATCATTTCTTGATTAACCCTTACGGGATGATGTTCGAAGAAGTAACAGCATCGAGCCTTGTTAAAGTCGATTTGCAAGGTAAAAAGGTTATGGCGTCAGAATATGACATTAACCCAGCCGGTTTTACTATTCATAGTGCAGTGCATGAAGCGAGGGAAGATGCTACATGTGTTATGCACTTGCACACCGTAGCGGGTACAGCGGTTTCTGCCACTAAGAAAGGTTTGTTACCTTTAAGTCAGCAATCTTTGTTTGCTTTGTCTTCTCTTTCCTATCATGACTATGAGGGGGTAGCGCTCAATCCTGACGAAAAAACACGTTTGGTTGCCGATTTGGGTGAGACTCGCTTTATGATATTACGTAATCATGGCCTGTTGACTTGTGCTGATAACATTCCGGATATGTTCCTCTATATGTATCTTCTCGAATGCGCTTGCCAGATACAATTACGAGCACAATCGTCAGGAGAAGAGCTGATCCCTATTCCAAGTGCTATTTTGGCCGGTATTCAAGCTCAAGCTAAACAATCAACGAATAATGTCGGTGGGGCGTTGGCATGGCCAGGTATCTTACGTAAGCTGGATCGCACTAACTCAGGATATGATCAGTAGGTAGTTATCACAACATGTCCTAAAAAGTATTGAGTGGAGACTTTTAAGATGCTGGCCAATTTAATTGACCGGCATCTTTCTTTTTCGAAGAGGGAGTTGATAGAACAAACTTGTTTCATACACATTGAAGTAATAGACTGCTGTACAATTCTCGCTTTTAATCTGCTAATAGCATGACAAAAAGAATCAGACGAATACTCGATAGCTTTCTGAAATACCGCTCGCAACTGTCTTGTTCGGTGGGGAAGATTGTTCGAAAAGAAGATATAGAAGATATCGTGCAAGAGACTTTTGTTAAGAGCTATGAAGCCGACCTTAAGCAAGAAATCCAGTACCCCAAAACATACATGCTGAAAACCGCCACACACCTTGCTCTTAATCACGTGAATAAAAGTGCTTACAAATATGACATTAATGTCGACGAAGTAACTGCACCAAACCTGAACACACAAAGTCTTGAGTCGGAGTTTGAAAGTAAAGAGCGCTTTTTATTATTCTGCAGAGCAACTGAACAGCTTTCTGGTAGCGTGAGGCAAGCGTTCATTTTGAAGAAAGTCTATGGTTGGAGTCAAAAGAAAATAGCGGAGTATCTTGATTTAAGTGAAAGCACGGTAGAAAAGCATATTGCTAAAGGTTTAGCTTTGAGCATTAAATACGTGAGACAAAAACAGGAGGCAACCACGAGAACTGAAGTCTTACACAAGCCCTCCGGTAAGGCGTCAAAGCTATGAGCAATGTCCACCCTTTTGAAAGTAAAGATATGATTCAAGAGCAAGCATGCCTGTGGGTGAGCAAGATTGATCGAGGTTTATCACCGCAAGAGCACGAGGCTTTAAGGCAATGGGTATCAACTAGTGCAATACATGCTACTGAGTTAAAACTAGCAGCTGAGTTTTGGGATGAAACCAGTGTATTACAGGAATTGAGTAGCTTGTTTCCACTTCAATCGAACGAAAGAGAACGTTATAAAAGCTATTGGTTTCCTGCAATAGCAGTTGCTTGTAGTGTTTTTTTCGTTGCACTCGTTTTAAGCTACCTTCCGTCAACAAACAATGAAGAAACGTTGTCGACCGTTAGTCTCGCTAACGACAACAGAACCTTTATAACTGCAGTCGGGGAGAATGAGTCACACCGTTTGCCGGATGGTTCAGTGGTTCATATGAATACAAACAGCGAAATCCTCATTGAGTATACTTCTTCAATACGTCGATTAAGTCTCTTAAAAGGCGAAGCGCATTTTGAGGTTGCGCATGATACTGATAGACCTTTTTCAGTGCAGGCTGATGAAATCAATGTTACTGCGATAGGTACTGCTTTTAATATTGAGTTGGGGCAGCCGGGTGATATTGAATTGTTAGTAACGGATGGAAAAGTACTTATTACTGATCAAGACATCATATTCGACCATGATGATATATCGGCTCTTAAGGAAGGTTCGGCTCAGACAGAGAACCTTGTCGTTTCTTCAGGAGAAAAAGCGCGACTTACTGTTAACGATGTTAAAAACTCGGATGTTGAAACTGAAAAAATTACACTTGCTCAAGTTCAAAACGAACTGGCTTGGCAACAAGGTATGTTGGTTTTTCAGGGCGAGAACCTATTAACTGTGTTAGAAGAGGTGAAACGCTACAATAATATAGACTTTGATTTAGAGGGTGATGCGATAGGCAACATTCAAGTTGCCGGATATTTCAGAGCGGGAGATATTGATGGGTTGGTGAGTACCCTTGAACATAACTTCGACATTAAGCATGAGGTCATAACGCCTCAACTTATTAAACTGTCTTCAACTGCTAAATTGTAAGTTTGAGCGGTAAAACATAAACAACTAATTTTTATTCTTTTAAAAAACCTATAGAGGAATCTTCTTTCTGGCTTGTCTAGTTATATTGTTCAGTTGGAAAATGGACTTATTTAACAATCGATCCCCTATTTATCTGAAGCGAATTCTTACGCTAATAGGTGGCTTATTGTTCTTTTCGTCTTTTGATTCCTCTGCGCAAACCAGTGTTGCATTTGATATCGAATCTCAAAGAGCTGACTTAGCGCTTATTGAATTCGCGCAACAAGCTGATCAGACATTGCTCTTTTCATTTGAGATGGCAAGTCAGCACCAAACAAATGCGCTGAAAGGTACCTATTCACCTAAATTAGGATTGACTAAGTTACTTGAAGGTACAGCACTGTACGCAGTAGAAAATGAATCCGGCCAACTGAGCATAAATACAATAACAAGTTGGAGGAACAGGAAAGTGAATAAAAATAAATTACGAACGGCGTTAGTCCCGTTAGCTGCTATCGGCGCGATACAAGCACCATTGGCACAAGAGGAAGAGGCTGTTAAAAAGGTTGAAAGAATCAATGTTGTCGGCAGCCGTGTTGCTGGTCGTTCGGTTGAGGATTTGCCAGTACCTGTTGATATTTTATCATCTGAGGCACTAGCCAATACCGGACAAACAGAAGTTGGCAGGATGCTCCAAACCATAGCGCCGTCGTTCAATTTCTCATCGTCATCAATCAGTGATGGGACTGATGCTTTGCGCCCAGCAACGTTACGCGGACTAGGACCCGATCAAACTTTAGTTCTTATTAACGGAAAACGTCGGCATCAAGCGTCGTTAATTCATATTAATACGTCTGTAGGCCGAGGGACTGCCGGAACAGATCTCAATGCTGTACCGGCTGTTTCAATAAAACGTATTGAAATATTGCGTGATGGTGCAGCTGCGCAGTATGGCTCAGATGCTATCGCCGGAGTAATTAACTTAGTACTTAAAGACAGCGAAGATGCGGGCAGTGTATCAGCCTCTTATGGTGAGTTTTCTGAAGGTGACGGAGAAACGACCAACATCAATGTCAATAAAGGTTTCTCATTAGGTGACAAAGGGTTCTTTAATGTTGCACTGAACTTTAGAGATCGTGGTTTCACCAATCGCGCAGGATTGCATGGCTCTTGCCAGTTCTTAGGTTGTACAACACTGGATAACGGAAATTTTCTTGCAGGTGACCCAAGGGAATTAACGGCTTCTAGAAATACATTTCGCATAGGTGATGCAGATTCTGAGCAATTTGCGCTAACGGTGAATACTGCCTATGAAGTAGGTGATGGTGAACTGTATGGCTTTATTACTTATTCAAATCGAGAAAACGAGTCAGCAGCGTTCTTCCGTGACAATGCTAATTTGAATGGCAACCCGCGTTTGCAGGATGGCGATGCGACAATCCCAGATGGCTTTCTACCGTTAATCAATACTGAAATAGATGATGTTTCTTATAACTTTGGTTACAAAACGGTTTTTGATAATGATGCTTCTTTGGATATCTCCTATACCTACGGTGAAAACACGATAGATTATGTCACGAGTAATTCAATTAATGCCTCGTTTGCGAATGAATTGCGTTTTTCACGTGGATTATCAGCGGACGAAATTCGCTCTACTATTCCAAGAGAAGCGGACGCTTATGGGTTGGAGCTTACCTTACAAACTATCAACGTTGATTTTTCGCAAAGTTTTGGCGATTTGCAAGTTGCAGCTGGGGCCGAAATAAGGGAAGACGAATATAGAATCATACCGGGAGAAGAGCTGTCTTTTGCCGATTTTGACACCATTAATGGTGTGAATGTATTTGAAGGTCTAAGTGGTGGGATAGGGAGCGAAAACGCGTCTGGTGGTATCCAAGGATTCCCAGGGATAGGACCTGACTCAGCTGTTGATGAGAGTCGTGATGTGATCTCTTTCTATATTGATGCAGAGTATTATTTTAGCGATCGTTTTCTTGCTAGCGCAGCGATCCGTTACGATGACTATGATGGTTTTGGTGATACGACAAACTTTAAGATTGCAGCTAACTATGAGGTTAGTGACACTGTTCGAGTTCGTGGTGCTGCCAGCACTGGTTTTCGAGCACCTTCACTTCAGCAACTTTTCTTCAACAATATTGGTACTCAATTTGTTGTTAATGACCAAGGCGATTTAATTCAGCAAGAAGTCGGTACTTTCCGTAATGATAGTGAGTTAGCACAGGCTATTGGTATACCTGAGTTGCGTGAGGAAGAGTCAACGAATTGGAGTATTGGTGCGATTTTCAATCCAATTGATTCCGTCAGTATTACAGTGGACTATTATTCGATTGATATTGATGATCGTATCGTTATTAGTAACCGCCTAGGCGAAGGTTTGTCTGATACCTTAGATGCTGCGTTAGCTGCCAGCGGTGCAGGCGCAGGGCAGTTCTTTCTTAACGGTGCTGACACAGAAACTGATGGTGTAGACATTGTAGCAACTTGGAATACTGAGTTTGCCAAAGGGTTGCTAGATTTGTCTCTCGCAGCTAATTTTACCGAAACCGATGTCGTTGATTTGTTTACGCCAGCAGGTAGTGGATTAGAAACACTGTCAACAGATCAAGTTTTCTCTGAACAAGATATTTCTATCATTGAAGAGTGGCAGCCAGAAGATCGTATTAGTCTGTCGGGTGTGTATAGATTGAATGACTTAACGGTGAACTTGTCATTTAATCGTTATGGCGAATACACAGTGACGGATGGAGGACGGCAGACCTATGGAGCCGAAGTGCTGACCGATGTGCGTGTTGCTTATCAAGTGAATGATCATTTGTCGTTTAATATTGGTGCAAACAACCTATTTGATGTCACGCCAGATAGAAACACCATTGGTAACTCTCGATCAGGGACTATTGTGGATGCAGACGGTAATGTTATCGTAAGTAGTGATGGTGTATTCCAATTCTCTCGTCGCTCAGCGCCGTTTGGCTTTAACGGTGCGTTTTATTACGCAGGTTTCGATTACAACTTCTAAGATGACATCATTCGAATGCTAGAGTATGAGTAAAAAGGTGCCTCGTGCACCTTTTTACTAGCGTCGGAATAATTGTACAGTCCAGTATTAAGCCACTGAAATTGATTTTGCCTATGGGATTCTTTTTTGATCGGATAAATTTTAGAATCTCACTATTCTCGTTTTTCAAGGTATTCCCATGACCCAAGTTAAAGTAGCGGCTGTTCAAGCTGCTCCTGTATTGTTCGATAAAAGCGCTAGTATACAAAAAGCCTGTGATCTCACATTGGAAGCGGCCGACAAAGGTGCACAGTTAGTACTTCTGCCTGAAGCTTTCGTTCCTGCTTATCCTAGAGGTTTTGGATTTGGTATGGTCGTCGGTAGCCGCAATGAAGAAGGTAGAGAGCTTTGGAAACGTTATTGGCAAAATGCTGTTGATGTTCCTAGTAAAGAAACTGATCAGCTGGCTAAAGCGGCTAAACAAGCAGGTGTGTACTTATCGATTGGAATTATTGAACGTGATGGTGATTTTAGTGGTGGTACGCTTTATTGCACGCAACTTCAGTTCTCGCCTGATGGCGAGTTGTTAGGTAAGCACCGGAAATTAAAACCGACAGGGAGCGAACGTTTAATCTGGGGGGAAGGAGACGGCAGCACTTTACCTGTTTTTGATACAGACATTGGTAAACTCGGTGGCTTGATCTGCTGGGAGAATTATATGCCTATGGCCCGAATGGCAATGTATGCACAGGGTGTACAAATTTACTTGGCACCGACGGCAGATCAACGCCCAACATGGCAATCCAGTATGCAGCACATTGCCGCCGAAGGGCGCTGCTTTGTTGTCAGTTGCAATCAATATGTGACAAAAGATATGTATCCGACACACCTAGAAACCTACGAAGAATTGGAAAAACAGCCCGATGTTATGAGCCGCGGTGGCAGCGTAATTATGTCGCCCATGGGAGAAGTGTTAGCTGGGCCATTGTGGGACGAGGAAGGTATTTTAATCGCGGACTTAGATCTCAGTGAGATAGGTAAGAGTAAATTAGATTTTGACGTTGTTGGTCATTATGCAAGGCCTGATGTCTTCCAACTCAATGTGAATGCTTCGGCGCAACCCCCTGTTGTATTTAACAAAGATTAACGTTATCCATGAAAATACTCTATGAAGATACCATGCCATATGCGCGAGAGCATTTTGAGGCGTGGGGGGATATTGCTGCTTTTAATCATAAAACGATCCAGCCAAGTGATTTAATCGATATAGATATTCTTTTTGTTCGCTCAACAACTCAAGTGAATGAAGAGCTGATAAAAGATAGCCGTCAGCTTAAGTTTGTAGCGACAGCGACGTCAGGTTCTAACCATGTTGATATTGATTATCTTAAGTCTCGAAACATTGGCTTTGCATCAGCTGCCGGTTCTAATGCTATTTCTGTTGCAGAATATGTCGTCAGCGCTATCTTCGTGATGTCAGAAAAACAACAAACACCAATAAAAGGTAAAACTGTTGGTGTTATTGGTGCTGGGCATGTGGGAACACAAGTCGCAAAGAAGCTAGACGCTTTGGGTATGAAAGTGTTGTTATGCGATCCACCGTTAGAACATGCAGGTGACTCACGTTCATTTGTATCTTATGACGAAGCACTGGCTTGTGACGTCGTCACATTACATACACCCTTAGTTAATAAGGGGGAGTATCAAACTTATCATTTGATCGACCGAGATAGGTTGGAACAACTTAAAGACACTCAACTACTTATTAATGCTGCACGGGGAGAGGTACTGGACAATACTGCCTTACTTGCCTTATTTGAATCAGGTAAAAAAATGCAGGTGGTGCTTGATGTTTGGGAAAATGAACCTGATATCGATCTGAGGTTACTACCTTATCTGGCCTTAGCGACTGCGCATATAGCAGGGCACAGTATTGAAGGTAAGGCTAAAGGGACAGCTTTTGCCTACCAACACGCGGCTAATGCTTTGGGGTTGAGTAAAGATGTTGCTTGGCAGTCATTGTTACCTGTAAGCACACATAAACCTATTATCTTTAGTCGAGAGGAAGCTGTCACACTCGATATCATTAAGCAGTGCGCTCTTAGTATTTACGACATTCGTCATGATGATGCAGCTTTTAGGCATCAAGTTAATAATGCTGAGACGTTTCGCTATTACAGAAAAAACTATCCTATACGAAGAGAGTTTGCTTCAGCACAAGTTAAGACTGGAAATTCTGCTGGAACAAAGGCACTCTACGCTCTCGGTTTTTTGCCTAACGTATAATGTCGTTAGGCTATTGTAGAAATAGGCTTTTTTAGGAGATATAGGTAGATGTCACGCGCATTTGACGTAGCAGTTTTAGGGGCAACCGGTTTGGTTGGGCAGAACATGATTGAGATATTGGAGCAACGTAAATTTCCAATTAATAAACTCTATCCCCTAGCTAGTGCTCGCAGTGCAGGTGGTGAAGTGTCTTTTAAAGGTGAAGATGTGACCGTCCTTGATGCGGACACTTTTGACTGGAGTCAGGTACAATTAGGCTTTTTCTCTGCTGGTGGTTCTGTTTCTGCTAAGTATGCGCCACTGGCTGCTGAGGCTGGGTGTATTGTTATTGATAATACCTCTCATTTTAGATATGAACCCGACATTCCTCTAGTCGTACCTGAAGTGAATGAACATGCTTTAGCTGAGTTCCGCAATAGAAATATTATTGCTAACCCCAATTGTTCAACGATTCAAATGATGGTGGCGTTGAAACCAATTCAAGATGCAGTTGGTATCGCACGTATTAATGTTTCAACGTATCAATCAGTTTCTGGTGCCGGTAAGTTAGCCATTGACGAACTTGCTAAACAAACTGCTGATTTAATGAATGGCCGTAAAGTAACAAATGAAGCTTTTAGTCGCCAAATAGCATTTAATTCAATCCCCCAAATCGACGTCTTCATGGACAATGACTATACCAAAGAAGAAATGAAAATGGTGTGGGAAACACAGAAGATAATGGGTGACGAGAGTATCTTAGTCAACGCGACAGCCGTTAGGGTGCCGGTGTTTTATGGGCATGGTGAAGCTATTCATTTGGAAACCGTGAACCCAATCTCAGCGGAAGAAGTTAAAGCCTTGTTGGCGCAAGCACCAGGTGTGGTACTTATTGATGACAGAGAAGCTTTTCCGACGCAAGTGGGAGACGCAAGTGGTAAAGACGAGGTTTTTGTTGGACGTGTACGTGACGATATTACGCATACGCATGGCATAAACCTATGGGTGGTGTCGGATAATGTCCGTAAAGGGGCTGCTACCAACAGTGTCCAGATAGCAGAGTCTCTCATTAGCAACTATATGTAAGTTGATACAATGTGCGTGATGACTAATTTAACCGAGCCTTGCTCATTTATTGATGCTCATCACGCTCTAAGCCTTGGCAGTATTTAAGCTAAAGGTTGCAAGTTCTTAATCTTTCCTCTTAACTGCCGATAATATAGTCATTGGCGTCAATGAGTTATCCTGAGTTTAGCTTTTCATAGTATTTCGATTGTTGCAGTTTGATGAGTTATTTATGCTAGCTGGTATAATTCATTGTAGACTTTTGGCGCAGTGCTTTATCTTCAAAGGTTGGTAATATAGATAACAATGTCCATCTGGTTTATAGTTTTGGAATAGCGCTTGCTATAGATTTATGTTTAATTCATATCGCCAATAATTTGGCGTGTATTTCGTTTCGTCATCTGAGTATAAAAGGGACGACTGTAAGAGTGCTTGTTAGAATGACTAAAAACCTATCAATAGTAGGAACAAAACCAGTATGAGATTAACAATCTGGACTATTTTGTTTTTCTTTACGGTTGGTTACGCTTTTCCAATTGCAAGTCAAACCGCTGACACAACGCAGGTTGACATTAAAGGCCCGAAAAATTCTACGGAAGAGTATTCAGGTATTACCTATGGCCCAATAGATTCTGATGATACTTTATGGCGTATTGCTAACAGGTATCGCCAGAATAAAAACCTGACTATTTATCAGGTCATGGTGGCTATCTACGAACTCAATCCTGATGCTTTCGATGATGAAAACATTAATCATTTGATTGATGGTAAAACCTTGCGATTACCTTCTGAAAGATATGTTGCAAGAATTCCAGCAGACGACGCTAAGAAAAAAGCAGAACAAGATGACAATAGCTGGCAACCAAGCAAACGACCAGGTTCCAGTTTAAATAACCTAAAACCTCCACGAAAGTTAGCAAGCCAAGAAGATCTGGCTCAAACAAAAGATCAGATCGAACAGCAACTCACAAAAATAGATGCAGAGCAAACACGTCAATTTGAGGCTCTGAGAGACCAATTTGGTGAGTCAATTAAAAATGTTCAATCTCTTATTGATGAAAATCAAAAATTTTACGATCGCCTAGATAAAGTTAACGATGATATTGAAGAGTTGAGAAATCGCGTAGGCGAAGAGGGTGAAATTCAACAACAGATGGCGCAAATATTGAATTTGCAAAATGAGTTGATAGATATTTCTAAGGAAGCAGAAGCACAGCGTGAATTAGAACAGCAGAGTAAATTGCCTGATTGGGTTACTGGTGTGCCTTTTATCGCCACAGTTTCTACGCTATTCACTCTTACCATTCTAGGTTTTGTTGGTTGGAGGGTATTAAGCAAAAAAAAGGATGAGGGTGCACCTGTAGCGGCACCCATAGCAGCGACAAGTGCGCCAGCAGCAATGGATGTTGTTCCCCCGGTAACGGATGAGTTATCCGGCGATGATTTAACGGATGAACTCTTTGGTGAAGATGATTTGTTAGACGATGTGCTTTCAGACGAACTAGAAGAATCGTTGGAAGACACTTCACTCGATGATGCACTTGATGAAGGGCTTGATGATTTTGACGACCTTTCTGACGATATGTTGGTGCCTGACAATGATGATGACGATGCCATTAATTTGGATGATGATTTCAGTGAAGATAATTCTGAGTTAGGGCAAGACGAGCTTGATAGTTTATTTGATGAAGATGACGAAGAGGATGATTTAGATCTTGATACCATTGATTTGTCTGATGATTCTGATCTACTCAATGAAGATGAGCTAGACGATGAACTCGCGGAAGCTGTTCTCGAAAAGCAAGAAGAGCTTGAGGATGTTGATAGCCTGCTAGATGGGTTAAATGATGAAGAGTCGGACATTGATGAAGAATTTGATGTTGACGATTTATTAGAGCAAAACACAAACGATTCGGAAACAGAGCCTGATACTTCAGCGATCGATGACATTCAATTACCAGATAATGACGACGATGATTTAACTGACACTGACACGCCAGAAATTAACATTGATGATTTGCTGGATAGCGAATTTAATGAATCTCAAGATAGTGTGTTTGATGTTGACACCAATGATGTAGAGTCATTAGATGAACTTGATCAAGAGATTAATCAACGTAGTCAGAAAATTGACGACTTAGCTGATGAATTGCTCAACGAATTGAATGAAGTAGAGAATTTACCAGGTATGCAGCCGTCAGAGCTGATCGATGATCAAGATGACCTAGCCGACCAACTATTAGCAGAGCTTGAAGATGATATTGAACCAGAGGTTGAGCCTGAAGAGACCTCTGTTGAGCAAGACGATTTAGCCGATGAGTTACTAGCAGAGCTTGAAGCTGATATTGAACCAGAGGTTGAGCCTGAAGAGACCTCTGTTGACCAAGGCGATTTAGCTGATGAGCTATTAGCAGAGCTTGAAGATGATATTGAACCAGAGGCTGAGCCTGAAGAAGCTTCTGTTGCGCAAGATGACCTAGCCGACCAACTATTAGCAGAGCTTGAAGATGATATTGAACCAGAGGTTGAGTCTGAAGAGGCCTCTGTTGAGCAAGATGATTTAGCTGATGAGCTATTAGCAGAGCTTGAAGGTGATAT
>CAZXIN010000022.1:0-83525 GCA_964640795.1 uncultured Pseudoalteromonadaceae bacterium | reverse complement strand
GGTTGAGTCCACGCCATCCAATTTAACATGATATCCGCCTTTTACACTCGACCCAGCGCGAAACCTTTCGCGACATGGTTACGTACAAACCAAATCACCAACACACCTGGAATAATGGTTAAAACCCCTGCTGCTGCAAGCACCCCCCAATCGATGCCAGTTGCACCAACAGTGCGCGTCATAATGGCTGAGATAGGCTTGGCTTCCACCGACGTCAATGTTCTAGCCAACAGTAATTCTACCCATGAAAACATAAAGCTAAAAAACGCCGTCACCCCGATACCTGAACGTATCATAGGAATAAAGAGAGTGATGAAAAATCGAGAAAAGCTATAACCATCAATATAGGCTGTTTCATCAATCTCTCTAGGAACCCCAGACATAAAGCCTTCAAGTATCCATACTGCCAGAGGAATACTAAATAAACAGTGTGCCAAAGCGACGGCTAAGTGTGTATCAAACAATCCAACAGATGAGTAAAGCTGAAAGAACGGCAGCAAGAATACAGCTGGCGGTGCCATACGGTTACTGAGCAACCAAAAGAATAGATGTTTATCACCCACGAACTTATAGCGGCTAAACGCATAAGCAGCTGGCAATGCCACCAGCAACGTAATCACTAGATTAATCGCTACGTAGGTCATCGAGTTGACATACCCCATATACCAACTCGCATCAGTAAAAATGGTTATGTAGTTGTCGAAAGTAAAGTCATTAGGCCACAAGGTTAGACTACTCAAAATCTCTTCGTTCGTTTTGAATGACATATTAACCAACCAATAGATGGGTAATAAAACAAACACTATGTAAGTCAGCAGACCCGCTGTTTTGCGTTTACTCATGACTTGTCCTTATCCATGTGTGTAATGGTGGTAAAGAACAACCAAGATAAAAGTAAAACAATCAAGAAGTAGATCAACGAGAATGCCGCGGCAGGCCCCAGATCAAATTGCCCAATTGCCATTTGCGCTAAGGTTTGGCTAAGAAAAGTAGTCGAGCTTCCCGGCCCCCCGCCTGTAAGTACAAAAGGCTCGGTATATATCATAAAGCTGTCCATAAACCGGAGTAATACAGCAATCACTAACACTCCCTTCAGCTTAGGCATCTGGATATACCTAAAAATAGACCAACTCGATGCACGATCTATCTGAGCGGCTTGATAATAGGCGTCGGGAATGGCACGCAAGCCGGAATAACACAATAAAGCCACTAAGGACGTCCAATGCCAAACATCCATCAGCAATACCGTTAACCATGCATCAAGCGAATCTCCCGTATAATTGTAATCTATACCCAACGCATTCAATGACCACCCAAACAAACCAATATCACTTCGAGCAAACACCTGCCAAATAGTGCCGACGACATTCCAAGGAATCAATAAAGGCAATGCTAACAAGATAAGGCTCGCAGATGCCTGCCAACCTTGTTTTGGCATCATCAGCGCAACAAAAATTCCCAGAGGTATTTCGATTAACAATACCGCAAAAGAAAATCCAAACTGCCTGAACAACGAATCCCGTAAACGTTCGTCATTCAGAGTTTCTTGATACCATTCAATGCCAACGAAATAAGCATTGTTTTGATCAAAAATGTCCTGAACAGAATAGTTGACCACCGTCATTAGCGGAATAAGCGCAGAAAAAGCCACGAGCAAAAATACAGGCAGAACTAACCACCAAGCTTTGTTGTTTTGGACTTTATTCACTGCCTTGCTCTCCTATCAGGTACTCATCGACATAGAGCTTTAAATATTCTTGTGGAAAGTAAACACTTACATTACCAAGTTGAACACACTCATTTTCTTCAACACGCATCACGACAGAAAACCCACTAATATCGAGTGTGACTAGGGCATAAGTACCATAATCCTCAATATGCTGACAGGTTGCAGAGAACGTTTTTTTAGCATCATCTGAAGGTGTAGCAGGCCGCACATACTCTGGACGAATCCCCACCTTCACGTTGTCACTCTTCGCTGATTGCAACGCCATTGTTTGTTGCTCCGTCAGCTGAACAACTTGCTCACCCAAAATACATTGATTGCCACTCCACTTAACTGGAATAAAATTCATGCCTGGGCTACCAATGAAATAACCAACAAAGGTATGGTTAGGTTGCTCAAAGAGTGACTGTGGGGTGCCAAACTGAACAATTTTACCTTGAAACATTACCGCAATCTCATCTGCAAAAGTCGCGGCTTCTAGCTGATCATGTGTGACATACAGCATAGTAATATTCAGTTGTTCATGGATTTGTTTAAGCTTACGCCTTAACTTCCACTTCAAATGTGGATCAATGACGGTCAGTGGTTCATCAAATAAAATAGCCGACACATCTTCTCTGACCAATCCTCGCGCCATGGATATTTTCTGCTTCTGGTCAGCGCTCAGGTTGTTTGCTTTTTTCTTAAGAACGTTGGTCAGCTCCATTAATTCAGCAATTTCTCTAACTTTCTTATCGATCTCACTTTTAGGCATTTTGATATTGCGTAGCGGAAACGCAAGGTTATCAAATACTGTCATGCCGTCGTAAACCACCGGAAATTGAAAAACCTGTGCGATATTACGCGCTTGCGGAGAAAGCTGATTGACCTCTTCGCCGTCAAACAAAACTTGCCCTTGCGTAGGCTGTAGTAAACCGGAAATGATATTAAGTAAGGTGGATTTCCCGCAACCAGAGGGCCCCAACAAGGCATAAGCTCCGCCCTGTTTCCACGTATGCTGCAAGGCATGTAAGGCATAGTCTTGTTCAGACTGTGGGTTATCCGAATAACTGTGCGCGAGGTTATTTAATATAATCTCAGACATTCGCATTGCCTTTAGCTTGAGGGGCCGCTAGACATTGACCTTGAACATTAAAAGCAAACAGTTGTTGGCTGCTCAAATACAGCGTAATGCGTTCGTCATTGGGTAAATTGTGAATACCTTGCATTTGCCAAACCCAATTTAACATCTCATTGTCGCTAACAGAGTAATGGGTGTGAATAAAAGAGTCCGATGCGCTGATTTCAGCCACATCGACTTTCACTTCAATCGTTATGTCCAAGCCTACTGCAGGCTGCAAACTTACATGCGTTGGTCGCCATGCAAAACAATAACGTCCATCAGTGAGTAGCTGCATATGATTTGGCAAGTCTACTCCTGAAAAACCCTGTAGCGTTAGCTGGCCTTTTTTTACCTCACCGTTGATGACATTTAAAGGCGGTTCACTGAAAAGATTGGCAGCATTTAAATTCACCGGTTGTCTAAATTGCTCAACGGTTGGTCCAGTCTGAACAACTTCACCCTCATGCAGCAAAACACAGTGTCCACCTAATGCTAACGCTTCTTGCGCCTCAGTCGTGGCATAAATTGCAACACAGTCTCGTTTAGCAAAAAGGTCGCGCAAATCTGTTCGCAGTGATTCTCGTAACTTGTAATCGAGATTAGCTAATGGCTCATCAAGTAATACAATGTCGGCATCTTTCACCAAGGCCCGTGCTAGCGCCGTTCTTTGTTGTTGGCCTCCCGAAAGCTCTAGAGGTTTACGAGATAAGAACTGAGATATCTGCAAACGTTCAGCAATCTCACTGACGCGATGATTAATCGATTGTGAGTCTACTTTTGCCAGCTTCAACGGTGAGGCAATGTTGTCATAGACAGTTAGGTTGGGATAATTAATAAATTGCTGATACACCATCCCAATATTACGCTGCTGGACAGCCATATCGGTGATCTCCACTCCACGACTCAAAATCCTGCCGCTATCTGGCTTTTCTAGCCCTGCGATAAGTCTTAAAAGGGACGTTTTACCTGCAAGCGTTCGACCTAACAACACGTTGAGCTGGCCAGATTCAAGTGTTAGATCAATATCTTTAAGATAGACCTCTCCTTCAACTGTTCGATTAATGTTTTCAAGCTTCAGGGACAAAAATACAATCCTGGAAAGGGCCTCACCTCAAGTCTGTTTTGATGACTTAAAATAAGTGCTATTAGTATGTTAAAAAACATACCATAAAATTATGCTGTTCTGCCTTAATAATTGTTTACGTAGAGAGAATTAAACGCAACTAACCCTATACATCAATGCATTGCGCGTTAAAAAGGCCAGCCAACATTCCGTTGAAGTCAGGCTTTGTCACATCAATTCGCCAAGACTCACTAACGACTTTATCTTTTCAATCGTCGCTTCATCAGTTTGTTTGTAGGCCAATGCCAAATATTTATTAGCATCCAGTCCTTCTTCACTGACTGACGAACGCTGATAGTGATAATGAACAACCCGTTGACTTTCTGATGTTGTTTCTATGCTAATCGATAAACTAAAAGCATCGATATTAGAAGCAAGAGATTGGACAAAGATAGTAGATTGAGGGGTTAAAGAAACTTTGTCTTCTACCTTAAATGTCGAATATTGTTGTTCGCGAATAAATTGCCTATCATTTAACCAACCAATATGACAATGTTTAATTTGACTATCAAAGCGTTGCGGATGAACTAGCTTCAACAGTAACCCTTGCCACAATTGATCTGGTGTTAGCAAAGAGCTTCCATTGCTCCCATCAAGATTGACCGTAATCGAGTGCTTGGTTTCGAATGTTTTATGTTGAATCATTCATCTAGATCGCTACATAGAGATACTTCATCAAATGTACCATCAACGCTTTTACGTTTTTGTACACATCCAAATTCTTTAAAAACACAAAAAAACACCTTCAACTATACTCTGCCAATAAACCGTTAAAAATGCTTTAGCTGGAAGTCATAGTCTACCTATCATTAACCCTGAGATAAAATACCTCGGCTCAATCATCTGACTCAGCACACAAAGGAATATCATCCAATGTGCCATCAAAGTCTTTGCGTTTCTTGCGCATATCAACGTTTTTTAAGAAAACAAAGAAACCGTCTTCTACAGCGCTTTGCAAGTAGAGTGTCAAACGTGACTTGCCTGGTGGTATCGGTCTAAGCAAACAAACATCCTTCACATTAATCCCGAAGGAGCCCTCCCCTAAATCATCATCGGATTCAGCATAAGGCTTGAGTAACTGTTGAGTATCTGCCAACTGTTTGACATCCTCTTTGGACAGTCTGAGTATGGTCAACGCTTCATTAGGTTCTCTATCATCCAATACTTCAGCCGGCAACGAACCGTTTCTCTCAACCTCAACTAAATAGGTGTCATCAATCACTAGACTATCGTCATGTGCTTTAAAACCAACTTTCATTGAGACATTACCTTTTCGTATTGAAATAGCTTCATCTGCACGAATAATAATCCGCAGCTCTTGAGGAGACATTGCGAAAGGATCTAACTTGTAAAGTTTATATAAACTGGTCACCGGAATACTGCTACACGCAGCTAACGACAATACTCCGATGAGCGTAATGAATGACTTAGGTAACTTGAAAAGCATACTAATCCCTTACTTTGTTATGAGTTGAATAGCCTAAGGCTTATTGATCTTTGGTATATGAATCTTGTTCAATCTTGACAGTGTTTGTTGACTATTCAAGCATCAAAAGGTTCCGTTTATCATGTTGGAGAGCGTTACTGGTGAACGCCATAACCCTTTTTAATATCTGTTATCACACCGGCTTGGTCCATCTTATACAATGCAATATCCAATTTTTTTATAAAGTCTCTAGCGTAAGAAGTGTTCTCTACCGCTTTAGCTGAATAGCCAATATGAACAGTTTCCCCTGCTATCACAGAAGTGATATGGGTCAATTGATCGTCTTCACTTGAGGGCGTAGTACGCTGAGACAATTGATTGAGTGACCAGTGAAAAACCGATTCCTCAAAGAGAGTACAATCTAATTTGTCTTTAACAACCATAGTCAATGCCAACTCAACAGAAGGCACTTCTAGGAAGTTTACGTAAGCTGTATTCTTCTTTGACCTGACTTCACCACCAAGCCAACCATCATATCCTGCGACGTTGCCAACAAGCTGGCCGTTGTATTCCACAGGCCAGTCTCGACTTTCTTTGTTGAACGTTTTTTCACTGCAAACAGTCACGACTGTTTCTTGATTAATAGGATAAGAATACGGATATATATCGGGCCAATCATGCGCATGATAGTAAGCGCCAACCAACCCGAAAGCCTTTCCTTCGTCTACTTGAGCTTTAGCATCTTTCCACTTACTAGGGACAAGCTCAATGTGATAATCGGATAACTCACCTGATACCCGCTCAATAATGTCTGCATAAACCCCTTTAACTTGACCATCCTCCGTATAGGAATATGGCGGATAGCTGCTCTCCGTATAAAAAACTACTTTTGTCGATGCTGCGATTGACGTAAAGCTGATCATAAAGGAAACAATGGCTAAAAAAGTTTTCATATTTCAATGTGGATCGGAATGATATAAATAGGGTATACCAATATTGTCGATGAAGCGATTCTTGATAAAGAACAATCGACTTTGTGCCACCAAACCTGTAAAAAGAAGGTTCGGTTTTAGGATTCGTCAGCAGGGCAGCATGCAAAATAATAAGCTCGGCTTATGATGTCAGTTTATAAATTCATGAAAATAAATTCGACCATAATTTTACTCATTTTTTTCTTTTGTTTCCGAAGCTATGCTAACGAGCCAGAAGCATTATCTTTGAGGTTATGGGACAAAAACTATGATCGTCCTCAAACACTTGCTTTTATTAAATTAGCCATTGAGAAAGCTGAACCTAAATACGGTGAGATAAAGGTAGAAAGAGTAGAGCTCGATACACTAACAGACGCCACAAATGCACTGCTCTCTGATCAAACCATCGATGCGATGGTGTCCGGTACAGATTCCCAAAAAGAGACCGAACTGCTCCCTATATTTGTTCCTCTTGAACGAGGGTTACTCGGGTTTAGAGCGTGTATGATAAAACCCAAAAACCAGTCATTATTTACCAAAATCCAACAAGCTAAGCAATTCGAAGAAAACCATCTCTATGTGGGCTTAGGGTCAGCATGGCCAGATAGAAATATCATGCTAGACAATGGGTTTATTATTAAGCACGCTAACAACAAGCCCGAGCTTATCCAAATGCTCTCAGACAATGAAATGCAGTGCTTTAGTCGTAGCATGATGGAAATCGACGATGAACTGCTTGCACATAAAGAGTTCAGGGCTGAAAAACGCCTCGCTTTTATCTATCCTTTTGCTGACATTCTCTACATAAGGAAAGGTGCAGAAAAGCTTCACGAGGCTCTAGAGCATGGCCTGATGTTAGCTATTAAAGACAGAAGCTACTTCGAGCTCTTCGATCACTATTACAGTGATTCATTGCAGAAATACGAGTTTTACTTCCGGAAAATCCTTGTGTTGGATAACAAGCGTATTTCCCCACAAGCAAGAGAAGCGATTAATCGCTATGGTATCGCTAGCTTCAGTGCAGGTCCGAGAAATTGAGTCTTCACGCCAAGATACTGTGCTTTCTTTTCATGTCTGCCAGCTTGTCCATCAATGCTAAAGACACCTTGATTTTATGGGATGAAAACTACAAAAATGAAGCAGAGCTGGCGTTTATCCAATTAGCTGCTGATTTAACGATTGATGATTACGGCGAATACGAAATTATGCCTTCCCCCCCTTATGAACAAGGCAGAGCTTTTGCTAGCCTGAACCAGCCTGAACAAATCAATATGATGATCGCCAGCGTTGATAAGCTAAGAGAGCAACAAGCCAACACCATATATATCCCCTTAGAAAGAGGGCTAGCAGGCTTTCGGCTTTGCCTAGTAAAAAATACCAATAGCCAAGCATTTTTGGGCATCAATACACTACGGGATTTTAGGAAGCGCAAACTATCGGTAGGTGTTGGCGCTCACTGGCCAGACAAAGCTATTCTTACCTTCAATCAATTGCCAGTCACAACCTCACCCATCGAGAGTGACCTATACTCTATGTTAGACGCTGGTCGCTTTGCTTGTTTGTCTCGCAGTGTTAAAGAAGTGTCTGAAAGTGTCATAAATCAAAATCATATCGATATTGGGGTAGAACAAAACATCGCTTTTATCTATCCTCTCGCTGATTTTATCTACATCAGCAAAACGGAAACAAGATTGGCGGAACGAATTGAAAAAGGTTTGCGACTAGCGATAGAAAACGAACAGTTTTATACACTTTTTGAAAAACACTATAAGCAGTTACTATTGAAGCACAACCTGTACGGTCGGAAGTTATTTTTTCTGAAGAACGAGAACATGTCTGAGAAGGCAAGGGACGCTATTAATCAATACGGTATCGCCAGTTTTAGCAGCCAATACTAATGTTATTTTCGCCACGCACCATAGCTTTATGCTTGTTTACTATTGTATTCCAATACACCTCTGCATCTTATGCCATAGAGGTAGACCTTGAAGGTCCTGAAGACAACGCATTGGGCGACAACATAAAAGCCCACCTTGCCATTGTAGAGGCCCCAACCAGTTGTGAGATATCGTCTAGCTTCAACGAGTTAGTCACGACGTCTATCCATAAAGCATCACAAGCTTTGGGTTACTATCATGCTACTGTCGAGCACATGCTTTTGTCAGGCAAGTCTTGCGATGAACTACAGCTCACAATCCAACAAGGTCCTCAGACTAAGATCATCAATAGAGACATGTCACTTATTGTCGACGGTCCGACAGATAACGAGCTTCAGCAAGCAATTGATACATTTCCTTTAGCCATTGGCGACCCTTTGCACCACAATCTCTACTCATCTGCCAAAGCAGCCCTATTATCACTGTCTCAATTACGTGGTTATTTCGATGCAACATTCGACAAACAACAAATACAGGTAGATACCCGAACAAACACGGCCCAAATCACCTTGGCGTTCAATATTGGAAAGCGTTATCAATTCGGCGAGTTAAAGCTACCACCTCATAGTCGAACAGAAACCTTAGTTAATCAGGTACTAACCTTTGCTCAGGGAGACTATTACCATGCTGAAAAGCTGGCAACCTTTAATCAGAACTTAAAACTTTTGGGCTACTTTCAGCAGGTAGTTGCTCGTCCTATCTTAGACAAAGCAAGTAACCACCTCATACCGATAGAAGTCATTGCAACCAACAAACCCAGAGACATTTTTAATCTTGGCGGCGGTGTATCTACCGATACAGGGCCCAGAGTCCAATTTAAATGGGAAAGACCTTGGGTCAACCTAAAGGGTCATAGTTTTTCAACGGAAATTTTTGCCTCAGCGTTGGAGCAAAACCTTCGTGCGAGTTATCGAATTCCACTGCAAAACCCACTCGACAACTATCTCAGCTTCCAAGTGGGCTTTCGAGCAGAAGATAACAATGACACCGAAAGCGAAACTTTCACAGCAAGCGCTCAGCGACATTGGGGAGAAGGAAGAGGCTCTTGGAGTAAAATCGGCTTTTTGCGTTTAGATCAAGAGAGCTTTACTCAAGGTAACGCTGATAGAGAATCAACAACTTTATTCACACCTGGCTTTACATTGAGCCGTCGTAGAAGTCGTGGAGGGCTTGATGTCAATTGGGGTGACAGGCAACGTGTTACCGTCGAGGGAACGAGCAGAAGTATTATTTCTGATATTGATATATTTAGAGTCAGTGCCGAATCAAAGTGGATCCGTAGCATTAAAGATCATCGATTTACACTACGAGCAGAACTTGGCGCCATTGCCACCAACGACTTTAGTCAGGTCCCTCCAAGCTTGCGTTACTTTGCTGGTGGTGATCAGAGTATCAGAGGGTTTGGCTTTGAAAATTTGTCGCCTATAGTAGAAGGCGAGCTTACCGGTGGACGCTTTTTGACCGTTGCCAGTGTTGAATACTCTTATCCTATTGTTCCCAATTGGCGATTGGCAACTTTTGTCGATGCAGGTAATGCCAGTGACGACCCTTTTGAAGATACAGCTTATTCTTATGGCCTAGGAGGAAGTTGGTTATCCCCTGTGGGACCAATCCGGCTGTATTTAGCACGCGGTAACAGCGAAACCGAAAGCACTTTTAGGCTCCACTTTTCTATGGGGCCATCACTGTGAAAACTTTGACGCGTAAAGTCGCGCGTATCCTGTTAATACTCTTAGTCAGCCTTGTGCTTATTCTCTTTTGCTTAATAGCCACACCCGTTGGCACCAAAGGCTTGATAGCCTTAGCAAACAAAAGTTTGTCGGCTCTGGATATTGAACATGAATCTGGCAGTTTAACGAGTACCTTGACACTCAAACAACTAAGCTGGCAAACAGACAATATTCAAGCCTTGATCACCGGTCTATCGATCCGCTTGAATTGGCAGTGTCTACTAAATAAACGTCTATGCCTTGAAGAACTCGCCAGCTCCTCAGTATTCATCAATGTAAAACCGGCACCGACAGAAACACCTGTCCCTGAGACAAAACCCAGTTTAATCACTTTACCCTTGGCTGTTTCTGTTAACGCCATTGACGTTGATCGCATAGACGTAACGATCGAAGAGACTATCGGATTGGCATTAGCGCAACTGAAATCCTCCTTTTCTATGCACCACCAACTTGAAGTGATGCATCTGTCATGGAGCAGCCTAGATGTGCAACTGCCTGAAAAAGAAGTGCAAACCACCACAGCAGAAAATCAGCCGTTCAATGTTAGCGATATCGCTAACTGGCAATACATCACGCCAACGATTAAACCTTTGTTTTTCCCTCTCATCGGTGACTTTAGCAATATTCGACTCGGTGAAATCAGCGTAAGCCAAGGAGACAACCCTTTAGCCGTCATAGAAAGCATCAACACAGAAGCAGCTATTAATCAGAAACAATTAGACATTCACCAGCTAGATATTACGCATGAACAAGGTCAGTTAGCGCTTACTGCGACGTTAGAAGCCAATTTAGAGCATAAGCTAAATATTGATGCGACTTCCGAGTTGGAAGGTCAAACCTTAGGAATCAAGATAGCATCCAATGGCTCACCCTCTGATGTGAATCTGCTAGTCAAGACTACAGGCTTGGTGTCGTCGAACTTAACAGCAACCGCTAATATCATGGACGCTCAACTCCCACTGGATGCGCGATTGCACTGGCAAAGTGTCCGGTGGCCAATGAATAAAGGATTACAAGCACAATACCAGTCAGAACAGGGTGACTTTTCAATTCAAGGTACAAGGCAACAGTATCAAGTTAAGTTGGATACTCAAGTCGGTGGAGAAGCGGTGCCTGAAGCCAAGCTGAAGCTCGCATTGTCAGGTAACCAACACGCCATTTCACTCGAAGAACTCATCATTAATACACTTGGCGGACATCTCAGTACATCGGGACAACTCTCAATTGCTGAGGCTATGCAATGGACAGGCTCTTTGTCTTTCGCAGATATCCAACCTCAAGCGTTTATTCCTCAATTCGACGCTAACCTATCAGGACAATCGGAATATGATGCTCTCTTCGATGGTGAAGATTATCACATCAATCTCGACCATTTAGATATGACCGGCTTATGGCGAGGGTATGAGTTAAAAGCGCTCGGCGAAGGCACCGTTAATTCTCAATCTGAAATACAGCTGCCCCAACTGAATATCGCCATTGGTGACAACAGTGTCGATATCACAGCGACCATAAGCAAAGAGCAAGCAATTGATGCCGAACTTACAATTGATGCGAAAGACTTAGCACAGCTTCTACCAACGTTGAATGGACAAGTACAAGCGCAGTCACAATTATCAGGTACTCTATCTGCACCACAGGCACATTTTACGCTGGATGCTCAATCGCTTGCTTTAGATACTCTGACCATCAAACATATCACAACAACTGGAAATACCGTCTGGTCAAATGATCCTGCCACAAACAAACCTGTTGATATCCAACTGTTAATGGAGGGAGTGTCAGTATCTGGTCAGGACATTGAGCAGGTTAATTTCAATTTAGCGGGTACGGCCAAAGAGCACATGTCCAATATTTCTTTGTCGCACGAGAAAGGGGTATTTAGCACACAACTCCGCGGTTCAATCAGTGATGATTTCTCACAATGGCAGGGACAATGGTTGCAAGGCGACATATCGTCTGATATCGCATCCTTCACCCTGAACCAAACTCAACCAGACATTCTCGTCAATTGGCAAGATGCGCAATACGCTTTAGGTGCGCATTGTTGGACAGATAATGAAGCACAACTTTGTATCGAAGATGCACGCTTCGACAATGGACAAGCCGACTTTGGAGTGAGTATTCAACGACTGCCATTATTTAATATACTCTATCAATTAGCGCCTGAATTAGCCGTTGTACAAAGCGACGCATTACTCAACATTCAGGCCACAGGAACGGTCGTAGACAGCCTCCCTGTGATTGATGTCAACGCCGAATTAACATCAGCAAAGTGGACAGTGGGCGAAGAAGGCACACCTTTTACTATTGAACAACTAACCTCCCAAACGATCATAGGTCGAGAGCAGGCAAGAAGCACAATATCGCTGGTTAGTGAACAAATAGGGCAGTTGAGTGTAGAAATAGACATTGATGACATTCAAACGAGCAGACAGATGGAAGGTAAGATGAATATCGATGCGCTCGATCTCGCTTATTTTGCAGCGCTTACGCCAAAACTGACGCAGTTAGGTGGTATAGCAAACGCAGACATCACGCTATCAGGACAACTGGCAAAACCTTTAATCAATGGCAACTTGGGCCTCGAAAACGGCACTGTTTCTAGCCCTCAATTACCGTCTAAAGTTAGTCAAATAAACCAAGACATAATATTCAGTGGAGAATCGGTAGCATTATCAGGCAGCTACTTATTTGGAGAAGGCTTAGGACAAGTCGATGGACAAATAGATTGGCAAAATGAGCTTGAGGGCCACATCACTGTTCATGGCGAGAATATGGAGATTGATCATCAGAATATTGTCCGAGCAAAAGTATCACCTGACATAACCATTGATTTTTCCAAAGAAAAGCTGGACATCAAAGGGAAGCTCGCCGTTCCTTATGCACGTGTCAAAGTGAGAGAGTTACCCCCCAGTGCTTTATCTCCCTCAGACGACACTGTCCTCATAAATCAGGAACAAGAAGAAGCTTCGTCAATAAAAGCACTGGGGTTAGATTTAGAAATCAATGTCGATCAAGAAAACACAAACGACGTCAAAGTCGACGCTTTCGGCCTGACGTCAGACCTGCAAGGCCAAATACTCATTACACAAAATAGCAATGCTATCCTTGGTGATGGACAGCTCAACCTAGTCAATGGGCGTTATCGAGCTTATGGTCAAGACTTAACGATACGCAGAGGTGCAATACAATTTAATGGCCCAGTAGACAGTCCATTTTTGGATATAGAAGCCATACGCAACCCCGAAAAAACGGCAGACGAAGTGGTTGCTGGGCTAAGGATTGAAGGTTCAAGCCAACAACCTAAAATAGCTGTTTTCTCGGTGCCTGAATTAGAACAGCCAGAAGCCCTGTCTTACCTATTACGTGGTCAAAGCATTTCAAGCACAGATGGTGGTGGAAGCGGAGACGCGGCGCTGGCCAATCTCTTGATAGGCTTTGGTTTGAGTAAGGGTGAAAATAAAATCACCAAGATAGGCTCAAAGCTTGGTATAGATGACTTTTCAGTGGCAACAACTGGACAAGGAAACGACACAAAGGTCGCTGTGTCGGGCAATATCGCAAAAGGTGTCCAGTTACGTTATGGTGTCGGTGTATTTGATTCAGCATCTGAAGTTGCATTGCGCTATCAGCTCCTGCCGAAATTGTATTTAGAGGCAGTAAGCGGTCTGAACAATGCATTGGATATTTATTATCAATTTAATCTCGAAGGCAAGAAAACGACTGAATCCAAAGGCGAATAGAGGTCAGAAACAATGAAGTTCGTAAGCATTTTTTTTGTTCTACTGCTCAGTGCATGTGTCAGTACAGAGCAAACCCAACCCGTTAGCAAAGCACCAGCAACACTTTCAGAGCTACTAGCAACTGGCTATCAGCAACTCAAGGACTCGTCGCCTGATTCAGCATTACAAACATTGCTCGAAGCGCAACAACAATGTATGGAAGAACACAATACGAGTGACAATAAAACCTTCATCCATCGCACCTCAGAAGAACGTTTCTTCTACCTTTTGCAAGCATCATTTGAAGAAGTAGCCACGTCAGTAGAATCAGGACCATGTGCTGAAATAAGCTACTTGCTTGGATATACCTATCTCGAGCTTGATGACATCAACAACGCGCAACGTTATGTGACAAAAGCAACTGAATACTCACCAGTTAATGCAGCGTATTTATCTGAATTAGCGCATATTCATCAATCTAATGGCGAATTCCAGCAAGCGATAAATTTATACAGACAAGCAGAGGATGGCGCACAAAACTTTTCTCCAAGCCATTTGAAACAAGAAGAGCTGGCCAGAGCCAAACGAGGCATTGGTTTCAATCTCATTGAGTTGGGAAAGCTAGACGAAGCTAAAACCAAATTTAATGAAGTGCTTCAAGTCAATCCAAACGATCAGAAAGCCAAAAATGAACTCAAATACATAGAGTCACTTGAAGGGCTCAAACCGAATTAGTTAGCCTCCGGTGACACAGTTAAACTACCTGAGCTATCGTCTCTTGCTCAGTCAGTATGTACACAATATCGCTAAATCAACTCTTCGATCAGTAGCTGTTTGACTACTGATCGAAGCAATAATACCAATCTATCTAATAAGGTCATACTGCCTTTGTGCAGTGTTCGTTTGAAGTCCAAAATGTCCAAGTGCTAAAGTCACACTGCCATTTTCACCAGGAATGCGGCTACTGTGAACGCCTCCTACTGTGCAAAAACCCGTAGAGCATACAACTTGATCAATTAAACTTTTAATCGAATACATACGCCTTCCAAATGGGTCACCAAATATACCGTCTAAGAATGGGCTGCCAACAGATAAACCTGCAGAACCACAGGTTGATGTCGGTACATTAAAAGGGTAGAAACCACAACTACGCAACCCTCTAAATGCACCAGCAATACCGACAAATGAATCAACTGAAGAAGCCATACCCAGCTTACTGATTTGCTGTGCTGCTAGGGTAGCGCCCATGGAATGTCCAATGACATCTATACTGCCTGTACAACTCGAATTCAGAGCATCGACAATAGCTTGCCTAACCGGTGTTTCTTCTGCACCACTGTGGTTATTGCAGGCAGCGCACGTTCTCGATCCCCAGGCTGGGCGGAAAATCTGCGAACTCGCATAACCTTTGCTGCGCAACAAATTATAGGTATTGTCCCAACTCGACGGCGATGATGTATTGCCGTGAACCAATACAACACTATCCACACACATTGCATAAATTACCGAGCTAAATAGCATAGGCAACACCCCTATGACTAAGATAAAAAACGGAGTCTTCCTCATATTCCTCTCTCTTTGTTAATTTTTTGTTAAGAAAGGTTAATGTAGACGCCATAGGGTGATACCTACACAGTACTTTAGTACAGGCGTATTAAAGCAAGTAGCCTAAGGTCAACATACAAAGCAAAGATCGATACGTTCTGGTCTCAGTCTATGTAACAATCCATACCACTGAGAATCTAATGATCGTTGATAGATATGCTGTTATTAAGTTTGATGCTAATTTTTGGCAGCGCGACGACATTCGTTTTGATTGCTGGTCTAGCCCTAAGAGACAATACAAAAAGCTTATCGCGTTATCTATTAATTGCACTCTGTTTAAGCTTAACGGCAAGTTTGCTCATGCAGTTACCCCATGAGTGGGGAGGTTCAGCATTATTGCGATATACAGCTCGATTTTTTGATCTACCCAGCACAGGGCTTCTCTGGTGGTTTTTGCTCTCACTGCTTAATGATGACTTTAAGGTAGGGCGCTTAGCATGGATGGGAATGATGGCAACACTCATCCCCGCTATCATTTTTTGGCTAGAAGATATGGGTATAACGCTTTTCCTATTCCCGGGGGTAAACTACCTTAATCCAATCATTTTCTCAGCTTTACTCTTACATATTCTTTGGGTGGTCTTAACCGGACTCAAAGATGATCTTGTTGCCAACAGACGCGAAGCTCGATTATGGATTGTGGCCTTTATCACCTTTGCTGCGGCTTCTTCTGTTATTGCTGGCTATACATTAGAAGGTCAAGTACAAGGTCTACTACGAGGCTCTATTGTTTTTGCGATCGCACTATTCCTCTTGTTCTGGGTCACACGGTTTCAATCGTCATCCTTAGAATTTGAAACATCGACAACCAAAGCTCCCTTGGACATTGATCCCAAATATACAATCCCCTATAACAAATTGACTGAACTCATGGAGAAAGAGAAAGTTTACCTTGAGCCTGAATTGTCAATATCAGATTTAGCTGATCGTCTTGGTATACCGAGTCATCAGTTACGTCGTCTTATTAATGAACACCTAAATTATCGTAATTTTAGTGCTTTCTTAGCGAGTTACCGTATCGCAGATGCCAAACGAGCCCTTGCAGATATTGAACAAGTGCGTACACCTATTACGACCATTGCTCTGAGTTCAGGCTTTGCATCATTAACCACCTTTAGCCGTACTTTTAAAGCAGAAGTCGGTCAAACTGCTGGCGACTATAGACAAGTTGCTTTAAAGCGTTCCCAATCTGTATAAGAAAATCGATAGAAGTTGGAAAAGTAAACATCTGTCAATAATGAAAAAATACCATCAATTTTAAAACTGAATGTCATTTTTTAATTATGGAAAGACTCCCTTTCACCTAGGGCGTTAATGTTGTCAAACACAACAATAACGCCATCAAAACTGTCATGAAGAAAACAAAAAACGGTAGAACCAAATTAGCGCTATTAGCAGCACTTGCTTTTAGCATTGCAGGCTGCCAACAATCAAAGCAACAAAGTGAGTACCTACAAAACGATACCTGCTACACGCCTCAAATAATGCAAAAAACGACTATCAATGCCCCTTTAGGTAACGTTATAGCGACAGAGGACATATCATCATTCATTGCTCAGAAGATGTCAGCGAAGAAAATCCCGGGCGCTTCCATCGCTATCATTAATGATGGAGAAATCGTTTTTCATCAAGTAGCAGGTGTGACCAATGCTGAAGATAATACCCCCGTAACACCTTGCACATTATTTCAAGGGGCGTCGATAACAAAACCACTATTTGGCCACTTTGTTATGACATTTGTTGAAGAAGGTTTACTTGATTTGGATCGTCCCCTTTATGAATACCTGCCTTATTCACCCATAGCACACGACAAGCGCTATCAAAAAATCACAGCAAGAATGGCGTTAACACACCAAACAGGGTTCCCGAACTGGCGTACAGACTTTCCAGACAATCAACTGTTTATTCAGTTTGAACCGGGAACCAACTACCACTACTCAGGAGAAGGTTATAAGTACCTCACACTCGCTCTTCAAGCAATTACCGGACTCGACGCGGCAGGGTTAGAAGCACGTTTTCAAGAGAAAATTGCAAAGCCTATTGGTTTACGTCATACACAAATTGTCCCTGATGACACTGTCATTAGCCTCACGGCTAGTCCTCACAATAAAGGCAAATTAGTAGAAGTAAAAACGGAGAATTCTTTTAAAGACTTCGGGGCTGCATACGGTGTTCATTCGGAAGCCGTTGATTTCTCTCATTGGCTGATCGCATTGATGAATGAAGAAACCTTAGTTACAGCGACACTTAACGAGTACTTTCGACCGCAGCAAGTTCCCATTCCTGACAATGAGCCTTTACGCCAAATTGGCTTGGTTGATTATGCATTAGGCTTTGCGATCTATGACTTCCCATTTGGCAGGCACTACGCCCATGGGGGGAATAATCCAGGTTATACCAGTGTTATTGCCATGGATAAGAAAAACAAGTGGGGCTTAGTGGTATTCACCAATGCTAACCAAGTCACTGACTTTGCACTCGAATTATTGTTCTATCTGAATACAAATACAGGAGAGCAACCTCAATGATTAAGCTGATATTAGTGATTGCTTTTCTTTTTATAAACCTTGATGCCTACGCTGTGCAAAGCCTTAAACTCTCAACCGAGAAGATTAAGGCCATCGATAAGCTGATTGTTGAGCGAATGTCGATAGACAACATTCCCGGTGTTTCTGTCACTTTGGTAGAAAATGGAAAAGTTATCCAAAACCTCACCTACGGTTCAGTGGGTCCCAGCGCTGGGCCTGTGACCCCTGCGACATTATTTGCATTAGCTTCAGTATCAAAGTCGTTCACCGGTATCGCAATACTTCAAATGATAGAGGAAGGGCTTATCAACTTTGATGACCCTGTTGTTAAGCACTTACCTTGGTTTCGCACGAAAGACTCACACCTTTCGGACACCATAACCATTCGCCAACTACTCAATCACACGAGTGGGTTTTCATCATACGACGGCAATACGCTACTAGCAGATCAAGCGCGTTCACCTGACGCTCTAGAAAAATCTGTCAGACGTCTAAAAAGTATTCGCTTGCATGCGGAGCCAGGAACGACTTTCAGCTACAACAATGACAATTACCGCATTCTCGGTATGATCATCCAGCAGCTAGAGAAAAAGCCTTACGAAGCAGCAATTCAACATAGGGTTTTTGACACTCTCGATATGAAGACAGCTCGCTTTTTCGGCATGGGACAACCCAATGTGGCTACGCCTCATCGTTATTGGTTTACTTCTCCAGTCACTCACCAGATACCATTGGGGTCTTCCAACAATCCAGAGACAGGTATTTATGCCAGTGCGCTAGATATGGCAAATTACCTTATATCACTCACCGGCGGAAACGAGAAAATCCCAAACTTCTGGCGACAGAGCTTAGCTGAAGGCCCAACTCTGGGTAGCGGAAATCGCTATAGCATAGGCTTAGAGTCTCATGGAACATTAGAACAGCCTATATTAATGCATGGTGGATGGAATGCTGGTTTCATGGCTAGAATTGGCTTTGATCCTACCAACAGAGTAGGTGTGGTGATTATGACGAATGCTGGACTTGGTTACATAAAAGGGGATTTAGATATGATGACTAAAGGGGTTCTATCGCTTGTTATTGGCAGCCCCAAGCCGACCTCAAAAAGCTATATTGAAGCAAAAGTAGTCCTCGGCACACTCATCACATTAATACTCTTAGTTTTGTACTGGATAATCCGATTTGTCACACATATCCATTCCTATCAAGGTGAAAGAGCTCACTTCAACCGACGAGTGCTGTCTTGGACAATTCTACCTTCTTTTCCATTGTTGATAGGGGCTTGGGTTAGCCTTGTCAGCATACCGGCTAGCTTTGAAACAACAATAACGGGAATACGCCTGTTTCATCCAGACTTAGGGTGGCTACTAGTGTCATTTGCAGCAATATGCACTGTGTGGGCTATATGCCGACCGGTAGCGCTTTTAATAACTCTGCGCGGGCAGTCTAAAAGCAGCTCAAACAAGCCTTAATGGCTTGCCTCCAGTTCATAAAAAGTCGCTTTAACATAGTCATCAGGATCCCCGCTAGAGTTCTGGTTATAAACCCCTGCTTTGAAATACATATAGTCATCAGCTTCTCCATAACCACTCTTGCTCTGGTCAATGGTCACTGAGGCAAGCACTTTTCCGTCTTGTCGAATAATCGTCCTTAGTTCTGCTCCCTTGGTGATGATGTCATAACTGAAAGTCTCATCGAGTGCTATACCATCCATTGGATCAGTTTTCGTGTTGGCATAGTCTCCTAGCAAGTTATAAAAATCATCCTCAGAATCAACCGGTTCGTGCGACACATAAACTGCACCACGATTGTGACCAGGCATTTTACGATAGAATATTTTAATTGGTTCGTCATGCTTCGCATGTATCTGTCCTATCACAACCACGCCAACTTCATGCGGCTTACCCGTCTCAGTGACACGATTCACAGCCAAAGTAGCACTCAACTTACCGTCAACACCACCCGCTAGCGCATGAGCAGATTCTGGCTGATGTGAGAAAACCCAATTATTTTTATTCGGCTTCCCTGAATCTTCACGCATATTAATACGCTTATCGCCTCGACGCAGCATTTCACGAAGCTCAGTACGAACATTTTTAGTGTTTTTAGATGTCTTGGCACCACCAACGGTAGCGATCATTACCATGCCACCGTCGCTGCCAGTATAGAAATACTTAGAATTGGTATAACCTTGAGAGAGCTTGCTTTCGCCAATCTTATCTGACTTACCGTTATTATCGTCATCAGAGGGCAAGTTAAGTGACCACCCTAGTAAGTCAAAATTCTGTCCAGGCGGCAAATCAGGTGACAGCCTATAACCCGTTTCACCGTTTTTCACTACACTGACACTTTGTTTATTGCGTTGTTGAGTTGGCTGCAAAACAAAGTTATCAAAACGACCTTCACTGCGATTAAATGACGCAAATAGAAAACCATGATTTGCTTTTCCGCTATTGAAAAAAACTGACTGGCTCGTCCAATTCTTTGATTTTTTAAAACGGTCAAAGAATATTTTGTCTCCCACTTTAATACCTATTAAGCCTGCCCCTTTAATATCAGCTTTAAGTTCGTATTGGGTATTAGGTGAGAGGATGACTTTTTGCTGCGCGCTCCCACCCTCAGCAAGAATTTTCAGTGAATGCGAACCTGTTTTAGATTCATTTGACAATTTGACAGCAGCGCCTGTTTTATCGATCTGCTGCCACCCTGTTAAACCTAGTTCGAACCCCGAGTTATTAATCGGTCCAGCCAATGTTAGGTTTGATACGACCAATAGTATCAAAGGGCAAAGCAATGAAATTCGCTTGCCTTGTGTCCCAAATTTCATCTGCAAAGCTCCTTTAATAATCTCAAACTTCTTTCTTGAGGATAGCCCCCGGCGTCATAAGCACTTTCGCTGCAAGCTTGTGAGCAGCGAGTGCTGCATCAGAAGGCTCGGCACCTTTAATCCGTGCACCAAGGTAACCGCCATTAAAACTATCACCTGCTCCTGTCGTATCGAGAGGTTTTATAACGTTGGGTGGTACAATCCAACCTTCATTAGGCAAATACGCTCCCTTTCCTCCCGCTTTCACTACCACTTCACTCGCACCGAAGCCTTGCCACTTTTCTGCACATTCGACTGCGTCCTTCAACCCAAAGAGTGCACAGTCATCTTCTAAGGTCGGTAAAGCAATAGAAACGAAAGGAGCGAAACGTGAGATTATTGACATCGCTTGCTCTTGCGATGACCACCCTTTCGGCCTGTAATTGGTATCAAAAACAACATGGCCACCATTTTCTCTAACACGCTCAGCCAAAGCAGTTAGCTCATATATACGATCACGCATTATCGATAAGGTAATACCTGAAATATAAAGGAGCCCTGTCGAAGATATAGACGTTAGTACTTCTTCAATGCCTTCAGCTTCAAACAACTTTCGAGCAGCACTCTTACGACGCCAGTAATCAAATGACCGTTCGCCTTCGTCATCAACACTAATCGCATAAAGCCCTGGTATTCGCTCTGGGATAGTCCTGATCCAATCTGTCCCTATATGCTCTGCTGTTAGCGCTCGGCGAATACGATCACTAAATTGATCAACACCTAACGCGGTAACGTATTGCACATCGACATCTTGTCGAGCTAAGTAAACAGCTGTATTAAATGTATCGCCAGCGACACCAATAGAAGCGCTATTTTCGGTAATCCCTGACAACTCGATCATGGCCTCACCTAAAACAACAACGCTCTCATTTTTATTCAACAAAATAGGCATGGTTTTTACTGTTAGTTGTGAGGGCCAGCCTTTTCTGACTGGCCTACTCTTTATTGGATAGTTCGATTAAGAGAACAAGGTGCCACCATTGATGTCTATACAGGCACCATTGATAAAGCTTGAATCTGAGGAAGCTAAATAAACGGTTAGCCCCGCACATTCATCTGGCTTACCTTCACGACCTAACGGTGTTGCACCGGCAACCATGGTTCGTACAGCATCTTTAGTAAAGCGATCATGGAAAGAGGTATTGATCATGCCTGGACAAATAGCATTAACGCGAACCCCTTGTTTGCCGAGTTCTTTTGCCATACTACGTGTAAATGCCATTACTGCACCTTTACTTGTCGCATAAGCAGCAGCGCCAGGGCCACCACCATCACGCCCTGCTTGAGATGCAAAGTTAACAATGGACGAACCTTCTGGCATCTTAGGCGCAACAGCTTGAGTAGCAAAGAAAACAGAATGCACGTTCAAGCGCATAACGTGATCAAAGAACGCTTCGTCCATTTCTGCCAATGCTTTACGAGCCACTAAACCACCGACGACATTAGCTAATACGTGAATCTCGTCACCGTAAGTCTCGCATGTTAAATCAACTAAGCGCTGCATATCGTCTAGCTTAGTAGCGTCAGCTTGGCAAATGATAGCCTTACCACCTGCTGCTGTAATAATACTGACGGTCTCTTCTGCAGACGCCTTGTCATTTTGATAATTGACAACAACATTGGCTCCTTCTGCTGCAAGAGAAATGGAGACTGAGCGACCGATATCACGACCGCCACCAATAACAACTGCCGTTTTATTTTTAAGTTTCATAGCGAGTTCCTAGCTAGAAGTAAATTCAAAATTACTTGGGTTGAACAGGCTCGATGCGACCACCGAGTACAAATATTGCTAGTGCAGATAAGGGCACTAAAATGGCACCAATAATGAAAGCAGGTGCGTAAGAATTAACGGTTAATACAGGAATTAACCAAGTGAAAACCAAGACACCACCGATAGCAGCCGTCCCACCAAGACCAGCGATAGAACCGACTGTCTTGCCCGAGAAATAGTCACTAGGCAGTGTTTGCAAATTGCCGATAATCACTTGGAATCCGAATAAAATAACAGCAATTAACAGAACAGCAAGCAAAGGGGTCGATGCCATAGACGTCAATATAAGGGCAGGCAACATAAGGACCGAACCGACAACAATACAGGTCTTACGTGACCTATTCACGGTTGCTCCTCGGCGCATCAATTCACCAGCTAACCACCCACCAAAGAAAGCACCTAGCGCTGCACCTACGTAAGGCACCCACGCAAATAGACCAATTTGTTCAATATCGAAACCAAACTCTTCTGCCAAGTAAAGAGGCAGCCAAGCAACAAACAACCACCACACAGGGTCAAGGAAGAAACGAGATAAAATAATGGCCCAGCTTTGGCGATGCTTCAGCATTTCAAACCAACTGGGAACATATTCATCCTCGGATATTTCGTCCTCTGCAGAAGGCAACGGTTGACCACTGATAATATGTTCTCTTTCCTCTTCACTCACCCAAGGGTGTGTTTTAGGGCCTGACTTGTACAAAATCATCCAAGGAACAATCCATAACGCTCCAAGTGCTGCAATGATGATAAAAGTCAATTGCCAACCGTAGGCGAGATAAAGATGTGTGATTAATGGTGCGGAGATAATGGCGCCAATAGAGGCGCCCGAATTAAAAATGCCTTGTGCAAATGCTCGTTCATTAACCGGAAACCATTCCGCATTAGATTTGGTTGCGCCAGGCCAGTTACCTGCCTCGCCAAAACCAAGTGTGGCTCTTAAGATACTTAGCCCGCTAACAGATTTGACAACGGCATGCAGTCCAATTGAAACGGACCAAATAAAAATAGAGACAAAGAACCCCATTTTGGTACCGATAACATCGAATATCTTACCGAATGCACCTTGGCCTATTGCATAGGAGATAAGAAAAAACTGCAGAATATAAGCATAGTCTTCCTTATCCATGCCGAGATCTGGCCCCATAGCTGGCCACATTAACGCAAGAGCGTTGCGGTCTATGTAGTTAATCATGGTTGCTAACGCCACCATGCTAACTAAAAGCCACCTCATGTTTTTTATTATCATTGTTACATCTCCTCGTTGGCTGCCTGCTAATAGCAGCACCATTTGATTTCTAACGTTGTGTTGCGCTAAATACTTGGTAGTAACCAGACCATTGATACTTCTTACCTAAGAAACGAACTTCATGTTTGGTATCTTTATTCGCGTTATTAGATATAGCGATAACAGTCTGCTGCCCATGCTTGAATACAATACTGACCAGATCGTACTCACCATGCTTTTCATGTAAGACTGATGTGATTTGACTAGCGCTGTCGGCAGTAAACTCAGCCGCAGGGTCGTAAATCCCGTGTGGCTCAATGACAGAAACAAATGTCACCTCATTCATGTCCGCCGGCGCTCTAAAAATAAACCCTTGCTGATTACGTAAGTTGAAATTTGGATCGTTAGCACCTGTACGAACCAGTGCAACGCTCGCATCTTTAGGGGCATTCATATGATTGGTATAAAAGCGACCACTCTTCAACCAAGTATACTTTGCTGTTTCTTCGCCTAATTCACCTTGTCCATCAACCCAAAGGTGTTTGTAGCCGTCCTTATCACCTAAAGCACTCACTTGTGTCGTGTTCATGCTTAAGTTGCCACTTAGTTCTACTAGCTGTCCGTCAAAATAGAGAGGCAAATCAAACTGCGCAGGGGTTTCACTGTGGCCATTCACGATATCAACAATAACCGGGGCGGCGGTGCCCTCAGTTCGTAATTGCATGAGCGTGCGGTTAAAAACAACGCCCGGATAGGCATTTTCCATGGTGGCGGACACAACATTGACGTCATCACTCGCACTAAAATAGTCAATGGTCGGCCAATATTTCTGTGCTTCTCGCCAATCAGCCTTAAACTGACTGGTCTCGTTAACCACTAACGTATTGTGAGCGACGGTTTGTTTGGCCCAAGTTCTATTTTCAGGTAAATAACGACCGCCGTATTTAGAAGGGACATTAAGGAATCGTGCAGCACCATAGTCAGTAACAATTTCGTTACCACCGTCGTATAGCTGATAAGAGAGCTTGTCAAAGTGTCCATGGCCAAAGCCTTGGGACGTATTTTTAACAACCAACGTTTGCGCATCAGGCGTATCTCCCATGCGCATGACAGCAAGCGCACCTTGATCGCCGTTTTCGCCATCTCTGAATAATACGGTTTTGAAATTGAATGGCTCAGCCTTACCTTCGTCGACTGCCTGCGCCAGTGCATAACCTTCACCAGTTAGAACCGTTGTTCCTTGTATTTCAGCAATGGACAATAATTCCGGTGACTTAGTCAAACCGTAAGCAATCGACAAACCGTAAACGAGCTCAATAGTGTTAAGCCCTTTTTCTCGAATGGCATCATTGATAGGGAAAAATTTACCTCGATAACTTAATTGGATCGTCGCGTCGATGGCTTTAGGCAGAATGCCGTCTCTAAATTCAAAGATTTTTCTTTCAGGCTCGTTGTTATCAATAGCTTGCGCGAAAACAACGAACGGCATCAAAGCATAGCGCTGGTAATAAGGGCCTTCAGTATAATAACCGTCTGGCGAAAACAATTGTTCCATCTGTGCTAAAAAGCCTGTTTTCCTGTCTCCGTCTAGACCTAATATGGCTCGATCAACCAACTTTTGATCACCTATTGCATAGCCTGTCATTCCAACACCAGCCGCAGACCAAGTGGCGTGATTATGAATACGCCTAAAAGTGTCTTGAGATTCTAATGATAAAAAGTCAGCAACCGGGCGTAATAACCGAGTCTCGATTTTGTTTTTGGCTTTTTCATCCAAAGTATCAACAATAGCCGCGTAGCCCTGAATGGTATAAACCAGCCAAACCGCTTCATTAAGGCCTTGCCAGAACAACTTACCTGCGCCAATTCCATCACTTTTGGTATTTTGGTTTTTGCGTTCTGGATGCAATGGCAAAGTAGGATAAACATCAGCGTAAGCATCCAACATCTGATAGACATGCTTCGCATACTTTGCATCACCATCGATTTGATACAAAATGCCTGCGTCATGCATGACCTTATAATTTTCTTTGTGCCTCTCATGGGTATATCCCCCACCAGCATCCTTAGGTGTAGGAACGATAATCCCTTCAGCCATGCTGCGTTCAACACGCGCCACGGCTTTTTGGTATGCTTTGTCAAATAACTTAGGTGTCGCTTTTGATTCAGCAAATGTCTTCAGCGCTTCTTCTGTCACCAACAGTGTTGGCTGTGCAGTCACTACCTGAGTGACTATCAAACCTGCAAATAAAAAACTGAATATTGACCATCTCATCCTGAATACGCCTTACTTATCAGTAAAATCAAAAACATCACCGTCACGGCCCAACACGCTGACCTTTCCAGTATTTGTTGCCGTATTACCCTGCATAATAAAGGGATAACCCAACACCCGTTGTTGAACTGCCGCCTCACCACTATCTGTTATTTGATTGCCCGAATAATCAAAACCATCAATACCGTCTAACTTAAGCACCTGCTTTACGTTGTTTAATGTCGAGTTAATAAGTTGGAATGAAGGACCAAATGTACTTTCGTCACGACCGTCACGACCATAGTCAGCAATTGGTCCTTGTACATTCGTAAACGTAGAGTCACTGATTTGCAATCGATCGGCTAAGTACCAGCCGTTAAGCCCTTGCGCATTTAACATAAAGACAGGCGCATTCCAGTCTTGTACCGATAACCCCGTGACGTTAATGCGATCTGCAAAAGATTCAGAAGAGCTGCTTAAAAAAGGCCCATTGTTCGATTCCGCATGACCTTTAGCGCTGACATTATGGAGTGTTAGTGAATACTTACCATCGTAGCGATAGCCCGGCGCATAAATGACCGGAAATATTTGATTGGCCTGCTCAAAATTAACACCTTCAATGTGCAGATCTGCGCCTGCCAACAACGCAAATGCAGGGCCGTTTTCTACACGGATAACGGGCTGAGCATTAGCGACAGCTTTGATGATCAAGCGATGATTAACAACTAAGGGTTCTACCAAATGGTAAGTACCTTGCGTTAGTGCCAAAACGTCACCATCTGACGATAACATCACCGCTTCTTTTAGTGCTGCTGCGGTGGCAATGACAGGCTTTGCTGCTACATCAGGAATATCCCTTTTTGGCTTGGGATACCAACTTATTCCGGTGTCTTTACGTTTGATTGGGTTAAGATCTCTTGATGCGCCAGCTTTTATACGCTTTTTAGGATACAAAAGTCCGTTATCTGCTCTTTCAAGTGCTAACTTAGAGACCACCTTGGCTTTCAGTGAATGAGCATTTTTGTCACTAGACACGTTGCCTTTGAAGGTAATACCGGAAATATCATCAAAAATACCGACAAGCGCTTTATTCGTCGACGTAATCAAGTTATTAGAAACACTGGTATTAACTGGCGCAGCGCTTCGTTCTTGGTCACTACCCACACCCAAACCAATATGATCAACATCAATAAAGGTGTTATTACGAATAATGCCACCATCAACCTGATGATATCGATTTTGAGGAGAGTTCGGCACACCATTCATTATGGTTAAACCAGCATTGAATTTTTGTCCTCTTAGCCCCTCAAAGTAGTTATCGAATACCTGTTGATCATTGTTGATTACTCGGACACCACCAGTGTTTGGCTTTCCATTACCAAAAAATACATTGCGAGAAACGACATTATGCCCACCATGACGGAAAACAACCGAGCCTTGTGATTCATAAAATACATTTTCGCTGATGGTGTTTCTCTCAGACTTATTAGAAATAATCTCAACCTCACCATCGCAATGCTCGAAGTAGTTTCTAAACACTTGGGTATAGGAGCTTACTCGCGAAGTCTGGCTAACACCGATACGCATCGTTTCGCCGCCATTTCCGCCCAATGTTGGTCTATGCCCAAAGTAATTGTGATCGATGAGGTGGTGATTCTCTTCGCTTTGTTTTGCATTGAGCCGAACGATAAGCGAAGGGCCTTTATTCGTCTTTCCAACAATATGATTGTGATCAACACGATTATTTTTGCCATGTAACACAATCCATGAATCTTCATCTTGGCGGTTAGGCTTATTAAAACCCTCTATAACGTTTTCAGTGAAGCGAATGTGGTGGCCAAAAGCCTTGTTATCTTTGCGAAAAGAAACAACGGCTTTTGTCGGACTATAACCATCTTTAAAAACCAACCCTTTAACAATCAAGTGCTCTCCGGCTAAACGAAGATTGGAAACGCCTGAGATTAAAACTTTGCCAGAGGTTTCAGCTCTCAATGAAATTGGTTTATCCATTGTACCGCGAGCTTCAAATACCAATTCAACATCTTCCCATAGACCATTTGCGAGTATCAGATCATCGCCAGGCTCTAGTTTAGGTATAGATGCATTGAAACCTTTTTGGTCGTGAACTAAGTATTCAGCAGCTAAGGCACGATGTGCAGCACCGAACAATAACGCAATGATGCTGAGTAGCAACATGACTGAATGTTTAAAGCCGAACTGACTGTTATTCATAGAACATCTCATGTAAATGATTTCTCACAAACCAATCATAATCAAAAAAAACAAATTGGACAACAAATAAATTAGTCCAATTTTATTTTATTGGTAATAACAGAGGTATTCTATGGAAAAGCACAGTACATGGGGTTGTACTGTGCTGAAATGAAGATATTAAAGAGGGGTTACAGACGTTCGTTATTGACCAAATAGCGTTCCCTACTTTCATTGGCCTTACGCTTGATAGCTTCCATTTCTTGCTTTTCGGTTACTCTCAGTAACGCCTCAATGATACAGGTAAAATGCTTACGCATAGCTTGCCTTGCTCTTGAAGGATCTCTCGCTCTAATAGCAATAGCAACTTCTCTATGCTCTTCAAGGCGCCCTTCAGGATCCAAACCACAAATGGAGTCATAAGACATTTTGATTCTTGGTATTTCAGCCCGGATCAACCAAAGTCGTTCCACCATATCAACCATAGCTTGATTTTTAGTGGCTCTGGCTATGGTCATATGAAATTGCTGATCACTATCGTGTCCCAAGGCACCATCAGGTGTTTCTTCAGACTCCATGTCCTTAACAATAGCATCTAACTTGTCTAGCTCTTCATCAGTAATCGTGGTTGCTGCTAAAGCCGCAGCTTCAGATTCAATCAGCGAACGCGCTTCTGTTAGCTCAAATGCAGTGACATCAGGCAAATAACGAGAAGAGCCAACATCTGGGTTAAGTACATAGACACCAGAGCCAGTCCTAATATCAAGCAACCCTTTCGCTTCTAATGCAATTTCAGCTTCTCGCACAGTTACTCGGCTAACATTAAGCTTTTCAGCGAGGTCCCTTTCTCCCGGTAGTCGACTACCAGGTGGAAAATCACCATCCTTAATCAGCTTGATAATCTGCTGTGCCACAGTGTGGTAAAGGCGTTTGTCGTTCATATTTTGTTTTGATTCAGCCACGTTATCAGTTTACTCAAAGATACATATAAGAAAACTTTATACCAATTTAAATACCAATTTCCAATGAATAACTATATTAAATCTGCATAAAAGGGATTAACGCTATCGTAAACCCTCTTTCTTTGTATCACCCACTCTTCGGAATAAATGGAGGAATCAATGTCCTTTTGCGTTCCTCCATTAAAGGGAGCCTACTATCAGAACTTGTACTGCACCCCAGCAAATACACGTTGTCCATAGATATTGACTTCAGATAAATTGTCTCTATTCGGGTTAAATTGACGTCTGGGTTCATCAAATAAATTGATGACTTCAGCAGAGAATTTCCAGTGATCATTCAGACGATAGCTCACACGAGCTTCATAAACACCCGTATCACCGATAAACCGTAAATTACCTGGCGTAGAAATGAATTGCTGGAAGTACTCACTTCTATATTTATAAACTAGCTGTGCATTCCATCCACCAACTTGATAGTAAAGTTGAGCTGAAGCCACATGCTGAGAGAAGCCGAATACATTAGCAGGTTGTACTATGCCCACTCGCTCTACAATGTCAGAACCATTTACCACGCTACCTGAGCCAAACTGTCCATCTTCAAACTCAAAATTCGAATCCGCATAGTTATAGCTTAACTTTGTACCAAACCCGCTCCAAAAACCAGGTAGATAACTAAACGCATGAGAAGCTGTTAACTCAAAGCCCAGTATCTCACTGGTATCACTGTCAGTTTCTTGCGTAGACACAAGCGCATCAAAGGCAACACCGTCAACGATGAATTCTTCAGTTTGAATAACATTCTCAAAATTACCTTCAAACACCTTATAGTAAAGACCAGCTGCTAAAATTGTATCTGCATTAGGATACCACTCAACAGCGAAGTCATAGTTCCAAGAAGTTAGCGGATCAAGGAAAGGGTTACCGTTAGCGTTCGCTTCACCCACGGCTTCAGAGATGTTATCAATACCACCACCGTCAGCACTCTCTTCACTTAAACCATTAAAGTTACGACCAAAACCCAAGTTTGATGGATCAGGACGAGATAAAGCGCGGAAAACGCCCGCTCTAACCAAAACATCGTCTCGCACATCGATAACAGCACTGAAGCTTGGAAGAAACTCTTGATAGTCACCTCCACCCGTTACTGTTATTAACTCTGCACCATCGACTTCAACGATATCACTAATGCCACCTTCATCATTCAGTACAGTTTGAAGAGGTCCACGCAAGCCATTGGATGTGACCTCGGTATCAATATAACGTAACCCGAAATTACCTCTGACTGTGTAGCCAGCTATTTCAGTGTTGTAGTCAGCCTGAAGATAAACCGCTGTTGTATCTTCTTCGACGTCAACGTTTTGAGTAGTGAGACCCGGTCCCGGCACCACAGGATCTTCACCCAAGAATTCTCTTGCCAAACATAGTGCATCGAAAGTAGCAAAGGTATTACCCGTTCCTTGCTCAATAACATTACCGTTGTCATCAACATTAGTAATGAGGTTACCTGTCCGGCCCTCACTTAAGAAACCACGCTCTGGAAATACATTGTTGCGGCAAGCTTCGCTCACAGCGGCAATGTCATCGTCATCAAAAGTAAACTGATCTCTCGCACGAGGTGCACTATCAAACTCTAGAGTAGATACACGGAATCCACCTTTGATTTGAGTAATCGCACCGAAGTCCGCTAGATACTCAAAGTCAGATCTAAAAGCGGTAATTTTGTTATTTCTAAATTGGTTTAGATCCACACGGGTACGCGCTGCGTCGGCAAAGAGGTCATGATTATTAACATCAAAGTTACGCACAGTGAAAATAGGGACTATATTGCCGTTTTGAGCAATTTCGGTGGCTGTCTCTACTCGGCCACTATCCGCAGCCCCTGGGACAGGGTTGCCAAAAATATCATCCGGTTCAGACTGTAAACGTGTTTGAATAATGATTTCGCGTCGTTCTGTCTCAGAAACTGAGTAGTCTGCAGAAATCTTCAATACATCATTCAATTGGTATTCGATATTGATCCCGCCACCATCGTATTCTTCAGAACGCTCAGCATAAGTACTGTTCGTTTCAATACGCTGTAGTGCAGTAAAAGCAAACAGTGATCCATTCTCACCAAATGACAAGTCAACAGGTAGGCGACCTTCACGGTCTACGTCTGGCGCATCAATACGCCTGTTTTCAGCAAAAACCAAGTCATTACGGACCTCAGTAAATGTTCTGTCCGATGTCTGATAATCAATATTGATATCTAATTTTTCATTAGGTTGAAACTGAATCGCAGCAAAAACCGAGTCGCGGTCATCATCAGTAATATTTTGGCGGAAAGAACGCGAGCTAGACGCCAAAATAAATGGCGTGTTGGCATCAGGCGCGACACCAGTTTCCGGATCGACTTCGAGTGCCAAATCACCATCACCCGAGTCACAGTTACCCGATGCAAAGATACCCGCAGATGAATTGGGGTCAAAGCGACAATCCCTAAACGTACTCGTAGAACGCGCTTCTTGCTCTGGGTTAGTGGTTATATTTTGCTGAGCACCAATAGAAACACCTAATCGACTACCATTCTTAAATTCGAACTGGTCAACATAGCTGGCAGTCAAACGTGAGCCAAAGTCTCGTTCTGGGTTCTCTAATTGATTGTTGTCGGGGTTCCAATTTCCTTTCGCTTCAAACTGAAAGCGCGTATTGTCATAGTCAAGTGGCTTAAGCGTTTCAAGCGCTATCTGTCCTGATACGCCACCTTCAATCAAGCTCGCTTCTTGCGTTTTATACACTTTAATCGCATTGAATAGCTCTGATGGGAATTGAGAAAAGTTTACTGAACGGTCACCACTACCATTGGTAGCTTCGCGTCCATTGATAATAGTCGAACCTAAGAACGGCCCTAATCCACGAATCGAAATCTCTGTCGCACCGCCTTGTTCACGGTGTGAGGCTGCCCCAGTAATGGTTTCAATTGCTTCACCAATTGATAATGCCGGCAAGTCACCAATATCGTCAGCAGATAAACCGTCGACAATGGTCGTCGCTTCACGCTTAATGCTAATAGAGTCCTGTATCGTTTTGCGAATACCGCGAACCTCTATAACTTCAACCTCATCATCTTTGTCAGCAGCTTCTTGAGCTACAACCGTCGGCACAACACCAACAGCAGGCAAAACAAGACTAGATAAAATCAAAGGCCGCACCTTGCTTAACGCAGAGCGATAGGCTTTTGAGCGGAATACTTTATGTGCCGGTTCCATTATTAACCCTCCTTAGGGACGTCTCGTGTTCTATTTTTATAAAAGCGTCTTTGTCTATATTTAATAGACCAGTCAAGAAACCAATTGTCAACACAAAACTCACACCATTTTAACATTTTGGTATATTTTATTGGTATACCACCAAAGAGCGATAGGCAAAAGAGAGAATATAGATTGCGTAATTTAATGAGCACGATTCAAACACAAAAACAGCTAACATATTGTTTTTATGTTAATTTTAATAAACCACCTTGTTTAAGCGAGTAACAGGAAAGTATCGATTCACGCGTAAGGCCAGCGATTAAGAATATGACATGTACGATTGTAAAAAAATGTGTTCGTACCTTCAGGTGATACCATTTGGTATATTAATTGGTAGAACTTATACCAATCTATCCAATAAAGTGATTGGTATTAAATAACTTCTATTGAGGGAAAAGCTCAGCAGCACCATCACCGTATAAAATATGTACAAATTGAACGTAATTCAGGCTAGATTCACTCTAATGAGGTATATTTGTACTGTAGGCTTTTTTAAAGCACTAAGGCCTGTAAATCTAATAGCAACCTGATTTGTAGGAATGAGGCATTTATCATGAAAAAATATTTAATTGCACCTGCGTTATTAGCATCCATGCTTATCGCAACACCATCATTAGCTAAAGTAGAAATCGAGTGGCAGTCATACGAAGACTATAGCGATATTCGACCAGTCAATGAATCACGTAAACGCTTCGCTAAAAATACCTTTAAACGCATCGAAAAATACATGGTTCGTTTAATGCGTGACATGCCAGAAGATCAAACATTGTCGCTTGTCGTTACAAATCTTGATTTGGCTGGGCGCGTCCAATTTGCCGGCACCGCTGTTTCTTTTCGTCCAGGCTTTCCTTCTATTGGCAATAACGCTCTCGACTTACGGATTATCGATACTATTGATTACCCGAGTATTGAGTTTAGTTATACATTAACAGACGCGAGAGGCAATGTAATACGCTCTGGAGAGGAAGACATAAAAGATTTAGATTTCCAAAATCGTACTTTGGTAGTTCCAAGAAACCAAAGCCTGAGATATGAAAAGCAAATGTTAAAAGACTGGTTTTACAGTGCCTTTCATGATTTAAGAGTAGATAAAGACACACTCTAGGAACGCATAGTGACATAAAAAAACCGTGAGCTATCTCACGGTTTTTTTTATGTATATATAGCGTTTAATCCCAAGTCACATGAATAACTGCTCACTCAACTAAGGTTAAAAGCATTCAATCTAACTACTGCTTTTATCAAAAGTCGTTAGGGTTAAATGCATATGCTCAATTTTTTTAACGACTGGTACTAGAGCAGCTTGCAACTCTTCTTCTGCAAGCTCTTCTAAAGCTTCTATATCATCTGACAGTTCTTGAACGTATGGCAAAAACAATCTGCTCTCCACTGTAAAGCCAGCTTCTTCGACAAATATCTTGCCATGCTTTCCCAAACCAGACTGTTGCAACTTTTTTAAACGATTGTCGGCGTCAACTGCCTTTCGATAGATGACTTTTAAGTTTTGTTTTAAAGATTGAATGACACTTTGCATGAAAAATTTCTAAAGTTTCCGTAATGGTTGTCGATATCATACCGAAGGCGGGTAATTTTGCCTGTTTTTGTAACGCTTCACAAGCGAGGAGGATCTATGGCACTTGAAGGTGTTGCAGGTTCAGCAGCTGGCGCTTCTTCAGCGGCACTGCGTACAGCACAGCTTGCAAATGAGCAAATAAGTGATCTGGGACAACAGGCAGTCGAACTTATCGAGTCAGCTGGAGAAGTGGCACAAAATGCGCCAGACATCTCTGTCGGGTCGAATATCAATACTTTTGCCTGACCGCTTTAACCTATTTAAGGACAAAGATTCAGATCAATCGGCGTTTTACCGGGCTGGCCACCAATCTCTCGAACGAGTTTGGGAACCAAAAAGCCCGGTAAGCGTTTTATTAACTCTCTAACGATACGTTTTGCCTGAGCTTCTTCTATATCGAAATGACTAGCACCTCTAACCTTATCTAGCATGTACAAATAGTAAGGAAGAACACCCGCGTCAAATAATGATTCACTCAATGCCACTTGTGATGTCGCGTCATCATTTATTCCCTTCAACAACACAGCTTGATTGAGCAGAGTCACACCGGCTTGCCTCAATAACTTCATTTTCTCGATGATCGTAGCATCAATCTCATTCGCATGATTAATGTGCAAGATCATCACGGGTTTGAGTCGTGATCTGGTAAACCATTCGATAAGCTCAGGTGTTATTCTAGAAGGGATCACCACAGGTAACCGCGTGTGTATCCTGATTCTAGTGATGGTAGGAATTGACTCAATTTGAGTCACTAGCCAAGATAAAAAATCATCTTTTGCCATCAACGGGTCGCCACCCGATAGAATGACTTCGTTGATTTTCGTATCCTGTTTGAGATAACCCAGTATCTTTAACCAACCAGCTTTATTGATACTGTTCCCAGCATAAGGGAAATCTCTTCTAAAACAGTACCGACAATTAACCGCACAGCCACCACGAACAATAAGCAATGCACGACTCTCATATTTATGCAGCAGACCTTCGACATGATTGTCATGTTCTTGCAATGGATCACTAACAAAGCCTGATGCTTCAATAAATTCTTCTGCCTGTGTAAAGACTTGCTTGAATAACGGATCATCCACGTTACCCTTCTCCATCTTCTGAGCAAATGGCACTGGCACACGCATCGGAAATAATTCACGTGCTTTCATATCTTCGATGAATTCATCGGGGTTCAATTGGAGGTATTTCAAAAGTTCAGCAGGACTCACAAAGCTACTTGCTAACTCTTTTTGCCAATCCCTCTCAACTTGTACTGCAATTTTAGGTATCATCTGTTCCAATTAATTTATGTCCTTACATAATATTCAATGTTTAGAGGAAATCATGGCTAATTTCAGCACAAACGAATTCAAAGCGGGCCTTAAGATAATGCTCGATGGCGAACCATGCAACGTTTTAGAAAACGAATATGTAAAGCCGGGGAAAGGCCAAGCCTTTAATCGCGTTAAAATACGTAAACTCATCTCAGGTAAGGTATTAGAAAAAACGTTTAAATCTGGTGATACCGTTGAAGGGGCTGATGTCATGGACGTTGACCTTGATTATTTGTACAACGATGGTGAGTTCTGGCATTTTATGAATAGCCAAACCTTCGAGCAAATACCAGCAGACGAAGCGGCAGTCGGTGAGAATAAAAAGTGGCTCGTTGAGAACGACACTTGCACCATTACATTATGGAACGGCTCACCTATTGTTGTCGCACCACAGAACTTTGTTGAGTTGGAAATAACAGAGACTGATCCTGGCCTTAAAGGCGATACAGCAGGAACTGGCGGTAAACCAGCAACGCTTGCAACGGGTGCCGTTGTCCGTGTTCCGTTGTTCGTACAGACTGGCGAAGTCATTAAAGTCGATACGAGAAGTGGCGAATACGTTTCTCGCGCACAAAAATAGCGCTTAATAGCCTAAGGGGTGGTGGATTCAAACCCAACATCCCTGCATTTTGTTATCTTTGATGAATTGGCAACCTAACGCGACCCTAAAACAAATCCAATCTCGCGCACAATTGCTTGCGCAGATAAGAACGTTCTTTAATGAGCGGCAAGTCATGGAAGTAGAAACGCCTCTGCTTTCTCAAGCGACTATTACAGACCCTCAATTATTTCCATTTACCACGACATTCATCGATCCATCTTCACCAATACCCAAAACGTTGTATTTGCAGACATCGCCAGAATACGCAATGAAGCGCCTTCTATGTGCTGGCAGTGGTGATATATATCAATTGTGCAAGGCGTTTAGAAACGAAGAAGCCGGCCGCTACCACAATCCAGAGTTTACTATTTTGGAATGGTACAGAGTGGGCTTTGACAACCATCAACTCATGAACGAAGTCGATGCGTTGCTACAAGCAACCTTAAACACCGACCAAGCCGAACGAGACACTTATCAAAATGTCTTTATAAGCAACCTCGGTGTTGATCCACTGTCAGCAGATTTAGCCGCCCTTAAAGCGTTAGCCCAAAGCCGGGGCTTTGACAATATTGCCGAGTATGAAACGAATCCGGATACGCTATTACAGCTCCTTTTCTCTCATTGTGTAGAACCTAACATAGGGAAAAAACGCCCTATTTTTATCTATGATTTTCCGGCAAGTCAAGCTGCCCTAGCTCGTATATCTAACAAAGATGAAAGGGTCGCTGAACGCTTTGAGGTTTACTTCAAAGGTTTCGAGTTGGCCAATGGCTTTCATGAGTTAAATGATCCCAAAGAGCAGCGAGCACGATTTGAGAAAGAACGTGATCATGCCGACCTAGCGCAAACAAGGCAAATAGACGAGTTTTTACTTGCTGCCTTAGAACATGGGCTTCCAGATTGTTCCGGTGTGGCATTGGGTATTGACCGCTTATTAATGCTGAAGTCCGAAAAAGCTAAAATCAAAGATGTATTGACGATGGATATTAGCAATGCTTAAATTATTACTCGATACCAGAGCGTGTTGCTCTAGAAAAGAATAATGAGAAGAACGCTCGGAGGTAATCCATGGAGCAGGCAACTCGGATCGTTGATGTTGAGTCTTCTTTCCCGCTCACCGAACATTTGCAGATGGGTCAAGTCGTTGATGTCGAGATCCAAAACATAGCACGAGACCGATTTTATACACGCCTTATCGGTTGCAAAGATGGTCAATTTATACTGCTCGAACAACCAGATATCAATAAATACGGCTATGTAAGAGACCAGCTAGAAGACTCTGTCGTTTTAATAATCAGAACTATTTTTGAGAAAACGTCAGGGCAAGCATGCGCTTTCAAGTCTATTGTTCTGAGCAAGTTAAATCATCCCTCCCGCTTAGTCTTCATCAAGTTCCCATCACAAATTGAGAGTAAAGAGCTTCGACGCGAAGGACGCACTTCAACGAAGATCCCAGCAAGGATTTACCACACAGAGAATGCGACTGAAGACCAAAAAATAGAAGGTCATTTGGTCAATATTTCGGAAGGCGGTTGCTGTTTTAAATGTGAAGTAAAAGAAACCATAAAACGCGTGAAAACGGAAACACTGTACATCGATTACGAAGAAGGAGACCGTGTGGTATCAGCGACCACGCTTGTGAAATCACAGCGTAAAGATAAAAATATCTTAACTTTAGGCCTCGCTTTTATCAAATAAGCTTTGCCTCACTAAATACCTAATCAATATCCAAAGGCTCAGGAGACAATATAATACCTGTGCTATCGGCATATAGATGATCTTCAGGTAAAAAGGTAACCCCCCCAAAATTAACAGCAATCCCTAACTCCCCAACTTCGTCACTGGGAGCACTGACAGGAATAGATGCGATACCCATAATACCAATATCCATATCTTCCAATGTATCCACATCTCTAACACTGCCATAACACACAATACCTTCCCATTCGTTGTTAACGGCTAACTGTGCGTTACTTCCGTCTATTAATGCACGACGCATAGAACCGCCGCCATCAATCAGCAGTACTTTGCCTTTACCATTCTCTTCGAGAGTACTGTCAATAACGCCCCTATCCTCGTAACATTTTATCGTGACAACCTCTCCACCGAACGAGCTACGTCCACCATAATTGATCATAATGGGTTCAACAACATCGACGCTGTCTGCAAATAGGTCACATAATTCGGAAGTGTTGTAATACATAATTAGTCTCTCATGGTAGTTCTAGACGCATGTTGCACCTATTTGGACAAAAATACTACGACTACAATCCATTGTCATAAAGTTTTCACGGTTCTGTCACTTACCCTTCACATGGTCAGACTAACTTATACCACAATGTATAAATAAGTGACCACCCACGTTCACATGGATCATGACGAATATAAGTACATGGCGTATACGGCTAGAGCAATCCAAAAAATGGTGGTCGACAAACGTCATTGAAATAGTGCCGGGAGCCAAATTTATACCAACCCATAGTGAGAAACTTCTTATATAGCTGAATAAGTATAACTCTGTCATTACCATCGAGGTAAACAACATGAATCGAATGAGCAAGCTTGATAGACATATATTTTACTGGTTCTTTAATAAAACAACGGATCGTAATTGCAGAGTCATAAAGCATATATCGTGGACAGGGGACGGTTATGTTTACTTATTGTTTTGCCTTATGCTCTGGTTATTCCAAGCAGAACATCGCATGATATTTACCTACTCAGCGTTACTTGCTTATACGTTCGAATTACCGCTCTATATCGCACTCAAGAAAACATTGAAGCGCCAACGCCCATCAGATTTTTTCGACAATTTCAGTGCACGCATTGCACCAGCCGATAAATTTAGCTTACCGTCGGGACACACGGCAGCAGCCTTTTTAATGGCATCACTTATCACCCATTTCTATCCTGTCTTCGCTCCTCTGGTATTCGCATGGGCAGGTGTTATTGGTATCAGCAGAATACTGTTAGGTGTGCACTATCCCACAGATGTATTAGCGGGCGCTACTCTCGGCGTTACGACAGCCATAGCGAGCCTTTTATTTGTTTCTCTCGCTTAACCAACAACAATAGAGCGCTAATATGAAAATACTCTATGGTGTTCAAGCAACCGGTAATGGTCATATTTCTCGTGCGAGGCTCATGGCCAAGTCATTCGCAAAGAGGAGTGACGTACAAGTTGACTACATTTTTTCTGGAAGAGAGCCTGACGGCTACTTCGATATGAACGTTTTCGGTTCTTACAGCACTTACAATGGCTTGAGCTTTGTCACAGATAGAGGCACAGTCAACCACACAAGAACCATAAGGCAAGCCAAGCTATGTCAATTATGGAAAGACATTAAGCACCTTGATCTGACGCAATACGATCTCGTACTGAACGACTTTGAACCAATTTCAGCATGGGCCGCTAAACAACAACAAAAACCATCAATTTCAATCAGCCATCAAGCCGCCTTTATTGAAGATATTCCACAAACAGGTAATGGCTTGATAGAACGGTTTATTTTAAAATACTATGCACCGACAGACTTTCGTCTGGGTGTTCATTGGTATCACTTTGGTTTCAATATCATGCCTCCCTTTATCGATCATCAACCTATGGGTAGTTCTCATATGAATTACTTGCTGGTATACCTCCCTTTCGAATCTATTGACGACATCAAGATGGCACTCGAACCTCTTAGTGAACAGAACTTTGTTTGTTTTCACCCCGCGATCAAAGAGCCTATGACGAACGAGAACATTTCATGGTTCCCCCAAAGCCAAATGGCATTCAGACAATTCTTACATGAGTGCAATGGTGTTATCACTAATTGCGGTTTCGAATTAACAAGTGAGTGCTTACACCTAGGGAAACGGCTCATAACAAAACCATTAGCGGGCCAGTTCGAGCAGCTCTCCAATGCGATGACGTTAGAACATTTGGGACTTTGCCAAACGATGGGATCTCTAGATACTGAAATTATTGAACAATGGTTAGAAACCTCTCAAAAAACACATGTTCAGTTCCCACAAGATCCAAATGATTTAATTGATTGGATATTAAAGAAAAATTGGCATCAAACATCTGAGCTTTGCAATACGCTCTGGCGAAAAGTGACCTTCCCACCAGAGGTTGAACGCAAGTTATCAATGATGACGCAAAACTAGAGCGAGTTTACAGTAAAGGACGCTCAATTAACTCGTCTGGTACCAATAACGGATTTTTTGGCAACTCAGCTTGAACCCGCCGACACCAAGCAATAACGTGCTCATTTTTTAATAGAGGGGAGTCGGCATGCATTCCCATTAGGTGCCCCGAAACAATGGTAGGGTAAGCAGATAGGTCAGCTAATGAAATACACTCCTCTCCACCTAAGAAAGGCCCATCAGCTAAGTGAGCAACAAACTCCTCACAATGCCTTTGTCTCATGTCAGCGATAGGTTCTTGTAAATCGAGTCCATTGACGATATCAACAATAAAACCGGCTTTTCGAACGGCAAGGGGCCATATGAAGCGCACATAGGCTTTTAAAGGTGTCGCGTTACTTACCGCTCTAGACAGCTTCCATCCATTGCGTAAAGAATCCCATGTATTCTCCCATTCAACCGCATGACGGAACCGACCAGCAATCAGCTGATTGCTTACCCATTGGTCAATAGCCATGATCTTATCAGCGGCTTCATCAGAGTGACCTAAAATGTTTCGATCAGCGAATCTATCATTGATCCATATCCCTATTGGCGTTGAGTCTGTGCGCCATTCATCACCTATGCACAAAACAGGCACCTGTCTTTGCCCTGTAAACTTGATGCGTTTAGGGTTGACAGGATCAACAGGAACAAAGGTATAAGGAAGTTGTTTATAGTTCAGGAAGCAAGCCACTTTCATCACGTAAGGGCTTGTCGGATAACCGTAGAGTGTGATTTTTTCCAAAGGTAGTTCACTTTAATGACTTGAATGAGTTAAGCATTCCATATTCAGTCTATGAACAAAAGCAAAAAAGCCACCTTAACGATGGCTTTTGGTGTTTTTTTCTACAAACAAATGAATGTTAAAGAATAAAGCGGCTCAAATCTTCGTTATCAACGAGCTCTTCCAAATGTTCGTTAACATACTTAGCATCCACAACTAGCTTTTCACCCTGTCTTTCAGAAGCATCATAAGAAATATCTTCCATTAGACGTTCCATCACAGTATGCAATCGGCGTGCGCCGATATTTTCTGTCTTTTCGTTCACTTGCCAAGCGGCGTGAGCAATTCTCTCTATACCGTCTTCAGTGAAATCAACTTCTACACCTTCCGTCAATAAAAGTGCTTTATATTGTTCAGTCAAAGAGGCATTAGGCTCAGTCAATATACGGATAAAGTCTTCCGCGGTCAGAGCAGTCAATTCAACACGGATGGGCAGTCGGCCTTGGAGTTCAGGGATGAGATCAGACGGCTTGGACATTTGGAATGCACCAGAAGCAACAAACAAAATATGGTCTGTTTTTATCATACCGTGTTTGGTGCTGACCGTTGAACCTTCAACTAAAGGCAATAGATCGCGTTGTACACCCTCACGAGAAACATCTGCCCCACCCGCATTACCTTCACGTTTGCATATCTTGTCAATCTCGTCGATAAAAACAATGCCGTTTTGCTCTACAGCATCGATAGCACTTTGCTTCAACTCTTCTTGATTAACTAGTTTTGCGGCTTCTTCATCGACAAGTAGCTTAAATGCTTCTTTAATTTTAAGCGTCTTCTTTTTCTTTTGAGAGCCAGATAGGTTCTGAAACATCCCTTGCAGCTGATTAGTCATCTCTTCCATACCCGGAGGAGCCATAATTTCAACACCAACCTGAGGCAAAGCAACATCAATTTCGATTTCTTTATCGTCTAGCGTCCCTTCTCTAAGCTTTTTGCGAAAACTCTGACGCGTTCCCTTATCTTGTGCTTCTTCTTTCTCACCCCAAACATTTTCCGGTGGCGGTAACAAACAATCTAAAATGCGCTCTTCGGCAGCTTCTTCTGCACGATGCTTCACTTTCGTCGTTTGTTCTTCCTTAGTCATCTTGACTGCAATATCAGCCAAATCGCGAATAATGGTCTCAACTTCTTTGCCTACGTAACCCACTTCTGTGAACTTAGTCGCTTCAACTTTGATGAAAGGAGCACGCGCAAGCTTCGCAAGCCGTCTCGCAATTTCTGTTTTTCCCACGCCTGTCGGGCCAATCATCAAAATATTCTTAGGCGTCACTTCTTGGCGAAGCTCTTCGTCAAGTTGCATACGGCGCCAACGGTTTCTCAACGCGATGGCGACAGCACGTTTAGCATCCTGTTGTCCGATAATATGATTGTCGAGTTCGTGAGCGATTTCTCTTGGGGTCATTGCTGACATGAATAATTACCTTTTCTTTAACAGTGTTTGCAATCAACACCGCTATTTTAATTCTATTTAGTAGTCTAAAGTTTCAACAGTTTGGCTATGATTTGTAAACACACAAATACTGCCTGCAATGGTCAGGCTCTTAGTGGCAATGTCATGTGCTGACAACTCTGTTTCAGCAAGTAAAGCGGTTGCCGCTGCCTGAGCAAAAGGTCCACCTGAACCAATGGCAATAAGATCCTGCTCAGGTTGAATAACATCACCATTACCAGTAATTACCAATGATGCTGTCTCGTCAGCAACAGCTAATAGCGCTTCCAATCGTCGCAGCGCGCGATCTGAACGCCAATCTTTGGCCAACTCAACAGCTGCTTTGGTTAAGTGACCTTGATGCATTTCAAGTTTAGACTCAAAACGCTCAAATAACGTAAAGGCATCTGCTGTTCCACCCGCAAACCCCGCGAGCACTTTGTCATGATAGAGTCGCCTAACTTTTCTTGCGTTGCCTTTCATTACAGTATTACCAAGCGATACTTGGCCATCACCTGCAATCACGACCTGATTATTTCTGCGTACCGACACTATAGTGGTCATGTTTAATCCTCGTGGATATCTAACTTAGCTGTCATTAAAACTAAGTTTTACTTCTGAATAGGCAAGATGTTGGGATTGATAGAGAATTTTCAATGTATTAAGTACTAATTCACTACCAATAATATCCTCTTGAAGAATCAATTAGACCGCCTTCAACATCGATACAATTCGTTGAATAGTCTTAATATGACTTGAGAAGGCAAAATCTATTTAAAAAAATACATATATTTGAACAAGTAGAAATATAATTCTACACTGCTTATACAATACGGATTGATCTCATGCCCATTAATCACTTTGAGAAAAACTCTCCGGCACAGTTTTTGTGGACAAATCAGTAGCGGTAGGACATGAATAATGACAACACAAACAAAGCGCCAGCATAAATGGTATGCAACGGCTTACCTTGCAGCCTTCTTGTTCTCAACACAAACTTTTAGCCTCAATATCAAAAGAAATGACGAAACCTGTACTCACTTTCAGCATACGCTAAACGAAATTGCGCAAGGTGCGAGTTTCCCAGGAGCAACAGCAAGTATCATTTTACCCTCCGGCGCTATTTGTGAAGCTGCAACAGGGTATGCAGATAAAGAACAAGAAACAGCCATGCAAGTCGATCACCTATTGCTCGCGGGGAGTATTGGGAAAACCCTTGTCGCGGCTGCAGCATTTGCGCTCATACAAGATGGTGACCTAACCTACGACCAAAAAGCCGGCCAATGGTTGGGGGATAGAGAATGGTATAGTCAATGGCCAAATGCGGACACTATCACAATAGGGCACTTACTCACTCATACATCGGGAGTTAAAGCTGACTACATTGAACAACCAAAGTTACTCGAAGGTTTAAAACAGACAACTCAGGAGGACATCACATTACGCGCATTAGGTTTCGGGCATAACGACTATGGTGCAGCACTTTCTGGAACAGAGCCATTATTTAAGGCAGGCGAAGGTTTTCACTATACCGATGTTAGTTATGTACTCGTTGCATTAATTATTGAAGAAGCCAGCAATAAGAGTTTGGAAAAGGTCATCCAAGAACGACTACTCGATCCATTGTCTCTTAAGACAATTAAACCGCAAAAGCGGCAGATGAAAAAGATTGCAGCAGGCTATATTCCCAAACCCTATCAAGCACTTTTCGGTGGTATTCCAGAAAAATCACTGGATAAAAACGGACACTTTACCTACGACCCTGAATTCGAGTGGGGAGGTGGGGGATACGCAACGACAGCGCGAGATTTAGCGAAATGGGGGAAAGCTTGGTTTAGCGGACAAGCTCTTAACAATGACTACTTAAAAATGCAAAGATCAAACATAGATATGCGTGCGGTAAAATCACTCCAAGCAGGCTATGGTCCTGGCGTGCAGTACCTTAAAGATAAAACGTTTGGAGAAAGATACTTCCACCGAGGGTATATGCTTGGCTATATCGCCATTACCGATTACATCCCTAAATACGATATCGCACTCAGCTTGATGATCAATACAATAGATCCTAATTACACAACTTACCATCATCAGTTATTAAGTAAGATGGTGGAGCACTTGCATACAAAAAGCCAAAAACAATAAATTGGCTTGGCATCGATAAGACTAACTTAACCGATGGCGTCCGTTGATTTTAACCGTATAATTTTACAAAGAGCTCGACACACTAAAAACTAAGTCGCATGGATAAAGATATGGCCAAAATATCACCGGAAGTACTACCAGAAATATCGACACAGCCCTACTGGATTCAAGATAAGGAGCAGATCAGCTGCTTAGCCTCAGCGGTAAGAATGGATATTGTCGATAATCTAACGAGTGCCGGCCCAGCTTCCATTAAAGAAATTGCTTTTCAAATCGGTATGAAGCCTTCAGCGCTGTATCACCATTTTCATCAATTAGAAAAAGTCGGCTTAGTCAGGGTATTTAGCACACGTGTAGTCGATCGAAAGACAGAGAAGCTCTACGCAACACCTTCCCGAAAAATGAGGCTAATAAAAGCGCTAGGTGATAGGGAAAATGCCTCAGAAATGGGAGAGATTGTGAATTCATTGGCACGTAGCGGCGCTAAAGAGTTTTCAACAGCTATCGAAAAGAACACTGCAGAGCCCGGCGGCCCATATCGAAATTTAGGATTCTATCGAACCGTCAATCGCCCAAGTAAAGCAGCGCTTAAAGAAATCAACCAAAAGCTGGAAGAGATAGCCGAATTACTCTGGGAAGAACAAGATGTAACACAACCATTGGTTTCTCTTTCATGGGTCATGGCCCCCATCAACACCAAATAATGATTTTTTGAGAAACATCATCGCTTCTTTGGTCATCTTGCCCTCGCCAACCTATTCATATAACATCAAATAATTGAATAAGAAACTCAGTAACCCTACTGACTTTAAACGCTAGGTGTGAGGACTCAACAATGATTAAATCGATAAGTACTGTAGCGCTAACTCTTAGTTTAAGCATCCAAACGCATTGCATTGCCAATGAAAACCTTGCCCCACCAAAATGTGACTACGGGAAACCGCACCCGAGTGCACCAAGCGAGCTTGCTCAATTCAGCTTTTTGATTGGCGATTACACTATTGACGCACAAGCATGGGCAGGTAAAGACTGGACAGCACCTGGACAAGTACCTGTGCCAGCTCGATGGAATGGTTGGTATGGCCTTGACGGTATGGCTATATATGATGAGTGGTATACCCAAGATCCTGGCGTGAATGCCGAAACAGCTCGCGGCGTCAATGTTCGCTTTTATGACGACAAAAACAAAGAATGGAAAATGATGTGGACATCTTCTGGCACATTACAACCTCAAGATCTCCGAGCAGAAATACGCAACGGCGTGCTTACCATGTGGCAAGTTTATCCAGATCGCCCTAATTTTAAAGCGGAGTTTTTTTCAGTTGATGATGATAACTGGTATCGGATTTCTTACACCAAAGACGAAAATAACAATTGGGTCAAACAATATAAGCTATCTGCTAAACGCCTTAAATGCAGCTAAAGCTGAGGTAACTTAGTTTGTAAGTCCAAAATTACTTTACCAATCCCATATTCTGCAAGTACGAATACCACTTTGGCGAATGGCATGACGGTCTCTCTCGGCCTGACGCTTTGACGCGTAGGGGCCGAGAATCACACGATGCCAGCGCCCGCTATTACCATCACTCGGCTTAACTTGTGCAATAAGCCCTAAGAATGCAATTTTCGCCTTCATCTCTTGCGCCTGACTTTCACGCCTGAACGAGCCACACTGCATTAAATAAGGTCTCTCACGAGCTTGTTGTTCTCTAGCTTCTACTTCGACACTGTACTCAGGAAGCGTTTTGATAAACGCCCATTCTTCTTTCGTCATCTCTGGTAATTCATCTTCAGCCTCACTTTTCTGCTCAGCTTGTGATGCACCATCTATTGGTGGCGATTCGCCCCCTTTGTCTTTAATTACCCAAAGGAACCCCATAAACCCAGTCACTAGAACTAAAGTCACAACAATACGCACCCAAGGTAACGAGGGAGGAGGTGGAGGCGCTTTTTTAGTGCTGCGACCACGAGAAACATAATCTTTAGGAGCCATTAAGATAAAGCCTGCTTACTATAGGGCTGTCGAAAATATTGAAGCGTTGAAGCATTCAATAACTACTTTGAATATCATCCATGTGCGATTCTACCCTCTAGATGTTTATCCTCAAGTGAAACTCTCGATATTTAAGAAAAATCTTGTGGATCGACATCAATAGACCAACGTACTTTTGATGCTTCTGGCATAGATTCGATGATAGGTACTAGGTGATTCACTATTTTTTGCAGTATCGACCTAGAAGAAGATTGTAACAACATCTGCATACGATACTGCCCTTGTCGTTTCTCCATCAACGCGGGCAAGGGGCCTACCGTCGTTAAGTTTTGCTGTCTGGGGAGAGACTGCTTAATGCTCGCTAAAAAATCTGAAGCAGTGCTCGCGTTCGGTGCTTGTGCACGCAAAAGCACTTGATGATGGAAAGGCGGAAGCTCAGCATACTGTCGTTCCTGCAAAGCTAGACGGGAAAAATGACCGTAACCGTTGTGAATCAAATCTTGCAACATGGGGTGGTCAGGGTGATAAGTTTGCAACCACATCTCACCTTCACGTTCTGCTCTGCCTGCACGCCCAGCTACTTGGGTGATCAGTTGTGCAACATGTTCTGTCGCTCGAAAATCAGCACTAAAAAGTGCACCATCAACATCTAACAACACCACCAAAGTCACGCGCGGAAAATGATGCCCCTTCGCGAGTATTTGCGTACCAATCAACAATTGAAACTCGTTACGGTGAATCTGCTCAAATAGAGTATTAAGCTTGTCCTTTCCTCTGACACTGTCACTGTCGATGCGAACATTTTGATAACTTGGAAATAGTTGCGTCAAACCTTCTTGTAGCTGTTCGGTGCCTTGACCTAACGGCACAATGTGTTGGCTTCCGCATTGCTGACATTGCTTAGGCACAGGTTTTATATTGTCACAATGATGGCAGTGCAGCTTTCGTTGTGCTTTGTGCAATGTAAAGCTTCTCGTGCATCTTGGACATTCTGCAACCCAACCGCATTGATGACACACAACAGCTGGTGCATAGCCACGCCGATTAATAAAAATCATCACCTGACCTTCTTGGTCCAGATGTTGTTTTATTCTTGATATCATGCCAGCAGACAAACCAAAGGTCAGTTGCTGATTACGAATGTCATGAAGGTTGTATTTTGTCTTCACCGCCACACCCGCTCGCTGAGTTAAATGAAGATGCCTATAGCGACCTTGTAACGCATTGTGCAACGTTTGTAGGGATGGCGTAGCCGAACCTAAGACAAGCGGAATGTGGTTGTTCCTTGCTCTGATAACAGCAACATCTCTTGCGTGATACCTTAATCCATCTTGTTGCTTATAAGAGTTATCATGTTCTTCATCAACAATAATCAATCCCAAACATTGAAACGGTGTAAAAACAGCGGACCGCGTGCCTATCACTAAAGATAACTCACCACTTCTTGCCTGCTGCCATACTTTTAAACGTACAGAGTCATTAACCCCAGAATGCAACAAACCAATGGTTTGGCCAAAGCGACGTTCAAAACGACTTACCATTTGCGGCGTTAAACCAATTTCTGGTACCAATATGAGTACTTGCGTTCTTCGTTCGAGTGCCGATTCAATAGCATTGAGATAGACCTCTGTCTTACCACTCCCAGTGATACCTTCTAATAAGAAGCAAGCATACTCTCCGAGAGCAGACACAATAGCCGTAATGGCAACACTTTGCTCGATGTTCGCTTTAGGTTTTGCTTCAGGCACCCAGTTCTCATTCACGAGGTTAGTGACTTCATCACGGAAAATGGTCTCTAACCAACCTTTATCCTCAAGCACTTTGACAATGGTAGAGGAAAAGTCCTTAGTGATTGAAGAACGCAGAACATCCCCACCCCTCAATATATTTAATAGTGACCACTGCTTAGGTGAACGACGACACTCTGATTCTGTCATGGTCAAGCCTTGCTCAGTCAGCGTTAAGTATTTAACTTGAGGAAGGACATTCACTTCCCCTTTACGCAACTTAGCAGGCATAGCAGTTGATAGTGTCTCACCTAGACTATGTTGATAATATTGGCTAACCCACAGCAATAGTGTTTGTAATTCCTCATCGAAAATTGGGAAGTCATCAATCACGGATTCAATAAGCTTGAGTTTTGCCTCATCGAAATCGCTGTGATTCTTAGTTTCCCAAACAATACCTACAAGACGCCTTCGACCAAAAGGCACCCACACACGTGCACCTTTTTGTATGGCACTGGCTTGTTCGTCAGTGATGCCGTAGTCGAATAAACGACGTAAAGGTATAGGCAAGGCAACAGATACTATTGATTTAGACATTCAAGTATTGAGATTAGAAAAGCGCGAAACGATTTATTATAAAGTGATAACAATAAATAGCTTGATCATTTTTAGCTTGATCATGTTCGGTGGTTGCATTACTATGCGCCGCTGTTTTTTGTGCACGCCTAATGGAGTGTACTATATTATTTAACTGCGTATGGTGGTCAGCTTCGGGTTGATTAGCGATACGGCCTTAACTTAGAGGTGTCCCATGAAAGAAGGTATCCATCCTGATTACGCTGAAATTACAGCAACATGTTCTTGCGGTAATGTATTAAAAATCCGTTCAACTGTCGGTAAAGACTTAAACTTGGACGTATGTTCTGTTTGTCACCCTTTCTACACAGGTAAGCAACGTAACGTTGATACTGGTGGTCGCGTAGACAAATTCAATAAGCGTTTTTCTGCTCTTAGCAAAAAGTAAAAACAAGCTTATTGAAAAAAGGCGCTTAAAGCGCCTTTTTTTGTGCCTGTACCTACAACCAATTGCCTAAATAATTCCCATTGCCAGCTGGTCTGACTTGTTGCACTCTAAAGAAACATTCAACATAGCCCTATATTATCTATGTGAATGTGTGTTCTTATTGAAGGACACTCGTCGAAAACAATTAAAGATACCGAGGCAACCATGTCCGACTCTCGTCAACAAGCTCTGGATTACCACGCATACCCGACACCAGGGAAAATAAGCGTCGAACTCACCACACCTGCAGAAAGTGTTGACGACCTCGCTCTCGCATACAGTCCCGGCGTAGCCGAGCCCGTTAGAGAGATCGCCGAAAACCCTGAGATGGCTTATAAATACACAGCCAAAGGCAATCTGGTAGCCGTTATTTCGAACGGCACTGCTATCTTAGGCCTGGGTAACTTAGGTCCACTAGCTTCTAAACCTGTTATGGAAGGCAAAGCATTGTTGTTTAAACGCTTTGCTAATATTGATTCAATTGACATCGAAGTCACACATTCAAGCACTCAGGATTTTATTAATACCGTGGTTAATATTGCCGACACTTTTGGCGGCATTAACCTTGAGGATATCAAAGCACCAGAATGCTTTGAGATTGAAAAAGCCATTCAGGAACGTTGTAGTATTCCGGTTTTTCATGACGATCAACACGGAACAGCCATAGTCACTGCCGCAGGCATGCTGAATGCATTGGAAGTACAAGGAAAGTCGATATGTCATGCAAATATTGTTTGCTTGGGTGCGGGCGCTGCCGCCATGGCCTGCATGGAATTGTTGATTACTTGTGGTGCGCAACGCGAGCGTATCTATATGCTAGATCGTAATGGCGTCATCCACACTCGCCGAGACAACTTAACCACACACAAGCAGCGTTTCGCTAACAATACAGATAAACGCACATTAGACGACGTGTTAGAAGGTGCTGACGTCTTTGTTGGCGTATCGGGTCCAAACTTGTTACCACCAGAATCATTAAAATTAATGGCACCTAATCCGGTTATTTTTGCATGCTCAAACCCAGATCCTGAGATTAAACCTGAGCTTGCACATGCAACTCGTGATGACATTATCATTGCGACGGGGCGCTCGGATTATCCCAACCAAGTCAACAACGTATTGTGTTTCCCGTTTATATTCCGTGGAGCACTAGACGTTCGCGCTTCTTGTATTAATGATGAAATGAAAAAAGCTGCCGTTGAGGCCATTCGCGGAATCGTTAAGGAGCCCGTTCCTAAAGAAGTTCTGGTCGCAAGTAAATCAGCGTCATTGGAATTTGGTAAAGACTATATTATCCCCAAACCAATGGATCCTAGACTACTACAACGCGTCGCTAAAGCAGTTGCGCAAGCAGCGATTGATTCAGGTGTCGCAGCAATAAAAGAACTTCCCGAGAATTATTTAAGCTAAGACCTGTTAAATAGCTTATCGGATCATTCGCTGCTAAAGCAGCTCCCACACTGCTTATATGCATTGTGGGACCGAATTTATCAGAGTAGATTTACTTGCGAATCTTACGCTTTATTCTGGTTCATAATCAGCCACGTCAATCCCCATGTCTTGCATCAGCTGCCGCGCTTCTGCAGAAATACGACTCGGATTGTCTTTACGAAGATCATCATCATTAGGCAATGGCTGCCCTGTAAAAGCATGCAAGAAGGCTTCGCATAACAACTCGGAGTTGGTTGCGTGGCGCAAATTATTCACCTGACGGCGAGTGCGTTCATCCGTTAATACTTTCAACACATCTAAAGGAATAGACACTGTAATCTTTTTGACTTGTTCTGCTTTTTTACCGTGTGTTGCATAGGGGTGAATATATTCACCATTCCACTCAGCCATGCTTTTCTTCCGCCTATTTCATCATTCTTAACGTTTTGACAACCCCATTGTAACAAGTAGATCGCCTTATTGGCATTATACAGCGGAATATCATTATAAATAAACGTATAGAGCGCTAAACATCTTGACGGCTAATACAGATTTAATTACATTTAGCCATCTAAACGTCTAGATGTAATTTCGGAGTGAAAATATGGTATCTTATGCTCAAGGAATAGATGCTCTTAACCAATCGGTTTCTGAGCTAAGAGATATTTCTGTATCTTTTGAGTTTTTTCCGCCCAAAACAGAAGCCATGGAAAAAACACTCTGGAAATCTGTGGAGCGCCTCGCGCCGTTAAAACCCTCTTTTATGTCTGTCACTTACGGTGCCAACAGTGGAGAACGTGATCGTACACACGATGTGGTTAAGCGCATTCAGGCAGAAACAGGCATCAATACCGCACCGCATTTAACTTGTGTCGATGCAACCAAAGACGAAATTGTCAAAATAGCAAAAGATTACTGGGCCAGCGGCATTAGACGTATCGTTGCTTTAAGAGGTGATCTACCCCCTAATATCAGTCAACCGGATATGTACGCATCGGACTTAGTGTCACTGTTAAAAAGTGTTGAGGACTTCGATATATCAGTAGCGGCTTACCCTGAAGTGCACCCTGATGCACCTAACAGCCAATTTGATTTACTTAACCTCAAACGCAAGTCAGAAGCAGGCGCCGATCAAGCCATTACTCAGTTCTTTTTTGATGCTGACACCTACTTACGGTATCGCGATAGAGCCGCCGCCGCAGGCATTGATCTCGATATCGTACCAGGAATACTGCCTGTCACTAATTACAAAACCTTAGTCAGGTTTGCCGGCATGACGAATGTTCACGTGCCAAACTGGTTACATACAATGTTCAAAGATTTAGACGAAGACGACCAGATGTCGCGTAATTTAATCGGCGCAAATATCGCCATGGACTTGGTTAAAGTACTCGCAAAAGAAGGCGTTAGAGATTTTCATTTCTATACATTGAATCGCTGCGAGTTGAGTTACGCCATCTGTCATATGTTAGGCGCTCGTTCTTAATCTCAGATCGAATCAATGGCTAAGCTGCTTTAAAAGTAGAAAATTCATAGTCCAAATATCAACATATTCTGGGGTTATGTAGTAATCTATTCTTATATCAATAGTGGATAAATTTATTTAGCCCCTAGGGTCTGTTGATCTTTGATGTATACTTTTGCAGCGAATTGTTGACTATTCAGGCAAGGCTGTGATGTGTAGCAATCTACATGAACAGGCTCTAACGCTGTATGAGTAGTCAACAAACGCTGCCCAAATGGGTTCATCTAAACAGTTTTTGTGCTGTGTTGCAGGTTTTGACTTACAACCCCATAGATGGTGAAGGTATAATCGCAGGAAGTGCGCGATTAGAACAACGCAAGGCGCGGTTGTCGGGAACGAAGTTTGGAACCCGAGTCGAGCCCACTAGGCCTTCAAACCTGCACCTTGCCCAAAAACACGTTTAGATTGAACAAAATTCATACACCAAAGATCAACAGACCCTAATACATGGCTGAATCAAGAAGAGTAACAAAAGAAACACTCCTGAATTTTTCTCATAAGGCTATCATTTCCTTTAAAAAACTGGGTCAGCAATGCAAAGCAGACCGAATTACAGTATCTGCGGGCCACTTAGCCTACGTATCTTTACTCTCCTTAGTCCCCTTTATAATGGTGTTTTTTACCATCCTGTCCGCTTTCCCAGCATTTAAAGACACGCGTAGTGAACTAGAGAGCATGATCTTCGATAATTTTGTCCCTCACGCAGGTGGCGTGGTTCAAGAATACGTTGGTGAATTCGTCAACAATGCTTCTCAAATGAGCGCAGTTAGTATTTTATCCTTAGTCGTCGTTGCGTTAATGCTCATCTCCAATGTTGATAAGACATTGAATCGAATATGGCAAAAAACCCCAGATCGTCCAGCCATTTTTACCTTCGCTATCTACTGGATGGTACTCACCTTAGGTCCGTTACTCATGGGCTCCAGTTTAGCGATGACATCATACTTAGTGGGCCTGACCGCTTTTGCTGACGAATACACGCCTGGTTTAGGTACTCTATTATTGCGAGCAGGACCTTTTATCGCCGAGCTTGGCGCGTTCTTTATCGTGTATATGGTTGTCCCTACAGTGAATGTTAAACCTAAGCACGCGATTATCGGGGCTCTATTAGCGAGTGTCTTGTTTGAATTCAGTAAAAAAGCGTTCGCACTTTACATCAGTAGTTTCCCTTCATATCAGGTGATATACGGTGCCATGGCGACCATTCCCATTTTGTTTGTTTGGGTATATTTATCTTGGATAGTGGTCTTGGTCGGCGCCGTATTCACTTATGTTTTGGGTCAGGAAGACAATGGATAACCTACTCCTCATTGCACTGGCAATAGCACTTATATTGGAAGGTCTCGGGCCATTGCTCTTCCCAAATGCTTGGAGTAAGTACCTTCAGCAACTCAGCACCTTAGCGCCTAATAGAATGCGAAGAATAGGGGGAATACTCGTGACTATTGGCGCCGTAAGTCTCTGGTATTTTACTGGTATATAACTTAAAAATTCGGCTTATAACGCTTAAAAAGGTCATAAAGTAGCCCAAAAGCGACAAAACAGATGATCGCGCCGTTTTATCTTGGTAGAATCGCCGCCTAATTTCCAGACCACTTTTTTTATGGCAAATAACGTTGTTGTTCTTGGCACCCAATGGGGTGACGAAGGCAAAGGTAAAGTCGTCGACTTACTCACCGATCAAGCTAAATATGTCGTTCGTTATCAAGGCGGACATAATGCAGGCCACACGCTCGTCATCAACGGCGAAAAAACCGTTTTACACCTTATTCCATCTGGTGTTTTGCGCGATAACGTCACATGCGTTATTGGCAATGGTGTTGTGTTAAGCCCAGAAGCATTGATGACTGAGATGAAAATGCTTGAAGACAGAGGCATTCCTGTCAAAGAGCGTTTAATGATCAGTGAAGCATGTCCTTTAATTCTGCCCTATCATATTGCTTTAGATGTCGCACGTGAGAAAGCTCGTGGCAACCAAGCGATAGGCACAACAGGCCGTGGTATTGGCCCGGCGTACGAAGACAAAGTCGCACGCAGAGGATTACGCGTTGGTGATTTATTCGATGCGGAAGGTTTTGCAGTAAAACTTAAAGAAATCATTGAGTATCATAACTTTGCGTTGACTCAATACTATAAAGCCGATCCTGTCGACTACGATACGGTATTAAAAGATGCACTGGCGGTGGCTGACATACTGAAAGCCATGATCGTTGATGTACCTGACCTATTAGATAAAGCCCGTTTGCGTGGTGACGACATCATGTTCGAAGGTGCACAAGGTACATTGCTCGACATCGACCACGGCACTTATCCTTATGTCACATCATCTAATACCACTGTCGGTGGTGTTGCGACTGGCGCTGGCTTTGGTCCTCTGAATATTGATTACGTTTTAGGTATCGTTAAGGCTTACACAACACGTGTAGGTTCAGGTCCTTTCCCAACAGAGCTTGACTGTGATATCGGCCAGCATCTGGGCGTTAAAGGTCATGAGTTCGGTGCAACAACAGGCCGTAAAAGACGAACGGGTTGGTTTGACGCCGTTGCGATGAAACGCGCTGTACAGATCAATTCAATCACCGGCTTATGCCTGACAAAGTTAGATGTTTTAGATGGCTTAGAAAGCTTATCCATATGCATTGGCTACAAAGACAGTGAAGGCAACGTAAGTGATGTACCACCATTAGCAGCCGAAGGTTACGAAAACGTCACCCCTGTTTACGAGAGTATGCCTGGTTGGCAAGGTAATACCTTTGGTGTTACTGAACTATCAGGTTTACCTGCTGAAGCACAAAACTACATCAAGCGCCTTGAAGAATTAATGGGCGTGCCAATTGATATTATTTCAACCGGCCCAGATCGTGTTGAGACTATTGTATTGAGGCATCCTTACGACGTTTAGCTAATTTTTACCTGACTAGCCCTGAAATAAGTCGATCTATTCTGAGGCTAGTCAAAGGAAGCTAATTTAAAAAGCTCGCAATTAATACACTATGTTGGTAGGCTGAAATAGATTTATATAAGGATAGTTTTAATTTTAAAAAGGAGATACAAATGAAATTTATTGTTATTGCAGCGCTATTGTTAACAAGCTTTACAACCATAGCAGCTAGCGGAATCCCCAATACGACAATCGTCAATCTGCATTTAGATCGAGAAAGAAAGCAAGTTCTTATTAGAACAGCTGTTTCACCAGTGAATCAGCAAAATAGAATCGCTTGCCATACTGGTAATGGTTGGAATTACGTGCTTCCGTTAGAAAACCCCATAGATCAAGCTATATATTCAGCTCTACTAGCAGCTTATACAAGCCAAAAGCCTATGCACTTGGGCGGCAATGGCCTTTGCCCAGCATCTGGGCAGAATAATGTCGAAGTGCTCTTAAATATTACTCCGTTAACACTTTAATGGAGTAACGTAAATTAAAGCTTTTAACATTTAAGTGGATAACCATTCCTACTGTTCAACCAACACATCAATACTAGCCAGTACTTCCAAATAGCCCTCGACTAACTGATAAGGAATAGGCCCGAACTCAGCCACCAACCACTCATGAATCTGTTGAACACTCCGTTCTCCATCAACCAAATTCAGCACTTCATAAGTATATTCACCACCTCGACCTCTAAAGCCTTGATAGCTTCTTAAGCCCAGTTTAGATTTATCTTGCTCTGAAATATGCGCATCCAAATAAGAATAACCAAACGCATTCATCGTACCTTTGATTGATTCATTCCGGCGATAGACAATGCTTTTGTCTTGCTGTGCTTTATTTTTTCTGGACTCGGTAAGCGCAAACAATGAGCGATAAAACGTACGACTTTGTTTCACATCAGCATCATTCAGATGCATGAAGTTCTTCAGAGACTGCAATTTATCATTCTCAACCTGCAATAAAACCTGATGAGTCGCTGCATAACCCTCTTCACCTTGTCTTTGCAACATGGCAGCACTCCGCTGCAACGCATTCTGTTTAAGGAGGTGGAGTACTTGCTCACCATCACTGTCCTCCAGATTAGCTAAATACCACCCGTTAATAGCGCCAAAAAATGCAGCGCGTTTTAATTTAGTCGGATCAATATTCGCGGCAGTATCGAAGTTCGTATGGATGTAACGATCGGGCCAGTCATGAAGATAAAGGCCGGGGATTTTCCAACTACCCGAGTTAAATATTTGATGGTCGCTCCCCATCGAAATACCTTCCATTTGCGCTAGCCAAGGTTCCTTTCCACCTTCGACAGAGTTCAACGGAAATTGAGCCGCTTGCCCGCTGGCAAATGCTAGCGTTTGATGATTGATAAATTGACCCAATGCATGCCCTACATCCGCAATAAATGTCGGTGTACTCATGGGTCCACCAGAAATACGAAAAACAGCCTTAGTATCAGGATTGCCACCGACCATATCCATATGGATATTCGCTTTAATGTTATCCGTGTCATCACGCTCACTAAGATAAATCAACGACCCTTCAATCTCAGCAGGCCAGATAAAGCGCAACGTGCGCCTAGGCTTAGGTAAAACACCTTCTTTAATCAATTTATTCAGCGTTCTAGCCGCTTCTAATATGGCAACACAGCCTGACGCATTATCATTCGCACCAGGACGAGGATGATCTAAATGGCAAGTGAACAACACTTCATGGTTACCTACTTGATCATCGGTGCCTTCGATTGCAGCATCAACCAAATGATACTCACCTTTGAAATGTTCAGCCTTGACCTTAGCATCGAGTATTACTTTCTCACCGGCATTCAGTTTGTCTTGAAGTGCTCTTGCCTCACCCAATGAGATCATAAAACCAAAAGACTTAGTTTGTGGAAAGCTACTTAAATGTCCCCACCTCACGAGCCTGTCATCTTCTTTCCACCATGCACTTTTTTGATTGGGCGCATAAGACAGGATACCCACAGCACCAAGTTCACCGACAGCCTTCTCGACAACTGCGCCCGGTTGCGATGACGTAAGCACTAATTTCCCTTTAACAGCTTTGCCGCGATAATCCTCATCACTCAAGCCACTACCAATATCCACCAGCTCAGCTTGAACTTCACCGGATAAACTATCTTGCGCCAACGATAAAGGCATAGCTTGCCAACTGGCTAATCGCTTATCACGAGACCAGATCGTTTTACCTTGTTGCGTTTGATTTTCTTTCAACAACCACAGTTCAGCAAATTCAACATCCCAAGCGGGGCGAGATTTTTGCGTGCCAAAGAATGTTTTACCATCAGCGGGGTAAGTGCGAATAACCGCATTATCAAAGCCATAGCCGATTAACTGTTGCTGCACATACTCAGACGCTAGACGAAACTGCTTACTAGCGCGCGTGCGATGATATAACGTGACTTGATCCAAATGACGCTTAGCGCTGACGCCCGATATTTCTTTTGAGATGGCGTTAGCCGTGTCATTGTCTATCAACGGAAACTCTTCGCTGATAGTGTTAAATGAGATTAAACAAAAAGCCATAGCAAGGCTGAAGGCAATACGCATGATCTTTCCCTTATGAAGGCCCACATAATAAACAACAAACATGCCCTATATTGACTTCAAATACCAATGTCTTTACTTAAAGCAGCTTCAACTTACTCTATATTGCATCGTTCTATAGAAGTCTGATTTAGCGACGAATCAATATGTACCTTCTGCTTAAATCAGTGACAAATACATAGTATATTGACCTTGGCTGTGGATTAGATTGAAGAACATGTCATCACCTACTAAACCTATGTTTGACTTTACCAACGAACCGAGAGGCTTCTCGAAGTTTTGGTTATTGTTGATCAGTATGTGGTTGTTATTGAGCCTTTTCCAAACACTCCACTTCTATTTTTATTACGAGCAATCTCTATGGAATTCAGTACGATGGAGTACTCGCGACTGGTTTGTTTGGTTTATTATTTTCGCTGGCGTGTACAAGTTATGCTTAGCTCATAAAACGTTACTGCATTTCAATGCATTCTCGATTTTAGTCGTCACCGCTATGGCTTTAGGCAGTGGCTTACTACAGACACTGCTCGTTACTAGCTTGGATTTCATGGCAGGCACTGCCAGTCGACCGTTTTGGCAAGACTTGTCACGTTATTACAGTAAACGGTGGTTGCAACACCTCTTTATCTTCAGCGTCTTCTGGCTACTCATGCTCAATCAACTGAGGTTTCGAAACAAAACAGAAGAAACGCCACCTCAACCAGCGCTTAAGGATGCCGATAAGATTCAAATTAATGACGGCAAACACACTCATTGGCTTGAACCTGAAGATATTTATCACGTCGAAGCAGCAGGTAACTACATTTGCTTTCATACCAAAGGCGGTCAACTGATTGAGAGAGGTACACTAAAACAAGTCTCATTAAAATTAGATACCCGCCAATTTGTGCGAGTCAGCCGCTCAAACATTATCAATTTACAGAAAGTTGCTTCTTGCCATAAAGTGAGCCGAACTAAAATAGAGTTGAATCTCATCGATGGATCCGTCGTTGCCATTGGGTCGACATACTGGAGTAAACTCAAACCTATCCTAACGCAATAGGGTTTGTGATCTTGGCTTTATATTTTTGCAGCGAATTGTTGTCTATTCAGGCAAGACTGAAACGTGCAGCCATCTCAGCTCTGGCAACGCACTTCCTGTGCTTGTACCTCCGGCATCCTTCAGTCTCTTATACTCATTTGGAAAATCGGTCCCACAGTAATTGTTTTTATTGACTAAACACCTTGTAGGAGCGACTTTGGCCGCGAATCTGTCCGAAAAGGAAAAGTAGAATAAATTCATCCACCAAAGATCGACAAACCCTAAACATACTTCATCCCAAAAACGACATATTTCATCCCAAAGCCTTATTTTACGGTACTCAAACCCCACTCACTCTGCTTATAGTTCAGGCTTATTCACACGACAGGCTGCAATTATGGATCGGCGACAATTTATTTTATCTACGGGTGCATTGGGACTGGCATCATCGTTTCCAGCAACCACTGGAACGACAAATGGCAACGTTCTAGTTTTAGGTGGCACAGGCTACTTCGGTCCAGTTATTGTCGAAGAGCTGCTGAAAAAGGGCTTTTCTGTTACTTTATTTAATCGCGGAAAAACCAATCCACACCTATTCCCGAAACTGCCTAAAATACGTGGTGATCGAGAATTACCGAATGCTCAGGGGATAAGTGCGCTAAAGGCAAATAAGACGCGATGGGATTGGGTGGTAGATACATGGCAAGGTTCATCTAAATGTGTAGAGGACACCGCTAAACTCCTTGCTGACAAAACACCACAATACCAGTATGTGTCGACGGTATCGGTTTATGACGATTGGGGGCAGATTGGTATAACCGAGAATGAAGCGCTTAACCCTTTACCAGCGCCAAGCGAGCCTCTTCGAACAGAGAACAGGTACGCCATTCGAAAGACATTCTCCGAACAAGTACTGAATCAGATTTTACCTAAGCAAAACGTCTCTTTTCGCTCCCACGGCATGCGCGGATACCCTACCACTGAGCCTAGGCATGAACCCTATTGGCAAGTCAAAGTGAAAAGAGGGGGCGATCTGGTACTCCCTGCTGACATCCCACACTATCAGGTAACCGATATGGTCAGCTTAGCTAGATTTATGATTCACTGCGGTATCTATCAAAAAATGGGACCTTACAACGTCTGCTACCCACCCATGTTATTCAGAGAATTCATTGGCGACATAGTAAAAGCCTTAAATAGCAAAGTTAAACTGCATTGGATACCTCAGGACTTTCTACTCAAGCATGACGTTAAACTCATGCGCGAAGAACCAGCGGGGCGTTATCGCTTCGATGTATCAAAAGCCATCAAAGACGGCTTGGTCAACCGTTCACCTAATGACCTTCTTACCGATCAATTGGCTGGTTATTTTCATCGAAACCCCAATGACGGGTTCGTATTTGGGAAAGAAGGTACATCGACCATCTCTAGTACACGAGAACAAGAAATCCTAAAACTTTGGCACGCTCAGGCTTAATACCAATCGATATAACTCACCTCAGCTCGAGATAAGGAATGTCGACCATAGCAAGTTTAGGGCAATTAAATCAACAAGTTAAGGTTGGTTAAATCAATGGATTAAGGTGCATTTTAGGTAAACATTGTTATTTTTGTTCCTATTAAGTCACGAGGTTTAGTCATTCTAAACCCGTGAGGAGTAACGCAGAGAGGGACAAAAATGGCTTATTTGCAGGTATTGCTTATTCCGAGCCGAGGTTAACTAGCCTGAGCATGAGATACTCTTTCAGGCTAGCCAGTGACTTAATTTCTACGCCAACTCCAAGCGGGTGAATGCGTCGACTACACGCTCGACATCTTGGGTATTCACGTCTTTGTGTAGTACTAGCCGCATGTGTTCACCTTGGAAGCCAACAATAATGCCTTCGGCTTTTAAATCAGCCACCACCTGATCTTTTCTCGCCATATTAAAATCGACAAACACCATATTGGTTTGTACATCATCAAGATTGACTTCAAGCCCATGAATATCTTTCAATCCCATCGCAAGACGCTGCGCGTTATCATGATCTTCGGCTAAGCGTTCAACCATCTCTTCCAGCGCAATAATGCCAGCAGCAGCTATAATACCAGCTTGGCGCATGCCACCACCCAGTACTTTACGCCATCGCAACGCTTTATTAATTAACGCTCTGCTACCACAAAGAATAGATCCAACAGGTGCTGACAAACCTTTAGATAAACAAATAGAAATAGAATCAAAATGCTGAGCAATATCACGCAGCGTGGTTTGCTGTTTAACAACCGCATTAAAAACACGCGCTCCATCAAGATGTAACCCGAGACCATGCTGATTGGCAAACTGTCGTGCTTGTGCCAGATACTCTAAAGGTAAGACTTTCCCTGCTTGTGTGTTTTCGATGCATAGGAGCTTTGTTTTAACAAAGTGCGGGTCGTCCGGTTTGATATAACTCGCCACCTTCTCCAAATCCAGTGTGCCATCGGTTTCAAAATCAATTGGCTGAGCTTGAATACTGCCGAGAATAGAGGCACCACCACCTTCATATCGGTAGGTATGTGCATGTTGTCCGACAATATATTCCTCGCCACGTTCACAATGAGCGAACAGCGCCAACAAGTTACTCTGAGTCCCCGTAGGCACATATAACGCTGCTTCCATACCAGCCATATCCGCAGCTAAGTTTTGTAGCTTAATAATGGTCGGATCTTCACCGTAAACATCATCACCAACCTCTGCTGTCGCCATAGCATGTCGCATCGTTTCGGTCGGTAATGTGACGGTATCGCTGCGTAAATCAATTGTCTTCATTATGCTTTCTAGCCCTTCAGAATAAGAAATCGAATTTGGAATATTGACAAACGATATCCTGTTTAATGCCAGAAACAAACTGGCATACTGAAAGTATCTTTGCTCAAATGTCTATCAGAGCTGACATTGTGTGACATTCAAGGTTCTCCTCTCAGCTCATCATTAACCACAGACTATTTAACCTGAATGATTTAAACCATTGACAACAAATGAGCGACTCAAAGGATTCAATACAAAGTTACTAGAGAGGTAAATCTAGCATGTGCCATAGACTAGAGCGTCGTTATACAAAAAGCGCAATTCTCCTCACTTTTTGGTTCTGTTTGATGTTAGTACAGTATGAGGTATTGGCTAAGGCGCAAAACATTGAAGTGCGAATAGATACCGATATCGCCAAACAAGTCGTTGCAGAAATTTGTTCTGGCGAAATGGCTTCAGCAGAGCACATTCGACACTCTCAATATGTTCAAGATATGATCTCGCACTTCAGTCAATTTCGTGATTATTTCACTATCGAAAACTACCTATCAGCTCGACAAAACGCAGCACGTTGCAAAGAGAACACACCTGACTACTTCCGCTTCAACCAACTCATTAAAAATAAAAAGCAAGTTCAACAGGACATTCAGGTACTGCAAGATTTAGATCCATCGTCAATAAAGTCACTCATTGTCGATTATATCCCTGAAGGGATCAGTTTCAGTGGTGCCGCAGTGGTTGCCGTGGGCACGCCATCTTGCGGCGGCTGGTCAAAGGGGCAAAATTTCTATGTAGACTTACCTTGTATAGCAGGGGATACGAAGGGCTTAATATACCTTAGCGCCCACGAAACTTTCCACGCAGTCCAATCTCGATTTATGCATGAACCCGACGAAAAGCAGTACATCATGCGGTTATTAAATCAAGTCATTAGAGAAGGATCAGCAACTGCAGTAGCAGATTTTAATGAGCTCCCCGCAGGAGGTAAATATACAGACCTTAGTCAAAGAGAGCTTAAAACTAACGCCAGAAGACTCCAACAAAACTTCGACTTGTTAGACACACTAGTTGCCTATCTAAAGCTCGAAAACACAGAAGCGGCTTACCAAAATGCCAATAATATTGGGCTATCTGGCAGTTATACGGCTCCGTTGTATTCAGTGGGAGCTAAAATGTTTAACACCATAGAAGCACAATCAGGACGAAAAACATTGCTATGCCTTCTGCAAAAGCCAGCAATTGATATCATGAGTTACTATCATGCATTGAGCAAAAATGTCCCTGATTTGCAAACGTTCGGGCCTCAGGTTCAGAGTCTTTTAAAAGAAGGCATAACGTCTTGTTGAGCGACACTTACATGCCTATAGTAGCTATTTCCGATTCAGAATAACGGGACCCGGCCCTTGACTTTCAAGCTCATCATCAGGGTTATAAATAGGGCAGTTTTGCATGGAAAGGCAGCCACAACCAATACAGCCGTCCAGAGAGTCTCTTAACTTGATTAATGCCTGAATGCGTTCATCAAGTTGCTGTTGCCATTGCTTCGACAATGCTTCCCAATCTTTCTGATCAGGTGTTTTATTGTCTGGTAGCCCATTAAAGGTTTGCTTAATCACCTCTAAGCTAATACCTAATCTCTGCGCTGCTTTAATCACAGAAATACGCCTTAACACATCACGTTTATAACGTCTCTGATTCCCTTGATTGCGCCAACTAAATATCAACCCCTTCTCTTCATAGAAGTGCAGAGTAGACACTTTAACACCTGTCCTTTTAGCCACATAGCCTACGGATAAATTGGCTTCTGACATAGATGACCTCCTTTATACCATTCCGTATTGATAACTGCTCTCTCAGCGAGATATCACCTGATTCTGATACTCATTATTCTGAGATTCATCAGCGTGTCTAAAATGAATTCCTATCCATGCGGGATGGTTTTAATTTACAACTGATCGAGCCATAAATCTAATTGTAAATCGAGCACCACCTAATCGAGGGCAGTTATCAACCTCGATACTTGCACCGTGCCACTCTACAATCCGCTGAACAATGGCTAACCCCATTCCAAATCCCTTATATTGAGTGTGCTTACCTCTGACAAAAGGCTTGAAGAGGTCTTCAGTCGAAGCGGAGTCGATACCATCTCCGTCATCTGAAATCTGCACTAAGACATCACCATGACTCTCTTGCAATACCACCCTTATTTCCCGATGCGCATGGGTTATCGCGTTTTGAAGTACATTATTCAGTGCCATTTTTAGGTATTTGGCGTCAGCCAATATAGAACTAGGGGCACCAACAACATCAAAAGCGAGTGGTTTACTTTCACCTCCCCAACGCTCGGTTAACTCTGAAAGCATAGGGGTTAATGATTGAGGGGTCAGCTCAACCTCAAGTCTTGCTTGTTCGAGACGAGCATACCCCAACATGGTCTCAACTAGCTCAAGCATATCATCTAGGTGCCGATCGATGCGGGACTCATATTCCTTGCGCTTTGTTAGGTCTTGCTCTTCGCTCAAAACATCTAAACCAAGCCTTATTTTAGCCAAAGGAGTACGCAGGTCATGAGACACAGCGGAGCTCAACATTTTTACATCACCAATCAGGTTTTCTATCCGTTGCGCCATCTGATTAAAGTCTCGTTCGATGTCGCTAATGTAGGATATTTTACTGACGTCAATGCGGGCCTCTAATTGTCCCTGACCAAACAAACGTGTTGTTCGTCTAAGCACCATTAATCGACGAATTAAAGGCCATAGCCATAGCAGTAATGTGGCAACTAGTAGCATATAAAATATCGCTGTGAAGCTTATTCTGACCCCAGCATTGTGAGCAGTAGAATCATCTGGAGGTAAGGTCAACACTAACAAATCAGAACTAAGACCTAACTGTTTTACTAAAGTGATACCTTGCCCGTCTTCTAACGTCAGTACGTCCCCTCGATTGAGCTGCTCTTTTAGAGATTGAGGCAGCGACAGTGCTTTCTCAGATAAAATTGCGAGTTGAGCATTACTCAGCTCTTCTTCAAGTTGCCTAATATGTTGTTGAGCTTCAGCGCCAGTCATTAAAGCAGCCAAAGGCGTTAAAAGTGCTTCAATTTGTTCAAGTCTCGGATCAGCTTGCTTACTCCCTGTCTGAATAAAAGCGCGATAAGCGTAATCAAATATCAATCCCAGACCAATACTGGCTGTCAGGAGGAAAGCAACCAGTGACAGGGTAAGACGGCTCATTCCCAATTGTCTCGTACTAGTAAGTAACCTTTACCCCAAACTGTTTTTATTCGACTAGGATCATCTGGTGTATCTTTGAGCTTGCGCCGCAAACGAGAGACTCGAAGATCGATGGAGCGGTCAAAGCCATCGTAGTCAAAGCCTCGAAGAATGGAGATCAACTCCTCACGACTCACAATTTCTCCCGCTTTACTCGCAAGCAGCCATAACAAGTCAAACTCATGAGAAGACACTTTAACTACCTCGTTATCGAGCTGAACCGATCGCATAGCTTTATCAATACACAAGGTACCTAAAATGATCCTCGCTTCAGGGGTATTATTTGACGTTACTCTAGGCTCATATCGGCGCAGTAGGTTTCGAATACGAGCCAGCAACGCTCGGGCTCTAACCGGTTTAGTGATATAGTCATCAGCACCGACTTCTAGACCCAATACCTCGTCTATTTCTTCATCTCTTGCCGTCAACATGACAATAGGCCCCGGATAAAACCCTCTCAGAGTACGACAGACATCGAGGCCATCGATATCAGGCAGCATACCATCCAACAGCACAAGTGCCGGTGGAGCGCTTTGAACAACCTCAATAGCAGCCTTACCACTTGGCGTCGTCTGTGTTTCGAAACCTTGAGACACCAAATAAGTGCAGATCCACTCTGCCAACTCAGTATCGTCCTCAACCACAAGTATTGTATTTTTGTGCATGCTGTCTCTTTTTCCTTAAGGCCTCTCGTTTGCGGTGCAAGCTAAAATATACGCCAAGAGACGGCTCGACGCTTTTTCTTGTAGACCCAAGCGACTTTGAGCACAGTTGAAGCCAACACTCGCTCGGTATTTTCTTCTCGAAGCTGAAACTCAACCGCTTTTTTTGTACTTATCTCACCTGAAAAAACACCCTCATTCGTGTTTTGCCAGCACTGTAAGGCAGTGGCATCCTCTAGTTGAAAAATGCACAAGTCTTGAGGCTTTTGACTACGCCACTTTAAAGTGACATTTGCATAGCAAGTTTGTCCCTGACGTAGAGCAACGCATTTACTTGGCGAGAGTTGCAATACAAAGTCTTCTTGTTGTTGTGCTTGAGCCGTCAACATCACCATAAAACATACTAACAATAACGCTGAGCGTTGGATGGATTTACTTATACTCATCACCGTCACCTTAAAACACATAAGTCAGTGAAAGTGCAGCGACGCTATTGTCATCAGAGAATGATCCTATAGGGCTCTCTGATATAGCGCTAGGTAGGCGTTGATAAGCTAGAACACCACCAGCGACCCAGTGTTCACTTAAAGGGTATTCGAACCCTGCTTGCACAGAAAAAACCGTTCCACCGCCGGCATTAAAAGGCGCAAACAGGGATTCATCTATAATCGGCTGGGGAGAGGAATTAGCCAGATCCAGAATAGCCTCAGACAAATCCGTGGATACACTGTAATAGAAGCGCATGATATCGTCAGAGCGATAAAGGCCGCCAAGTGAAGCATATAAGTTGAGGTTCTTAACCTGCCAATCTCGGCGAACTGAAAGTGAAAATTGATTGCCTCCAATTTCATTGCGTAAACTATGAGGTGTCCAGATGGCTTGTATAAAATAGTTATCATAAAAGCCATTAGCTCTTATTCCGGCGCGTACATCGCCTCGTCTTTCAACACGCAAACGTTCAGTAGAAGAAGCAAACTCTGATCTCAGCTGATTCGTTGCCTGTATAACAACACCTTCAAAGTTCCAATGTTCATTGGAGTAGAAGCGATATCCTCCAGCACGATTAGCAAACTGCCCATCTATCTGCTGTTGGCTTTGACCAGGTTGCTCGAAAAAAAAGTTTTTCCATTCTACATGCAGCTCGACATTCACCCCCAAGAAACCGTCGTAATCTCCGTCTCGATTACCTTCACCATCGAAAGAAGAAGATTCAGTAACGCCACCAATAACACTGAGAGCACCGAACCACTGAAAGCCGCCATCCTCATTGTTTTCTGATTCATTTGCATCAGCTGTTGTGGCAACGATGAATGTTGTACAGATGAAACATGTTAAAGAGAGCTGTTTTAGCCGTTTGAGCATGTGCGTTCCTCGCAGAGTGATTTATTTATCCTCCATGTTAGTGAACTCGATTTAGAAATTGGGTAACGTCCTTTCTCAGTTTGTACCAAAATGTACCTGTTGGAATGTAGTGATACCAATAAAGCTATCGTTTTGATAATACAGGAAATTACCACCAACAATAATACGAATTGATACAGAGGTTGACGTGCTAGATACAACATCGTCCTGAGCCACCTATTAGCGTTAGTGTTTCTAATAAACACAAGGAAATAATATGAAGACTCACGCATGTTTAGAGAAAGCAATACTAGCAAGTACAATGGTGTTGGGACTCATCGGTTGCGGTGGCTCAAGTAGCAATGAGCCCCTTGCATCACCAATAGAACCTACATTGGCCACACCATTGACAGATAGTCAATTGCAAGCAATGTTAGACGACATCGCGACGAGCACCGCAACCGTACCCGGTATCGCTTTAAGAATCGAATCACCAAATAGACAATTTATAGGCGCCTCTGGTGTTAGCAACGTCGCTACTCTTGAGACACTCCAAGTCGAGGATAGGATGCCTGCAGGAAGCGCTGGAAAGCCGATGATTGCGGTTATGATCATGCAAATGGTAGAACAAGGGCGCTTATCACTTGATGATACGCTCACCAATTTATTACCCCCAGACCTAACATCAAGACTCCCCAATGCCGACAGTATATCCGTTCGTCATTTACTCGGTCATACCAGTGGTATTGTGAGCTACCTTGATATCCCCCAAGCAGTGCAGGACTTGACCAATACCCCCGATATCTCGCGAGCCGACATAGATGTGATTTCCTATATTTTTGATCAACCTGCCGACTCAATGCCTGGAACAAGGTTCTCTCCATCAAACAGCGACTATTTGCTACTGGGACTCATTCTCGACGAATTACTCGGTGAACGTCATATCGCCGCCTTTAGGCAAAGAGTCATTGAGCCAGCATTTATGGATCAAACCTTCTATTTAGGGGCTGAAAATAACCGCGGAGAATTCATTAGTGGTTATCGAGATCTGGCCGATTTAGGCCTTGCAGAGGCTTCATCAATAGAAGACGTTAGTCTCTGGTTCATGAACCTCAGTTTAGCTGATGCACCAATCGCCACGACAGTGGAAGATCTCGCTCGCTTTAGCCGCAGCTTTGCCTCCGATAACCTCTTACTCACCGAGCAGAGTATTGAGGCAATTTTAGGCGATGAAAGCCTAACATTCGTGTCAAACTCAGGAGTTTACCTACCAAATGCTACTCTTTATTTCGGCTTAGGCTTATTCATTGAAGAAGAACCCACCATCACGTTATTCCATCATGGTGGCGACCAATTTGGCTGGTTAACACATAACGTTTTCTGGGAGGAACGCGATATGATCATTAGTGTCATGTTGAACTGCGGCGGAGATGTTTGTGAGCAAGTCAGTACAGATTTGGTCCGTACAGTACTTGATTCCATATAGAGCGTGTTGACCTTAATGGACCAACACACTCTTTGTGTTGGTCAGCCACACACGGAATATTTATTGTTTCAACCGATGCTCGATAAGTGCCGAGAACCGGCTCACGCCATGATAAATAACATTTTCATCAACCTCAAAATCTGGCATATGCGGAAAAGCAACATTGCCTTTTTCGGCATTTGCAACACCAATAAAAAAGTACACACCTGGTACGGCTTTCTGAAAATGGCCGAAGTCTTCGCTAGCAAATGGGATCTTGCCATAATTGTCTTGAATGACCTTCTCACCAAAGGTTATTTTGAATAGCTGGTTGGCTTCATGAATAAGTTCTTCATCATTATGAACCCCTTCGCGTTCATGCGAAGCCTGAATTGAACGGAGCCGGTCTTTAAATTGACTGATACCAATGTGTTGCTCAAGCTTTTCGATCACACCGTTAATATCTTGGTAATCTGATGTAAGTAGCTCGGTTGAAAACAGGATCCTATCCTCATGCTTATTTTGGTGAGTCCGACCGCTGAATAAAACGTAGTCTTTATAAATTGTGTCAGGGTTACTTAAACCCAGCTCCGGGTCAGCTACATTGAGAAGGTTGGCGAACTTTTTTGGTGATCTCACTCGAACGACTGACGACAGAGCCTTATTCACCATAATCGATATCGCGTCAGCATCACTGGTGCCGCTAAATTCGATATCAAGGTATCGAGAGTGCGCAAATACATTGTTGGGAGACGTGGCAATGATACCGGTCGGCATCGGCCCAACGTGTGCAGCATATATTTCATCCGCTTGGATCATGTCAAATAAGCCATCATCAATCATGGCTTTAGCTCCTTGCTGACTTTCTTCTGCAGGTTGGAACAAGAAATACACTGTACCAGCCAAGTTCTCTAGGTTTTGCGACAAGGTATTGGCAATACCCAAACCAATAGTCGTATGCACATCATGACCACATACATGCGCAACATTATTGTGCTTAATATCACCAGAATTGGTTTTATGGTCGTCATGTTCATGGTATTCAAATTTAGCAGCATCCATATCCGCCCGCCAGATAATGCGCTTACCAGGTTTTGCACCATTTAAAACACCAATCACACCATACCCCCCGACTTTCGTTTTCACTTCTAACCCAAGATTGATTAAATAGTTAGCAACAACCTCTGATGTGTGTTTCTCATGACCGGAAGGTTCAGGGTGTTCAAACAATTCACGCCTAACCTCCAATAGCTCGGGATAGATCTTTTTAGCGTACTGTTCATTCGAGTTAAGACGTTGAGGCTTGGCATTTACTTGATAAATACTGGTCGCTAACAACAGAAAAATAAAAAGGTAGAATGGGTGAAACGTTGATTTTAATGACATGACAAAGACACCTTTACGATTAGAGTGTGTCTATTTCATCAACAGGTCAGTCGACTGGCGCTCCAGATTATAAAATTGAACGTCGGATCTTATAATACTGAACGTTGCCAAAGCGTTTAAACTTGATGCTTCTGTCGATATTGGGTTGGTGTCACCCCCATAAATTTTTTAAAAATGGTGTTAAACGTACTTTTGGAAGAAAAACCTGCTTGTAATGCTATATCCAACACTGCACCTGAACTCGTTGAATTCAGTTTGTCACACACCTCTTTTACACGGTATGCATTAATGAAATGATTGAAGTTTTGACCCGCGTGTTGATTTAACACTTCAGAAAGGTGATGTGGTGAGATGCCGACTGCCTCCGCTAGTGTCGCCAAGCTCAAATTATTATTTCGATAACTGTGCTCTTTCTCAATGTGTCGAGTCAGCTCGTCAAACATAACAGCACGTGTACTTTCATCAATGATACCGGTCATGTCCGGCTCCGATGAATTCACATTCTGGCTTAGCGCCTGTTCATCACCGTGACTATCGATAACAAAAAATTGCGGGTTCCTCCATTGTCTCAATGCAATCAAATAGATGATTGAGACAATCATCGCATCTGACAAAACCAACATAGTCAGTGTTGCAAAATTGCTAAAGGCCATTATGCCCTTAACCAAGAAGATGACAATCAATGAGGCGACCAATGCACTTAGCCACAAGAATATAGCGGGATTGAAATTTGATAAGGTATTACTTGCCTGTCGATAGTATCGCCTAATTAATCGTGCTGTTGCCACTAAGTACGCTATAACAAAACCAAACAACATGTACTCACTAAACCACAGCCGTTGCGTTGGTGCAGCCGCACCCACTATCCAAAGCCTCATTTCTTCATGATAGTAAAAAAGCGCATCCACATTTAGCGTATAACAGGCAAGTAAAGGTAAGAGGTGAACAAGATCTCCCTTTTTGAACGGTGCATTAAAAACGACTTTACGACAATATAAATACAACATGCTCCCATATAAAACGGGCAAAAAGAACAACCAAGCCGCTAACGGATTAAACACATCATAAGCGACATCAAAGGTAATAAATGGTAAGAAAAAAGCTAACCCCAATACAAGACAGTACAGTCCCAGCACTTTGCTCGCAGCATTTGTTTTACGGTCGTAGAACAACAAAAAAAATAACAATACGCCTTGAAAGCTGCCAATCGCAGAGATGTATTGATGTAAAGCGGTCATGATTTAAATTGCGTCTCTTTTTGTTATCACTACGCGTTTTAGGACGTTCGATTTGCGTTAAATCAACCCTAACAAAACTCGAAGAAGTTGTAACCCTTCGCTTAGGCCAAGATGAAGAAGGTCAATTAAAATAAGCTCATGAATTGACGCAGGCCATATGAAAACAGATGACCCACTCTTTTTGCATTACAAATATCAACAGGTGGTCGTTAATTGACGAAGTTTAAGGAGCAGAAAAATATGCCGCCCGGCCGCTTTTCAGTAAATCATCGACCTTTTTTCCGTCACAATCAGCGAGGTTAGGCGCGTTTATGTTTCCAGCTTTGTCGACTTTTATCAGTACTGGATTAGATGTCAGGGATTTGTAGAGGGTAATATCGCCTTTTTGAGTGCCACTAATGTAGAACACAAATTCCAACCAGGCGTCACCTGTAACAGACTGGGATACGGAACACACCAGCACGTCAGGTCTTTTATCGAACAGTTGTGCATGAGCGGGTGCTAGACCTAACAGAGCGCCCAATAGCAACCCTTGTTTGATTTTCATTTCTTATACTCCAATGTACTTGTGACAATCTACAGATAAAAAAATACCGCAGTTATTGAAAAAATACTTGAATGCTTTGTAACAAAACTTACTCATTTTTAATCAGACTAGCGCACGTCAAACTTCTTACGTGCGCTCAATACTGCCGTTTAATAGTCAGTATAAATAGTACCAATCTATCGTTTTTTTGTTCCCCGTATCCAATCCAAACCTTGAAGAGCCGCAGTCGGAAAGGCAGTTGCATGTGAAGCACCATCAATAATTAATGCACTAAGATCAACACTATTCACTCTAGCCAGCGTATCAGTAGAAATCTGCATTGGAATGTAAACGACTGGAGAACCCTAATGACTCCAGTCGTTGTTTATTTTACCTGCCCGTTTTATAAGTACTTATCAATATTAACTTTTCGGCTTCTTTCGTTGGCTTCTTTGACCGCTTTTAGCATTGCATTCAACTGTTGACGGTCAAAGATACGGCCATTAAGGACGACGGTATCAATAGCTTGCGTATTCTTAATATCAACCAACGGGTTTTTGTTTAAAAGCAACAAGTCAGCTCGCTTCCCAGCTTCAATTATCCCTGCATTACTGTTCATTAATGCCGCTGGGTTTTTGGTTGCTGTAGCAAGGGTTTGCGCCGTACTCATACCGCCTTGATTAAGTGATTGCAGTTCTTTGTGAAGGGCAAACCCCGGAACAACAAGGAATCCCCCAGAGTCAGAACCCGCCACTATCTTCACATCACGTTTTATCATCGCTTTCAATAAAACATGGTGCGCTTTTTCGCGAGCTCTCCAGAAAATGTCGTACTTTTTATAGGCTTCATCTGAAGGGTCGCCTTCTGCTTCAAATTGATTGTAGCCCGGTAGCCATCCAATTTTGTACCCTGGGATCAATTTGGTGCCTTCGACCAATGCCGGGTTGGCATATTCCAGCGGAACGTTCTTCAGCTTTAGTTCAAGTTCGCTGAATTGGTCGTGTATATTTTCCATATACAATAGCACCGAGTTAACCGTCATATCTTTTGCCAGTAGGTCGTCGATTATTTCATCACTACGAGATTCAACATGCTTTAGGAACTCATCACTACCTCCGTCGTTTATTGAACCAAACTCACGGATCAGTACGCTAACAATCTCTTCAATGTGCGCTATTTCCCGTTGCTGAGTGATTTTAAGCTCAGACAATTCCATGCTTAATGGGAAATGCCCAACCGTCCAAATCCCAAGCTCGTCAGCCAATTTGTTAACAGCGCGGTAACTCGGCATATCAAGGTGATAAGTTTTAATGGCGTCATAACCCTGTTCTACAAACTCTTTAACCATTGCTTGAGCCTGTTCAGCATTTCGGGACGTTTTATGAAATGTAAAAAACTCGAATAGGCTACCTTCAATGAAACCTTTTGTATTGATTGGAGGCGAGGCCACAAACATGCGAGGCCCAACACGACCTTGTTCGATTTCCTCGCGTAATTTTAAATTCTCAGCGTAGCCACCCAAATCTCGAATGTGTGTTACGCCATTGGCAACATAGAGCAGGAGATCATTGGGACTTCTGTGCAGGTGCATGTGTGAGTCAACCAATCCAGGAATCATGTATTTTCCTTGTCCATCGATCACTCTTGCGTTTGACGGTACATCACCTTCGATAGTGACTGAGATTATCTTGCCGTTATCGATGACAACCGTACGATTTGGCAACATGGTTTGGCCATCCTGCGCTAGTACATTGATATGAGTAATGGCAGTTAGCTCAACTGGGGTTGCAAAAGCCGTGTGATCGACTATTTCTGTGTTAGCGCCATAAGTAGCTCTGATCGCACTTTTGTACCAAATTAAAGCGATTGCTATAAGAATGACTAGACCAACAAAAATACGTAGAAACCATGTCGATAGTGTTTTTAACATTGTGAAACCTCATCAGTTATTTGATGGGTAAATTTCAACAGCTAAAAAGGACCGAAGCGTCTTTTTTTATAAAATCAGACGTCCAAGGTTATAGTTTTGGCCTTTACAGACGTTACTTGGCTTACTCTTGAAGGGCCAACTCTATATCTTGTCGATAAAGGCTTGGTGTTTTGCCCGTGATTTTTTTAAAGATGGCGTTAAAGCTACTTTTTGATGAAAAGCCAGCATCAAATGCTAGATCAATTAATTTGCAGTCTCTTTTTTTCTCGAGCTGCTGACATACTTCAGCGACTCGATATTCGTTCACAAACTGATTAAAGTTTTTTCTGCCTTGTTGATTTAATGTTTCAGATAGATGATGAACATTAATCCCAACTTCATCGGCGAGCGTCGCTAAAGTGAGTTCACTATTGCGATATAGTGCCTTCTCTTTTACTTGCTCTTGCACCAAAGAGAGAAGGCTTGAGCGCATTTCTTGATCGAGTAAGCCTTCAGAAGGCTTATTAGGCTCTGACTCACTTATTGACGTTAGTTCGCTTTTTAGCCGCTTAACATGGAATAGGCTGGGATTTCGCCATTGAATAATGGCAATAAAGTAAACCAACAATACCAACAAGCTATCAGCAAAAATTTTGATGATATATATTCGGCTAATATAGTTAAAAAATATGCTTAAAGCCCAAAATGAAGCTACGAATAAAATGAGGCTCCATAGCCACTTGAAAATATCCGAGTTATAAGAGGAGAGTATATGTTTAGCTTTAGTTTGGTAGTAGCTAACCATTTTTATCGTTAGCGCTGTGTAGATTATTATTTGGGAGAAAACAACTGTCTTGGTAATAACCTTCGTAAGCGTTACGTTATCTGGCATTCTTACATAGTGTAAAGCTTTTTCAGGAGGAAACAGCATGTCAACATTCAGTAGGTAACATACGACTAATGGTAAGAAATGGAGCAAATCTATACGTTTTAGTGGCGAGCCAGTAATTGCTGTCCGGCAATACAAATAGATTAGAGCGCCATAACAAGCAGGCAAAAACACCAAAGGGCCAATCAGCCAAGCTAATAGACCATCACCCGCATCAACAATTAAGGGTAGAGCAAAAGTGGTTGAAATAAAAAGACATTGTATACCCAATAATTTACTTGCGTAGTTAACTCTCTTATCACTAATCAGTAGGACAAATAACACCAGCCCCTGAAAGGCACCAACCGCCAATATAAGTGTTTGAGATTGTGACATGCTGCTTTATTCTACACCGTAATTTATAGGCACGCAGAGTATCAATTAGGCATGATAAAGTCGACTCAATGCGCCTGATGTTTTATTAACAGCTATCGCCTGTCTTGCCAGTAATAATGAGCTGGATACTCACCTCACTAGGCTGCGTTAAACATTCATTGACTAATAGCTGTTCTATCGCAACCGCACTTTTAGAGACGACTTTAGTTACTAAACAATGGAAGTGAAGAATGCTCAGGTTACTTGAAATGAATGTAATATGTAGCAGCCTCGGGCTGTGAGTTCAATGGAAAAACTACTATAGAAATCTGCTTGTTTTTAAGTGTTGTTATCTTATTGGATAAACGACTCAAGCTTATCAGCAATATTTGATACATTGCCGTTCTTCTGATTGGTTAAAATGACAATAAAAGTCTGATTGGCTGAAAGATACCTGACCACAGCTTCAAAATTCCCCGATGAACCGTGATGATGGTGATGGTATATTTCTCCACCTTTCCAATGAACAACGCCTAAAGCAGATTGTTCCCCCGTCGATTCTGTCAACTGATGCATTGAATCTTTAGAGAGCGGTTTCTTTAAGTGCAGATACTTTAGCCATGAATAAAGATCTTCAGTACTCACATTAATCAACAGTTCGCTTAAATCAAACTTGTAGCTATCAGGCTCCTTCTCTGTATTAAATGGAGAGGCAATTAAATAGGTGTCTTCGTATGGAAATTTTTCTGCAAACACTGCTGTTTTCATATTTGCTGGCATAAATATGTATTTTTTACAGTATTCTTCGAAGGTCATGCCGCTGAGTTCTTCTACGATTTTAATAAGCAGAATTGGGTTATAATTTGAATAAAGATAATCCTTTCCTGGTTCAAACGCGAGTGTGTTTACGTTATTAAGCTCTCGAAAAACTTCTGTCTTTGATACCGGGTTATAACTTTGAAATAAGTCACCCCAAGGTACTCTTGGTAATCCACTACTGTATGTGAGAAGGTGCTTGGCAGTGACACTTTTGCTCCAAACTGGAAGTCCGTCAATATATGCAGAAATGGGCTTAGTCAAAGAAACCTTATTTCGTTCCACCAATTGCATTATGGCAACGCCTGGAAACTCTTTATAGATCGAGCCAATCTGAAAACGATGCTGTGGTGTCAACAATGATTGCTGTGTATGGTTTTCAAACCCGAAAGCCTGCGAATATTCGATACCTTCACTCGTTCCAATTAAAACCACCCCATTAAATTTGCCGCGTTGATGTAAATCCGCAATATAGCTTTCTACAGTCTGATCTTCACAACCGAACACAGTAGTGAGTATGATTGCGAAACATACTGCTTTTGAAAGGGTAAGGCTTTTAAGCATTCGCTAAAGTATCTGAACAAAAACATACCAGAATCTTATGTATATCAAGTGGCATTAGCAATGCTATATATGTAACGATAATTGTGTAATAGCAAGCCCCAAATAGCGCTTGTTGCTCGCAAGTATCTCCGTAGTTTAAAAGTTAACTATACTGGCTTTATTGTGTGGGCTGCGCTTCTTTTTTAGGTACCAACACTTTGGGTACAGGTCACTTTTTGCTTGAAGATTCAGAAGAAGTACTTTAGTTCTAAAAAAACACTGCAATAAATGTTGTTTTTTGTAGAACAAATGAATGACGACCTCACGTGGGATAGAGTCACCGACAATGGATTTATTAGGCTGAAAATTCTCTCAACGATCTGAAAGCTGATAGTGAGTTTAGAGGTGTAGTAAAGGTTCAATATGAAAAGGAAGATATCACTTCTGGCATCGTTCGCATTAGCTATTGCATGTGCAACTTATGGATTTTTCTCTGAAAAAACAGCGAGTAAAAATGCATGGTTGCTTTTTCCGCCTGCCGGTACGCTAATTGATATTGGGGGGAGAAATATTCATCTCAATTGCAAAGGTGAAGGTAAACCAATTGTTGTTTTTGAGTCTGGTTATGATACGGGTGGCTCATTAAGTTGGGCATTAGTCCATAAAGATGTTGCTCAAACAACAAGAGCCTGTACATATGATCGCGCAGGAATGATGTGGAGTGAACCTAGGCCATCTACCGATTATATTAGTAAAGATATTGCTAAAGATTTACATAAAACTCTGAATAGCGCAGGAGAATATGGGCCATATGTACTCGTAGGTCACTCGTTTGGTGGACCATACATCACTATCTTTACGAAGTATTTTAGTTCCTCTATTGCTGGACTAGTATTTGTCGACACTTCTCACCCAGATCAAATCGAAATTTTCAAAGAGTATAAAGAGCCTTGGTATTATGAGTACTTGTATCAGGTCATGGATTTCTTTGAGCCAGCGTGGGCTGCTGTCGGATTAACTCGATATTTTGCAAACTTGAATGACAGTAGGCTACCAAACCAATCCATTAAAGATGAGAATACCATTGATGCATTTTCACCTAACTCTGGTTTAGCTCCAACTTTGGAGAGTCAGTTTTATGAACAATCCCTCAAAGAAGCTGGTAGTTTTCGAGATTTTGGCAATATACCTCTTTATGTTATCGGAGCGATTGCAGATTATGAACAGATGTCAGATAGCGAATTGAGTTCATATGGTTTATCAAAGAGTGCTATACCTGAGCTTATAGAGAAAGACGTGAATACGCACAGAGATCAAGCATCATGGTCAAGCGATAGCCAATTACGAATACTCAAAGATACCCATCATTATGTTCAGTTTGACAAGCCTAAAGAAGTAATAAAAGCAATCAGAAGCACTATAGAAAAGGTGAGGAACGAGTAATAGCTCTCTTAATGAAAAACAGCTCCTGACACAAAACCATCATACCTCACATCTCACATTATATGAAAATGATCGTAGGCAGGCTTATGCTATGAGCTGACTTCCTCAGGTAAATTTGTTAGCCTTTACATTTGACTGCTTTCGACCCTTAGCGGACGTCAGATGTTTAGGTCAGCTTTACTTTTTTATAATTAATTTACATGTCTATATATCTTACTCAGGCATGCTAGTTAAATTAGGTTTCAGTTTGTTTATTTATCACAAGTCGTCGCTTAAGCAAGTTCAAGCTGCGTCGGTGTGTTAATAAATAAAATTTCAGCCAAAACTTGAATGGGAATATTAAGTCAATAGATGAGAAGAAACTTACAGGAAGAAAGTCGTCAACGTAGCGCTAAATCTTTGTATAAGTATACGAAGGAACTTAAAAGAAAAGGTAAAAAGTATAACCGATTCAAGCTAAATTCATCAGACAAAGTTGGCAATGCAATTGTAGTCCATGCTCCCGAGCGTATATCAATTTATTCATTTGACGATAGTAGAAGTAATGCTTACCTAGATACAATGGGGTTTATTGACGAAATTTGTAAATTCGTAGGAGTTACAAACGTGATATTGGACTTCACGCAGACTAAATCGATCAAAGCTGCAGCTATGGTAGTTCTGTATTCACATGTGCAACAGAACCTAGTCCCTGATCGTTATAAAACAACTGTTGGCTGGTCGAGAACGTCACCTCAAGTAAATAGCATGTTGAGAAGGTCTGGAGTTGTAAGACTAATATCTTCGGGAAGAACGTTTTCTGATTTTTCTAATCTCAAATCGCTGCCGGTTGTAAGTGGTGTTGGAGGTAGTAATTTAGATGAGATCATAGATTTCATTCAGGAGCGCATTTATGATAACAAGATGGATCCAGATACTGAATATAAGTTTGGTGATGCTGTTTCCGAAACAATTAATAATGTTGGCTTACATGCCTATCCCAATTTGACTAGTGATGAGAAAGAGTGGTGGTTGACTTGTGATTTGATTGGCGATCAACTTTATTTAGCTATTTATGATAATGGCGTTGGAATTCCCAATACAGTAGTAAAAAAGAAGTGGTTTCTAGCATCGTTAAAAAGCTCTTATCCTGAAAAGTATAAAGAAATAGTAAAAACATTGGGAGATACAGCCAAAGATTATATGTTATATGCATTCAAAAGATTGAAAGATGCTGAGTTAATCTATATTTCTATGATTGGAGATGTGACAGGAACAAAGAAAAGCAAACATGGCCAAGGGAGTAAAAGTATAAAAGCTCTCGTTAGTGATACCAAAGATGGTAAGCTTTGGGTCTATAGTAATAAGGGGCTCTATAAATTTGAGCCTGGGGATAAAACCCCACAAGTTTATAGGTTACCTACAAAAATGAACGGAACTCTGATTCAGTGGAACATTCAGATTTGATGAATAGTAAACAAATTGTGTTGATAAAAGACTTTCATCCCAAACCATATGGTCGTTATGCGAACGATGCTCCGGGTTGCGAGAAGACAAGTGGCGAAGTATTTAGAAAAACTATATTAACACCTGCGTTAAGAGAATTTGAGAGCGTGGAAATTGATCTAACGGGCTACAATCGATACGGCCGTTCTTTTCTTGACGAGGCATTTGGAGGGCTGATAAGAGAAGATGGTTTCTCAGGTGAAGACATCAAAAAAAGGCTGAGCTATTCGCATAGAGATGTGCAAAGTATAGAAATCGTAATTACCGATCGAATAGATGCAGCAATTAGGGACACGATGTAATAGTGACGACCTCACAATTGATACTGCAGTTCCTTGGCTGGGGACTGCTGGTATACTTGCATATTAGAAACTTAAGGTTTTCTGAGATATCTAGAATAAAAGACACAATTGTAAAACAGCTTGGAAAGATAATGTCGTCTTGCAAATCTGAGTTGGCTATAGAAAATGCAAACATACTTGCGATAGAGTCAAATTTATCAGCCAAGGCAAGTCAATTAGAATTTAAGATAAATCAATTAAATGATTATGCGCGCTTAACAATAGTTTCAACAGATTGTATAGCAAAGATACGTAACATTGACATAGAAATCACATATGCGACAAAACAAGTGGATAAAGTGTTCGATGAAGTCGAAAATGATTTAATTGAAGAAATCGAAGGGAATTATGTTAAAAAATTGTATAAAATCAACTTTTTTAGGCACCTTTATCTTAACAGAATGCCGGAACTTTTAGGGGCTCTTATACCTTTGAGCATACTTTATTTTCTCTACCTACTAATTGATTTATTTACACAAAACTAAAGCTTTCAGCCGTAGTATTGAATCAGAGAAGCTGATTTCCTAATGTCCGCTATTGGCCGATTGCAGCCTTACCTGATAGGCGGGTATGTACGTGAAGCGAACCCTCATTGTTGATGTTTAAGATAACTTCCAAATAATATTTTGAACCAGCATTATGGTATGAACGTATGAGCTTGTTTAGCAAACCGATTAGTGATGTATGGATCAAAATACTTCAAGAATTATCGAGATGGCGTGGGAGGATCGTACGCCATTTGAAGCCATAGAAAAGCTCTATGGTTTAACCGAGCCTAAAGTTATTGAACTTATGCGTAAAGAGCTAAAAGGCAAAACGTTCAAGAACTGGAGAGCCAGAGTGAGTGGGCGCAATACTAAACATCTCAAACGTCGTTCCCCGGACGTAAAGCGTGGATATTGCAAAACCCAGTATAAAATCAGCAATAAGTGAGTATATCGCAACAGGCTATTAACCTTGTATGGCTTAAACGTGATCTACGCTTGAGAGATCATGCGCCTCTATTTCATGCCGCTGCAAACGGTTCGCCAGTTTTACTGGTCTATATTGTGGAGCCTATTTTATTAAACGATCCACATTATGATATTCGTCATTGGCGCTTTATTTGGCAATCTATTGAAGATTTAAATCAGCAGGTTCGCCCTCTTAACACACAGATATTGGTGGCTCGTGGTGAAGTAACAGAGGTGCTTTCACGTATATGCCAAAAGTGGTACATAGCTAACATTTATAGTCACCAAGAGATTGGCCTGAATAATACCTTTAAACGCGATAAAGCGATTAAAGCTTGGTGCAGTAAACACGACGTAACGTGGCAGGAATTCCCTTATGGTGCAGTCATTCGTGGCCTCACCCACAGAAATAACTGGGAAAAGACATGGCACCAACGCATGAGAGCTAGCTGTTTCGATGTGACTCTTGAAACTGTTAATTTCATCCAAGTTTCTCATCCTGTATTTACTTTTCAATATGAACACGTTCCCAAAAAGTGGAAAGCACCTTGCCCACAATTTCAATTAGGTGGCGAAAAACGTGCCTGGCACGCATTACATCATTTTTTCACTGAGCGAGGTAAAGATTATGCCTACTCTATTTCAAGTCCTACAGCTAGTAGAAAAGCCTGCTCACGCCTTTCTCCATACTTAGCTTGGGGCAATATTAGCTTGCGTCAGGTTTATCAATTTACGCTTTCAAACTGGCAAAAAAAGGGATGGCGTCGCTCATTAGTTGCCTTCACATCTCGCCTGCATTGGCACTGCCATTTTGTGCAAAAATTTGAAAGCGAAATAGACATGCAAACTCGTCCCGTCAACCGTGCGTACGAAGCCTATCAATATGATACTAGTGCAGCTTCTATTCGTTATATTAAAGCGTGGAAGTCTGGTAAAACAGGTTTTCCACTAGTAGATGCATGTATGCGCTGTTTACATTCAACGGGTTACGTTAACTTTAGAATGCGGGCTATGTTAGTGAGTTTTTTGTGTCATCAATTAAATATAGACTGGCGCGAGGGCGTGGTGCATTTGGCACGACTATTTTTAGACTTCGAGCCGGGTATCCACTACCCGCAATTTCATATGCAAGCTGGCATTACAGGTATTAATTTCATTCGGCTTTATAATCCAGTCAAACAATCTGAGGAGAAAGATCCTGACGGTATATTTATTCGAAAGTGGTGCCCTGAATTAGCCGCATTACCCACTGAGCTTATTCATCAACCTTGGAAGCTTACTCATATGGAACAACAAATGTATGGTGTTGAAATTGGCAAGCATTACCCTAGCCCAATTATTGATTACGCTGAACGGGCTAAAGTAGCGAGGAATACATTGTGGGCTTTTCAAAAACGGGACGATGTCAAAGCTGAGGGACGTAGGATATTGCTAAGGCATACCACGCCAAACAGGCCCCAAAAGATATAATTTTAGGCTCTATGCTTATCTGCTTTACAGCGCTTGGAGCAGTACTTGACTTCATTCCAACAATGCCGCCATTTTCTTCGCCATAGAAATGTCCTATTGCAGATAAGACAAATCTTTCTTGGTAAATTGGCTTTTATGACTGTCTTTTGGCTTATCTTAGACTGTCTCATTCAGTTCAAGTGCCGTGAGAAAAATGAGACTATCTTCTTGGATAGCTGCTCGTTTTACCTCGTCCATTTTATCTAGAGTGCGATATGCCATGCCTAAACGTGGATTATTGCCCAGTTTATCTTGGTTTCGATGTAAGAAATCCCAATACAAATAGTTAAATGGGCATGCCTGTTTACCCGTTTTCTCCTTTACACTGTAGTGGCACTGCTCACAATAATTGGACATTCTATTAATATAGTTGCCGCTTGCTGCATAGGGTTTACTTGCTAATACACCGCCATCAGCAAACAAAATCATGCCAGTCACATTAGGCATTTCTACCCATTCATAAGCATCGGCATACACGATTAAAAACCACTCATTCACATCGAATGGGTGCAATCCTGCCAACAAAGCAAAATTTCCAATTATCATCAGTCTCTGAATATGATGAGCGTAGGCATTATCAGACGTTTCTTGAATGCATTGTTTAAGGCAATTCATGTGAGTTAGCCCATCCCAGAAAAAAGAAGGCAGCTTACGTGTCGCTTGCAAATAATTTTCCTCTGCATAACTTGGCATTTTCAGCCAATATAAGCCCCTGACATACTCTCGCCAACCCAACACTTGACGAATAAACCCTTCAACCGCATTGATAGTTGCTTGCCCCTGACGATATGCAGCTTCTGCTTGTTCAATGACTTCTTGAGGCATTAGCAGGCCGCAATTTAGATAAAAGCTGATATGGGAGTGGAACATCCAAGGTTCGCCTTGCTCCATTGCATCTTGATAGTCACCAAAATAAACAAGACGTTGTTGAATGAAAGTATGAAGGACAATCAGGGCTTGTCCTCGAGTTACAGCAAAATGAAAATCATCCAGCTGCCCAAAGTGGCTGGAAAACTCTCTCTCAACAAGGGCTAATACTTCTTGGGTGATTTGATCGGGAGAAAAAGTTGTTGGCTTTGGCACGATTGTACCTTTTGGCAAAGATTTGCGGTTTGCACTATCAAAATTCCACTTTTTTTCCGCTGGCTTGTCATCATCCATTAAACACTGCCAAGTCTTACGCATTTCTCGATAGAAAAACTCCATGCGTAATTGCTTCCGCCCTTTTGCCCATGAAGCAAATTGTTCAATAGTGGATAAAAATCGGGTGTCTGGGCGAATCTCAACCTTAATCGATAATTTACTCTCCCAAGTTAGCATATCTTCCAGTACTCTGTGTTCCCCGGGGTGAGTTAACACGACTTTTGAAATATTTCTATACAGACAGACTCGCTGTACCTCAGCGAATAAGCTTCCTTGGTTTTTAGGGTCATCATACTTTCTATAAAATAAACGAATCCCTTTATTTGAAAGCTCTCCCGCAAAATGGCGCATGGCAGAAAACAAAAACGCAATTTTCTTTTTATGGTGCTTAACATAAGTGGCTTCGGTTTTAACTTCAGCCATCAATACAATGTCTTTGTCTGATTGAATGTCCTGCAAACTAGCAAGTCCATGACTTAGCTGGTCACCCAAGACGAGCCTAAGCGTGCTCATGAATAAAATAACCAAGGTAAGTGTGCATTATAATTATTATGCTAATTAATTTGAGAGGTCATACGCTATGGGCAAAGATATAGATCTTAATATATGTAAGCTGAGAATTAGATCTTTGATGACTGAGTCATAATTGAGGCCAAACCACAAAAATATAGTAAAAGCAGTTATTGAACAGCGATAAATAAGTCATACATTTTTAAACAACTCAGAAGCTTAACATTGTAAGTAAGAGTGTCTGCTG
>CAZXIN010000021.1:0-89498 GCA_964640795.1 uncultured Pseudoalteromonadaceae bacterium | reverse complement strand
TGGGAGTGGTTTTAACCGCGAATAAACCACAGCAGATTAACCATTCCCGACTAAAATCGATCCCACAGTTTAATCTCAGTATGTCATCCCCTCTTTGTCAGAGCGGCTTTGTGGCCGTGTTTTTTGTGGGAATGGTTTCAACCGCGAATAAACCAAAGCAGATTAACCATTCCCGACTAAAGTCTGTCCCACACAGTTTAATCTCAGTATGTCACCCCCTCCTTGTCAGAGTGGCTTTGTGGCCGTGTTTTTTGTAGGAGTGGTTTTAACCGCGAATAAACCACAGCAGATTAACCATTCCCGACTAAAGTCGGTCCCACAGCGGATGTCACCCCCTAAGTTCGATAACAAATGTTCTTTGTCATAGCCTGATACAAAAACACATGCTTCCTACACTCATTACTTATGGCAACACATTATACTGGTTTGATTCCTATCGATATTCCATACAAAAGAAACAATTATGTTCAAAACTCAATTTCGTTGGCTAATCATTGCCACATTTTGCATGACTTCTCCACTAGGTTTTACTCAAGAAGTTGATGCGCAAAGGTTTTCAGGGGTTAACGATATTGAGTTTAACCAGTCTGAATATAACAATACATTTGCAGGTAACGGTTTCCTGATTGAGCACAACAAGGTGATCTATGCTGTTACCGTAAAACATGTTTTATTCGAAGCTAAGACACCGGATATGGCCCATGTTTGGCTAAAAGATACACTCAAGCAATGGCGCATACATCCCCTTAAAAACAGCGATGACTTTGTTCAGCTAGGCAAGCTAATTAACGCTGATGAAAGTGAAGAAATTAATGCAGCTATCTTACAGAAGGATTGGCTATTGTTTGAAGTCGAGGTTAATAACTCTTCATTCATACCGCTAAGTATTAGGAAAACAGCGCTTAGAACAGGCGAAAAGCTTAGAGCAATTGGATGCAGCTATGCCAACAAGGAAACTTGTATTCAAGACAGCTACACTGGTTATTTTAAGTCTTACGCTGAGCACAATTTGCGCGTAGAGTTGGGCGACACACCCATTTCCCAATTGCGTGGTTTAAGTGGCAGTCCAGTGCTTGATGAGCATGATAACTTAGTTGGTATTGTTTCCAATGTGCTGCCCGCAGAAGGGAAAGCAGGATTAGACTTTGCACCAGCCAAGTTAGATTACTTGTTATCAATCCTCCCAGAGTGACAATAATCGGCATTGAAGACCGCGCTAGTCGAAATGGTTATTGTGGTAGCGGTTTTAACCGCGAATAAGCCACAATGGATTAACGATTCCCGACTAAAGTCGGTCCCACAGTTTAATCCAGTATGCCCTGCTCCTAATGACAATGGCTACTGCAGCAGCAACTTCTGTGAGAGTTGCTGCTGCAGCGGTTTCAACTGCGAATGTATAGCTAACTTAGAAGCGATACCCCAAAGACACGGTATAAACAAATGGGTCGATATCAACAGCCACACTACCTGGAGCGCCATTTAGGTTGAATGTTGCATCGGTGTCGATATCAATCCACCGAACTGAGGCGTTAAACATCCAGTTGTCGTCTATCATGTAGTCTAAACCGGCTTGGAAAGTCACCCCAAAAGATGAATCCAAGTCAATATCATCAAAACCTGCAGCTCGATTGGCTTCGGTGAAGCTGTCATCAAAGAAAAGTGTGTAGTTTAAACCCGCCCCAATATAAGGGTGAAACGCTGCACTTGGATCTCTAAAAAAGTAGTTAACAGTTAATGAAGGCGGTAATTGTTTTGCATTGACTAATTTAGTACCCGTCAATTCAATATCATGAGAAAACGGTGTGGCCGCCAATAACTCAATAGCCCACTTTGGTTTGATAAAGTAGGCAACGTTGATGCCCAATTGCGTGCTAGCGTCAACAGAAACACCTGCGCCTAGGTCTGTACCACCGACAAAAACGTTCCCGCTGTCTTCATTTGGCGTTACGTTAGTTGCACCTACACGAACTAACCAATCACCTTTCTCATAGGCTTGTAAGCTAAGCGGCACAGCTAAAGTGGCTGCTATTACAGGGGTCATCATCACTCGCGCTATTTTGCTGAGTTTCATTTTTATCTCTCCATCTAAAATCAATAACGCTATTCTCCTCTCGTAGCGAACTCGTATATTGATCTAGCGCAAGTTTTCTAAGCTGTTGAAATAAATAAAAATGAAGGTTTGATCTTAATCAAAAAAAAGCCCATAAACAGACTGTTTATGGGCAAAAGTACGCAATGTGAAAGCGAACTATAAATAGGTTAAGGCAATCGCACCCCTCGTGCAGAGACAAACAAGCTATACCAATCTTCGCGTGACAAGGTTAAATTGACCGCGTCGGCACAAGCTTTAATTCGCTCAATGTTGGTTGTACCTATAACAGGTTGTATTTTTGACGGGTGGCGCATAATAAAGCCAAGAACAACGGCTTCTCGACTGCATTGGTATTTGTCAGCAAGAGAAGAGACAAGTTGCGCTGTTTTTTGGACAGCTTCAGACTCACCAGAGACATCACGACCGCTAAAAAAGCCTTGAGCTAAGGATCGCCAAGATTGTATTTGCACGTTATTCATGCGGCAGTACTCAAGAGTACCACCAGTAAAATTAATTCCCTGTTGCTCTGGATGGCCTACAACAACCCCTTCATTTAGCCAATCCAATGTACCCAATCCCAATTCTATTTGGTTGGCAACAATAGGGTGATCAAGATAGTGTTGTAAAAACTCTAGCTGATGCCTTTGTACATTAGACATACCAAAGTACTTAACTTTTCCTTGCTGGTAGAGCGTATCAAACGCTTTCGCGACTTCTTCGGGTTGCATCAAAGGGTCTGGGCGATGCAGTAGCAGTACATCCAGAAAATCAGTTTTTAAGCGCTTTAAACTCCCTTCTACACTTTTGATGATCCAGTCGTGAGAAGAGTCATAGCGCCCAGGAGTCAGGTCGTCATCAAACTTTATTGCGCACTTGGATTGTAAAAAAATGTCATCACGCAACGCAGGACGCTGCGCAAGAGCTTGTCCAAAAGCGTCTTCAGCTTGGCCTTTACGGTAAATATCTGCATGGTCAAAAAAATTAATGCCCGACTCTAATGCTGCATCAATACAATCGTTAGCCTGTTGAACAACCTCTGCTGTTATTGGTTGGCCACCCTGTCCTCCCAATTCCATGCACCCATAGGCAATCGCGCTAGCTTTTGGTATATACCGATTGATAGGGCGTTGGTACTCTGATTGTACATCCGTACTCATGATGATATTCCGTAAATAACTCGTTGTATTTTTGTGGGCGTGTTATACCAAATAGGTATGTTTATTTTCCAGTTTAATGAGATAGCTAACCGAAGGTTTGCGTTAATCGGCAGCAACAGACCATTCCTTATTGCTGCCAATCGTTATATTGATAGTACTAGGCAATCAACCTAACCTTAATTTTGTTCCTTGTTTTGTAGGGGCATGGCACCAACACAAAAGCATTGTTAGGTCAGGGGCTTATGTTGAATAATCGAGCGGCGTTATGACGAAATAGATTGTCCATATTCTGTTGTGAGATCTGGCCCTGCTCTACTTTACTGCGGAAGCTGTTCACTGAATTTGTCATGTATTTTTGCCAGCGCCGTTCAGTTCCTATCATGTACCAGTCTGTGCCAAACATGACGCGTCGGTATAACTTTTCTGGATCAGCATCCAATGAACGGATGATTCCATCTAACAACTGAACACCATCAACTTTCGTTAATTCAAACCAATACCCAAGATCACCATATACGTTGTCGTATGTATTCATTAACCGTAAGAACCTGTGCGTCCAAGAAAATCTAGCGCATTCAATATCAACCAACTCACCCATATGACCAAAGTTAACCTTTAATGAAGGGTGCCGTTTCAGTACATTTTCCCATTGTTCAGGGCTAGTAAGCTTAGGCGAGGTTGGTGTTACCCCTTTGCTGCGATCCGTATGAGCCATGACAAAAGCATCGTATTTCTTACAAAGGTTGTAAATCTTATCGAGTGCACTACGCATACTTTCTTTCGTCGGCAAATCAACATCGTCAGGGAATTCTTTCAGGTGTTTAGCGAAGTCTTTAATTAATTCTCCATCGGGTGAATAACCCAGAGTCGGGTATAACTTCACCCCACGAAAGATCCCTCGCTTAAGGGTCGAATCAATAAACCTCAGGTATTCATCTTCATCTAAGATAACTTTGATTGGATTGACACCTAAAATTGGGAGGTTAAAACCATCCGTCATTTGATGTATTTTTTCATGCAGCTGCACTTGCTCCTGCATAGAAGAACAAGATTCTTTTCCTCCTAACCAATAGTCGAAATCAACGAGTACATCTGCGGTGTGTGATACGTATTCGGATTTTACGGTAGAGTAGCGTTGTTTGTATTCAGCAAGATTCGCGGAACGTTTACGAAACATCCGACTCACTACCCCTATATAGCCACGCAAGTAGCCTCGGCTTGAAGACTCTTCTTCTCGCTCCGATTTACGTAAAATACCTCGTACAGCACCTTCATCAAAGTCACCTTTAAACTTGAACACCTTTCTCACAAGCCTTCTAAGTTCCCTTCGTTGTGTTGAAGTCATCGCGCGACGAAACCTTTGCCATGCTTCTGCCGCTTCTTTTTCAACATCAAAAACATCTAAAAAACGGCTACTGTTATATCCCTCTGCTGCCTGTTGCTCGTCTAGCCAATCCAGCTCTTCCTGTGCCGACATTGCCACTGAATTACCTAACTTTTGAACCAGTTTTCCTAAATACTTCAGGCACTCAATGGTGTTGCTGGATAACTCCCTTTCAATACTGTCATTCACTAGTGGCCCTGCTAGGTAAGCGCCAGCCTGCAAATCGGAAGCATTAAAAAAATGCGCATGCGCATCGATAATGGCGTAGGGGGATTGGCTCAAAGTGAGTGTATCAGTCACGGTCTTACAGCCCGGTAGCGTGAAAAATGCTGACGCCCCAACGCCTTGGATAATTCGCCGTCTTTGGGTATCCATCACCTCTCCTTTTACATTTTCGTTTTCCTGTTAGTGATGCGAATAAGCGTTATATCTCACTTGAAGTGTGTGATGTCTTGCGGCTCAGTCATAAATCTAAGACAAGTATTTTTGAGTTCGACAATGATTTGCTAGAATAGCAGCGCGCACTACCCTACTTTTAATAGCGAATTACCCTCATTGTCGAATTTTGAACAAGGCTTTATTCTCACTAGGAACCAAAAAGATATTGGTGGCCAGACAGTCATTGAACTTTGGCTAACAACCCAAAATGGCCCTGTTAAACTGGTTACACCGCCTCAGGAGTCGACTTTCTTTATTCAGCAAGAACACGTTGAGAGAGCAAAAAGATACTTAGCTAAATCCAACATCGGCTATAACCTAAAAGCAGTTGAGTTGAACACGTTTGATCATGAGTCGGTTTCGGCTTTGTATTTTCAAAAACCTTCTGCGGCTTTTCAGGCGCGAGACACTTTACTGACCGCAGGCATTGAATGTTATGAGTATGACATTCGACTCACCGAGCGGTTTTTGATGGAGCGATTTTCTTACGGCAGCGTGACGTTTGCCGGTCACTACCATCAAGAAAACGGTTATCAAGTGGTTAACCAAGCTCGGGTAAAGTCTGGCAATTATCAACCACATTTTCGTGTGTTATCTCTCGATATAGAATGTGGCCCAAGTGGCGAACTCTATTCTATTGGGCTTGCGGCTAAAGACTACCAATGCGTTTTAATGATCGGCCACCCCAAAGATGATACAGCGGAAGAAAACCCTGAATGGATAACGTGGGTTCAAAACGAGCGTGACTTACTGGTAGCGCTGATAGAAGAAGTAAACACTTACAACCCTGACATATTTGTCGGTTGGAGCGTTGTACAATTTGACTTTAAACTGTTAATTAAACGTGCTGAGAAACACCGTATACCACTCACACTAAACCGTGACGGCTCCCCCATAAGCTGGCGTGAAGGTCGAGCGGATAGCAATCAAGGTTTTGTGACAATGACAGGCCGTATCATTGTCGATGGCATTGACGCCCTCAAAACTGCAACCTACCTTTTCGACAGTTTCAGTCTTGAGTTTGTTGCACAAACGTTGTTAGGCAAAGGGAAAGCGACAGATGACGTTGATAATCGTGTGGAACACATCAATCACGACTTTAAACATAACAAAGTAAAACTGGCCAAATACAACCTGCAGGACTGCGTGTTGGTTAACGAAATATTCGACCATACTCAGCTATTAGACTTTTTAACCTTACGTAGTCAGCTCACAGGGCTAGAGCTTGATCGAGCTGGCGGCTCAGTAGCAGCGTTTGTAAACCTCTACCTGCCTAAGCTGCACCGAGCTGGCTATATTGCGCCCAACCGACCTATTGGCGGTGGGCTGGCAAGCCCCGGCGGTTATGTTATGGACTCTCAGCCTGGCATCTACAACAATGTGTTAGTACTCGACTTCAAAAGCTTGTACCCGTCTATCATTCGTACCTTCAAAATCGACCCTTTAGGCCTTATCGAAGGTTTAAGAAATGCTGATGACGCCATTCCGGGATTCCGTGGTGGGCAATTCTCTCGTGACAAACACTTTTTACCAGACATCATTACTTCACTCTGGCACCAAAGAGATAAAGCAAAAAAGAACAAAGACGCCGCGCGCTCTCAAGCAATAAAAATTTTAATGAATTCATTCTATGGCGTTCTTGGAACGGGTGGCTGCCCTTTTTATGACACACGCCTAGCAAGCTCGATCACTATGCGTGGCCACGACATTATGCAAACAACAGCAAAGTGGATTAAAGATAAAGGCCATCAAGTCATCTATGGTGATACTGACTCGACCTTTGTCTGGTTAGAAGGTGATCTTACTCAAGAACAGGCTTATGCGGTTGGCAATGAACTTGCCGAGGGTATTAACGTATTTTGGCATCAAAAACTTAAGGATGATTTTAGTTTAGACTGCCACCTAGAAATCGAATTTGAGACTCACTTCGAGAAGTTCCTTATGCCGACTATTCGTGGGTCAGAAATGGGTAGCAAAAAGCGTTACGCAGGTATTCGTTCTAAACCCGATGGACAGCCAGGAGAGTTGCTGTTTAAAGGGTTAGAAACCGTTCGCTCCGACTGGACACCTTTAGCAAAAGAATTCCAACAAAAGCTCTACGAAATGGTCTTCGCTAACAAAGACGTGACCCAATACTTACGACAAATTATTGATGACACTCGTGATGGGAAACACGACCATCAGTTGCACTATAGAAAACGCCTACGACAGTCGCTAGATAAATACGTAAAGAACGTACCGCCACATGTCAAAGCTGCCCGATTCGCTGATGAAAAAAATAAAGCACTAGGTAAGCCCTTACAGTATCAACGTAAAGGTTGGATTACCTACATTATTACACTCAGTGGGCCAGAAGCCATTGAGTACCGAGAGTCCACTATCGACTACGAGCACTATATTGAAAAGCAAATTCGTCCAATTGCCGAGGGCATTTTGCCCTTTGTCGGCATTGACTTTGATACGCTCATCAGTGATCAGCTTGGTTTATTTTAATCATACCAACTAGATCATTGATACCATGAGCTCAATAGCTGCGCTACAAGTCCGGCTTGAGATTCTCAATAAGCTTTGTACTCACCCAATAAATATCCCCGAATCCTCTTTCTCCGTCCCTCTCATCTCTACCAAAAAATAGGTATTTCCCGTCGTGACTAATCCGCGGACCTTTTTCATTGAAGTCAGAGTTAATCGTTTTGCCTAGGTTAACAGGCTGTGTCCAAGTGCCGTCTTGTGTTTTGAAATAAACGTAGATATCTCGGTCCTTTCGGCTTTCATCTTCCCTATTTCGTCCAGTAACCACCAAATAATCTTGGTTTGGTGAAATAAATGCATGATCACCGAATTCGATAGCCAGTTGTTTTGTTTCTGGAAAACGGCCATGTCTATTCGGTGCATAATAAGTTTTAAAGGCTGATATGTTGAAATAGTAAAGGTCGCCGTTTTTTGCTTGATTAGGGAAAAACACTTTGTTGTCATTGATAGGCGAATCAAGCTCTATCGCACGGCTCCAAGAATCCTCTAAACGGTCAACATACCATATCCGAGGATCCGACAAATCTGAACTAACAGCAGTAAAATATATCCGCTTACCGTTAGGACTAACAAAGGGGTGCAATTCTTCATCTTTTTCACCCTGAGTAAAACTGACTTTTTTGATGGGCGTCCATTGATCATCTTTAATCTTAGAGAAATAGACACTGGTTTTCCTATCTTGACTATCAACGCTGAAATAGACTTCATCTAACGCAGGAGAAAATGATATCGCCCCTTCAAACCTGTCTTTGATAGAAACAATACCGGGCGCAAATATCTGTGGTATTAAGCCCGGTGGCTTTTGTCCCAAATAAGGCCCTGATAGGACAGGAAACTCGTCTTGACTATAGCTACTGATACTGATGGTTACCATAAGAAGCAATAGAATCACTGACATACCAATACGCGGCATAATTTATCCTTAGTTTAAAATCAACGAACCACTTAGCTTCGGTGCTGACACTACTTTGCAGTGATATCATTGACGCATGCGCTCAACAGAGTCCATTCAAACAGACTGATTTTGTAATACTTGACGTTTTGATGACTTTTAGGTGATTTTCCCCTGACGCCCCGGTTCATCAGAAGCGTGTATGTGTATCAACAGGACAAAACTGGTTTCGATTCGACTTCGATATTCACCCACCCCAGAAAAAGATCCGGTTGGTAGAATCTCTCGGCACATAAAGCGATATTATCAAGATGACAGGGTAGATAGCATTAAAAACGCTTTCGATGAAATGATATAATAGCCTCAGAGCTATTTTTCGCATACATTAGCACCGATTTATTAGTACTTGGAGAAAACCATTGCGCGACCACGATGCAGACCCACTCACCGATTATATTGAATACCCGCAGCCGGAAATGCTCGCGCGTTCTGAACAGTTCTATCAAGATATAAAAAGACGTCACAGCATTCGCAAATTTAGTGACCGAGATGTTCCTAGAGAAATTATAGAGAATTGCATTAAAGCAGCAGGAACCGCACCCAATGGAGCGAATCACCAACCTTGGCATTTCGTTGCAATTCACTCGCAAGATGTTAAAAAACAAGTGCGAGAACAAGCCGAGCAGCATGAGCGCGGTTTTTATGAAGGTCGGGCAGGCGAGGAGTGGCTAGAAGCACTTAAACCACTAGGTACCGACGCCAGTAAACCTTATCTCGAACACGCGCCTTGGTTAATCGCTATTTTTAGCCAGAAGAAAGGCGGCTTGTCGATAGAAGATCAAAATACCAACTATTATGTGCACGAGTCTGTCGGTATCGCGACTGGTTTTTTAATCAACGCGCTGCATAGTTCTGGCCTAGTGACATTGACGCATACACCAAAGCCTATGTCATTCTTATCAAAAATTTGTAATCGCCCAGATAACGAGCGAGCTTACATGCTATTGATTGCAGGCTACCCAGCTGAGGATGCATCGGTGCCACATCACGCTAGTACGAAAAAACCATTGAACGATATTGCGACTTTTTTATAGGGTTATGATGAAAAAATTTGCCTTTTTATTCATAGTAGCGTCTGCGCTCAGCGGGTGTAATAAAAACGAAGTGGGTGATGTATCTTTAGGTGTTTTTACGACACAAGATATTAAGCTCAATACCTTAGTCGACCCCATTGTGTCTGGCGTGACTTGCCATGTTGCGAGCATCGAGGCAGATTTAAGTTTAGCGGATCCTTCAGATAGCTCTATTGCTTGCCGGCAGACAGGTGAAATCACTGCTGACATGATTGCACAGGTAGATAAATCTAAATCGGGTGAAGTGGTTTTTAAAAAGTCGAAAAGCATTCTGTTTAAAAGTATGAAAATAAGGCGAATTTATGATGCCGAATCTCAAACCTTGATGTATGTTTCCTATTCAACCAAAGAGACTTCTGGAAGTTTCAAACATAGCTTATCAACCGTTCCATTGTGGGGAACAAAAGCTTATCAACCTTAAGGACAACCGGCGTTATATGAAAAACCTTACAATCAAACTACTCACAGCAATTCTTCCTCTTGTTCTGTCGACAAAAGCACTCGCAGGAGACAACGACTTCCAAGCTTGGTCTCAAATCGCAGTTAATGGTTCTGCGACAAAAGACAGTCGTTTTTTACTTTGGTTCGACGGACACGCGCGTTATGGTGACGATGCTAGCCGTTTAGCGACTAGCATCGTGCGCCCAGGCATTGGCTGGAAAGCCACTGACAAGCTAAGCCTTTGGGCAGGGTATGCCCGTGTCCGAAACCCAGTGGAGGGGCTTGATATCAAAGAAGATCGTATCTGGCAACAAGCGACTTACCCTGTTGCCTCTATTTTCGGCGGCCAATTAACAGGGAGAACACGTTTAGAGCAGCGCACAAGAGATGACTTTGGGGACGATACAGGCAATCGCATTCGCCATATGTTCCGCTGGTCTAAATCCATTGCCGATGGGCCTTATTCGCTTATTTTTGCTAACGAGTATTTCTTCAATGCAGACAATACCGATTGGGGGCAGCGAAGTGGTTTTGATCAAAACCGAGCCTATGCAGCTATTGGATGGCAAGCAGCCAAAAAAACGCGGGTTGAATTCGGCTATTTGCATAACAACATTAACAGTGCAAGCTCGTCGAATAGAACTAATAATGTTTTCTCTTTAGGGTTATTCCACAAGCTATAAGGACCTTAAATTATGCCAAACTTTATTGTGGAATATAGTGAGCAACTAGAGAAACAAATTACCGCTGACGCGCTGATGGATTGTGTTTATGCCGGAGCGAAGTGCAGCGGTCACTTTCCACCTGAGGTTATCAAAGTGCGCACGCAAGCGCGCTCGAACTACCGCTTACATACAGGCCAGAATGACTTTTTGCATGTTGCTGGCCATATTCTCAGTGGAAGAACAGATGCTCAGAAAAAAGAGATATCACAAGCTGTCATGACAGAGCTTAAAGCATTGTCACTGCAAAGTGTGTTCGTCTCAGTGGAAATAGTGGACATACATAAAGCCAGTTTTATCGACCACACTTTCGATACCTAATACTTGATATTAACACTTAAGTGAGGTGTCAATTAGGTAGTTAATGCCGTTGCTCTAGTTTATTTCTTAGCATCTGAAGACAGTTGACTCACCACTTCAACCAATTCATTGGTGTTAGTGCCTATTTGTGTAATCGCACTCCCTGTTTCGGTAATAAGCTCAGTGACTTTAGTCGCGTGAGCATCAATTTGACGCACTGCGTCAACCGCTTGGCTGGCCAAATTGTTATTGTGTTTAACTACGTCTTCTATCTCAGCGGTAGATGAGCTGGTACGTGCCGCTAGTTGCCTCACCTCATCGGCTACCACTGCAAAACCTCGACCTTGATCACCAGCCCTTGCAGCTTCTATAGCGGCATTCAATGCCAATAAATTGGTTTGATCTGCAATACTGGATATGGTGTTCACAATATTGCTAATTTGCTCTGACTGTTGGCTTAAGGAATCGATTTTCTGCCCTGCATCAGTCAGCTCATTTGATACCTCACTCATCGCCTGAATAGCTTTATTGACGATTTGTTCGCCTTCCTTCGATATTTCATCCGTTTTCTTTGATGCGTGGTAAGCCAACTCACTCGTGCGCGCAGCACCTTCTACCGAAGCAGTAATATCGGTGGCAAATTTAATAAACTGCGTTAACTTACCGTTCTTATCAAAGATAGGGTTATAAGTGGCTTCTAACCAAACAATGTTACCGTCTTTAGTCACCCTTTCTATTTTCCCTTGAAAATACTCACCAGCCTTAAGGTTTTCCCAAAAGTCCTTGTATTCTTGGCTTGCAGCATATTCCTTTGTACAAAAAATGCGATGGTGTTTACCTTTCAATTCAGCTGACGTGTAATTCATGGCGTGGAGGAAATTGTCATTAACCTCCGTAATACTTCCCGACAAATCAAATTGAATAACGGCCATAGAACGGCTAGCAGCACGAATTTGGCTATTGACTGCGTGCAAAGTATTAACGGTTTCTGACACATCGGAAGCGAGTTTAATGACTTTAGTGACTCGCTGATTGTCGTCAAGCACAGGGCAATACCGTGCTTCCAGCCAAACTTCTCGGCCAGACTTAGTCATTCTTAAAAATTGGCCCTCAGCAGGCTTACCATTGCTTAAGTCTTGCCAGAAATTCTTATACTCAGCACTATTCCTAGTATCACTAGTGCAGAAAATTTGATGGTGCTGCCCTTGAACTTCGTCTAACCGATATTCCATGGCATCAAGAAAGTGGTTATTCGCGCTTAAAATCCTTCCTTTAGGATCAAACTCAATCATCGGCCATAAACGAGATAAGGCCAGCAATGTATTTTGTTGTTCTTTTAACTGCTCGTTAACCGATTCTAGTTCGGCATCAGATTGGGTCTTGCGCTGGAAAAAAAGCATAGGCATTCCTCTATTACTAACGCTCACTGTTGGATGTGCAATGCGCTAATGAAAGCACTCATTAATCCGATCATGATCTCGTTAACCGCTACACAAACGCTGTACAAGAATTGTTCAACCTTTGATGTTACTCTTATTTTAGTTTAAACAATAACCACAATTTCACCGATTAAATTTGTGAACTTAGCACTACTCATATCATATTGAAACGCAGCCTAATTGAGCTGGATATATTAATACACCCATGTCTGATTTAATAAGCACTCAGCTTCTAACACAATATCTTGAATAATATTCTTTACGGGTTCTATCTCATCGATAAGACCCGTTGATTCACCTACAAAGGTGTTTGCAGCTTCCACATCACCTGTTTCCCAACCTGCTTTCCATTTTGCCGATTCTTGCTTCGCTTGACCAAGAAGTCCGTCGATATTGTTATGCCACTTTTCAGTAAACGCATTTTTTAACACATGAGCACTGTAACGTTCAGGCCAGTTAAGCTCGCGTGCAATATCCATCACACGGGTACGAATAGTATGGTCGCCGGTTGCATCAAGTGCTGCTTGCTGCATGGTGTTAGGTACGTTTGCCTCCACACTTGCCCACAAACGTGATCCCATCACAACACCATCAGCGCCTAGCATCAAAGCTGCGGCTAAACCACGCCCATCAGCAATGCCACCGGCAGCGCACAATAGCGTCTCGGGTGATGACTTTGCAATAATGTCAGCGACTTCCGGGACGAGTGTCATTGTGGACCGAGTTTCGCAATGTCCACCAGCTTCACTACCTTGAGCAACAATGATATCAGCACCACAATAAAGTGCATGTTGTGCGTCCTTAACCGTTTGAACCTGACAAATAAGCGCAGTACCGCTGTCTTTAATCATTTTCGCATAAGGCTCAGGATCACCAAAAGAAAGCCATAAAGCCTTGGGCTTTAAAGCCAGTGTTTGCTCTAAGGCATCAGGCTTTTCATCCAGTGCCCAAGTAATAAGCCCACACCCCACCTCGGTTTCTTGTTTGGTGTCAAACTGCCTACGAATCCATTCAATATCACCATAACCACCACCTATTAACCCCAAACCTCCCGCATGGCTAACAGCATAAGCTAATTCCCCCGTAGCAGCGGTTGCCATGGGTGCTGAAATGATAGGGTGTTCAAGTTCAAAGCGTTTTGAAAGCTGAGTGACTAGCATGTGGTTGTATGACTTGTTGGTTGCAATTGTTCTATTTTATCGCAATACAGCACAATGTCCGTTGTTTTGTTCATAAATAAGCTTCCCTTAAAACAACGACCACAATACGGTCCATAAGTATTGCATTGCGGTTAAAAATACTTTTATACTGCCCGACTAAAAAGGTTATACCAATAAGGAACTCGAATGATTGATCTTTACCACAATGATATGTCGAGCTGTTCGCAAAAAGTCCGCTTTGTGTTAGAAGAAAAAAACATCAAGTGGTCAAGCACTGAGGTCGACCTTAAAAGTGGAGAGCAGTTTCGGCAAGAATACATGGAACTTAATCCTAAGGCTGTCGTCCCTACTCTGATCCATAACGAAGCTGTCATCACTGAGTCTGCGGTTATTTGTCAGTACTTAGATGAGACTTTCCAAGGCCGGCAACTTACTCCGCAAGACGCCCTAAACAGAGCAAAAATGCGTTTATGGTTGCAACCTGTAGATGAGTACCTGCATGCTGATATTTCGATCATTAGTAGCGCTCTCGTCTTTATCACCGATATCAAAAAGAAATTCGACACCGATGAAAAACTTGAACTTTACCTAGCCAATATTCCTGATCCTGCCAAGCGTGCGCTGCGCCGAACCCTGATAGATGAAGGCACAAAATCAGCCCCTTTTATCAATGCTATCAAGCGATATAAGAAATTCTTTCATCAAATGAATACTGCGTTACGTCAGTCAGACTATTTAGTCGGTGATGAAATAACGCTAGCTGATGTCGTTTGTTTACCATACCTCATAAGGTTCTTACACCTTAACCAACATAACTTGTTCATCGAGTTACCCGCTGTGTTGAATTGGTACGACAGACTATGTGACACACCGGGTTATCAAAAAGGTATTCAACCATGGTTTAAACAGCAAGGTATAGACAATATGTTGAAGGCAGGAGAGGAAAAAAGTGCTGATATTGTCAAGATATGGGCAGCTGCCTAAAAAATTTAGTATGGATACCAGCGCGTATTGATCTTTGCTTTATAGATTTTGTTCTAAATAAAGCTAGCCTTTGCGCGCCTTCTCAGCACGCTTGTTTCTACTCTGTTCTATCGCTCTTAAGATATCTCGCCAACTGACAATCCCCTGTAGCCTTCCATTACCGTCAATCACTGGTAAGCAAGAAACAGCATGTTGATTAAACAGCGCGATAGCGTCATAGGCACTGGCATCTGACGTCAAGGTAATGAGCTCACGACTCATGACTTGATGGACTTTTTTATTTAACGTCGCAGTATCCTTTGCCGTTTCTGACACACAGCCTATATTAGGACTAAGCGCTTTAAACAAATCTCTATCAGAGACGATACCCACCAGCTTCTCAGACTCTACAACCAGCAAATGGTGAAAGCGAGTATTCTCGAAGATATCATTAACCGTAAAGAGAGTATCATCCATTTGTACCGTCACCAGTTTTTGGGTCATGATCTTGGTGATATTCACGGATACCTCCTATTTCTGAAATCAAGCTAAAGCAAAACACTCATCTTGCCATGCGGCATTTGTTCCCTTCAAGAAATGCAAACTTGGTGTTGGCACTAAAAGCCAGATCGTTCGCGCTTACTGCCATCACTCTGGCCTCTGACGGCTTGCATTATATTGCAAAAAATAACTGGGCCGCACAAGCGCTACTTAAGCAAATACCTTCAGCACAAGCACCGCCGCCTTCTTCACTTCCTTTAACAATACGGACACTTGCCGGTTGAATGCTAAAACGCTAACTTAATGCTTAAAACCAGAGCTAATAAAGTAATTTATCTCCCCCCTTTGTTCATCACCATACCTCGGTGAGTAAAGGGTTCAGAACCCTCGCTCCTATCTCATTCAAACATTATTAATCCTTAATGATCTAAGATCAGACCTCGCTTTGCACCTCATACAGTATACTTACCTAGAGTTCAGGTTATCGGCTTAGCTTAAACTAATGTCCGAGTACAGGTATTTCCCTTTCGTCTAAACACTGGGAGTTATATCTCCGAAAAGGTATCACGATGAATGTACAAGAAGAACGCGTTATTGAATGCCCTTACTGCGGTGAGTCAGTTGATGTGGTTTTGGATTGTTCTACGAGTGAAGAACAAGAATATATCGAAGATTGCCATGTCTGTTGTCGCCCTATTACCTTCCATGTCGCGATGAAAGAATATGGCGGTATCACATTACGTGTGGCTCACGAAAACGAGATATAAGCATCAGGTTTGTTTTCATATTTTCTGTTGATGGTCTAACAAATACCAATAGTGGTCGAGTTAATGTCATCAAGAGTGACAGGGCATAGACCGGCAAAAATACTTAGATGTGGTTGTTTGCCCTATATATTGAACGTAAGTGTGCTTAGACTTTTATGAAAAATGAGATTGAGTTCACACAGAAATTATATTGTTCACTGGGAAAGCAATATCCTTCTGATCGAGGTAGATGGCGGTTTTAATCTTGAAGGTGTTCAATACACCAATAAAGAAGCTCCCACAATAACCTGCTACCATTCAACCATTGTGTAACCAACTTTAGTCGGGAATACTCAACACCCAACAGCTTTTCGCAGTTAAAACTACTCTCACAAAGAACTACCGTCACTCAACCATTGTGGAACCAACTTTAGTCGGAAATACTCAACACCCAACAGCTTGTCGCAGTTAAAACCACTCCCAAAATAACCTGCTACCACTCAACTATTGTGGGACCGACTTTAGTCGGGAATCTTTGCTTAACCCTCTTGCGCTTCAACCAGTGGTTTATGCCATAGCTTGGCAACCGCTTCTTTGTCTAAAGGTGTTCCAGCAATTGAATTCGTGTAGTTGCTAATGAGCTTAACTGCAAGTGCTAAAATAACCTCCAGCGCTTGTTTATCACTATAACCCGCGTCATAGAACTCGTTCATTTGCATGACCGAAAGCTTCCCTCTGTTGGCAATCAGTAAACGTGTAAACTGACTGAGAGCATTAAGTTTAGGATCATCCAATTGCCCACCACCACGCAGTGCTTCGACATTGAATTGACTCATGCCGCTTTGTTCAGCCAGTATCGTATGCCAAGGTACGCAATAGTTGCACTCGTTTTCATAGTTTGCTGTTAGGTACACGACTTGCTTTTCCTCGTCGGTAAAACTAGTCGTATTAAAGCCATCCCACATAAAAGTGTATCCCGCTAAAAGCTGTGGACTTAATGCCATCACCTTTTCAACATTAGGGATAAGCCCAAAGTTTTGTTGCGCTTTCTCAAGCCATTCAATCGACTCTTTAGGTGCCGAATCCATGTCCAATAGTGGAAATTTTGTCATATCTTAACTCTCTGTCATTATGTGATAACTAGCTAGAAGCCTTGCTATGCTGTGGTTTAGCACCTTGATGTTTCTTGAAAGAATTCATGGCATTGCTAATCAAAAAACCAAAGAGCCACACCGGCCAAGATCTAGGTATAAGGCGATTCTCCCAAGCGTAGAATTTATTAATGAAACCCGACACAACCGTTGCTTTCTTACCCAGCTTGTTTAACCCCAGTCTCGCTACCTTATTCGGGTTTTGAGCAAACATAGGTAACAAAGACAAGTTCATTTTTAAGCCGTCAGCAAAAGGGGTAGCTGTCAGACCAGGCGAAAGCGTCAATACATCAATGTTCTGTTTCCCTAACTCCGAAGTAAGTGCCTCGCCTAGCGTTAATACGTAGGCCTTAGTGGCTGCATAAGCAGCAAAGTTTGGAATTCCTTGATATGCAAACAAGCTCGATACCAACACAATACCGCCACCTCTATTTGTCATTTGACGCCGACTACGCATTGCATTACCAAAGGTATGGGCAAGATAGGTTAGCGAATCGATATTTAGGCGTAACATACGTTGTAACTCGGTGTAGTCTTTATCCAGAAACCCACCCATTTCATCAATGCCGGCACTTAATATCACCAGTCCTATCTTCAAATCCTTCGTTTGCTCAGGCACCGAGGCCAGCTCTTCTGCATTGGCCAGATCGGCCTTTACAACCCTTGTATTGATGGCATGTTCACTAGCCAATCTAATTGACAGCGCCGTCATGTCAGCTTCATTTCGCCCAACCAGCACCAAATTAAAGTGTTGTTTTGCCAACTCCTTAGCGAACTCTTTACCAATACCGGAAGAAGCACCTGTGACTAAGGCCCATCCATCATATTTTTTCGTTAAGTTTTGCATCACAAAATACCTCCTCAATACATTTTTTTAATTCATAAAGCTCTTGCGGCACTAACTGGCGATCATCTTTTTGACATCATCCAAAGCGAGCCCTTTGCCGCCAATGGCCCAGTGTTTGTCTTTGACTTCTTCAATCATGACCCAAGTAGCGGCACGCAGCTTTTCGCTGGTCACACTGGTTACGCTGTCGGTTATTTTTTCTATTAACGCTTCTGATTGCGTCTCATCAAGTTCGTTTTCAAAAACTTTTACAGTAATTAGTGGCATGCTTTTTCCTCACAAAGTAAATTTCAGATCTATCTAAACGGGCTAACCAAAGGCATTGGCATAAGGACATCAATGTGTTCTATTGCTCTAAGCCAATCTGGCCTGTTCACCAGATCGATATTGATACACTTCAACGCTAGCCCTAGCTCTATCAATAAAACGATTGCGATGCAGTCTAAAGCATGCGTAAATATTCACATATAGACAATAAAACAGATTTGATGTGCATTTATGCAGAAAACTAACTGGGACGATCTACGTTTTTTTCTGGCGTTGAGTCGACATAAAACGGCAACACACGCTGGCATAGCACTTGGCGTAAACCACACGACAATTGCCAGAAGAGCCAAAGCCTTAGAAGAAAGCTTAAATACACGCTTATTTGAACGCTCCCAGAGCGGTTATGAATTGACGCAAGCTGGTGAAAATTTATTAGCCTACGCCATAGAAATGGAAGAACTCATTCAGTCGATGGACAGGGATATTTTCGGGCGAGACTCTCAACTAAACGGCCCCCTTAAAGTTACCATTGCCCATGACGTTGCCGAAAGGCTGCTCGTCAAAGCCTTGTGCGCTTTCCATAACAAATACCCAAACATCGAATTGGAACTACTCACAACTACCGGGCTTATTAACATGAACACGCGAGAGGCCGATATTGCTTTGCGCATAACACCAAAACCCCCAGAGTATTTGGTCGGCAAGGAAATCACACGCTTACAACATGGTATTTATACGTCGGTAGACTACTGGGAGGCTAATAGCGATAACCCTGAGGTTATCCTATATTTCGACAACGACAGTTCAGATTGGGTTAAAAATCACTTCCCTCATGCCAATACAGCCATGCGAGTTGACGACGTTGGAACCATGTCCCATGCGGTAGCTGAGCATATGGGCATAGCTCGCTTACCCTGTTATGTCGGCGATACCGACTCACGCTTAAGACGGCTGCACATTGACTTACCACAATCTACTTGGGGAATTTGGATACTTAACCACATCGACCTGCGCAGCACAGCACGAGTGCGTGCAGCCAGAGAATTCTTGATCCAAACAATCGAACAACAACGCTCACTTATTGATGGAAAGCAGTCGCGCTACGTGTAGATAGTGCTTTTTCAGCGGCTCAAGCACATGCACATGCACAATCTGCGGAATATAAAGTACAAATATTGCTGACGGCAACACTAAGGAGTGATTATTGCCGCACGGGCTAAAAACTTAATAACCAATAGATAAATCAATGCATTATCGTTTTTAATAGGCCCTTTTTTCTTGCAAGTTCTATCGACTCTTCTCTGCATGTTGAACCCACCTTAACGTACAAACTACTCATGTACTGTTTGACTCGACTTTCAGATAAGAATAGGTCAGCGGCTATCTCATCGTCCGACATGCCATCTGCTATCCTTACCAACATCTGCTTTTCTCTTGGGTTCAGCGTATTGTCTCTATCATTAGCAACGTTTTTACCTTGAGCTAATGACCTAAACTCTCTTATACGCCCTCTAATTTCCCATCCTAGGTAAGTTAAAGCGACAAGCCATCCTAGCGACACAGACACATATACTGCTAAAACAAGCAGCCCGATAAAAACGATGTACGTCTTCTTAAACATAATCGACCGTATCTCCATAATCTAATCCCTGTATTGATTAGGTTACCTCCAAACCAGCGCTATCAACACCCCCTCATTCTTCTAATTTGTAAATATTGATTTCGAGCACCCGATCTATCTTAAAAAACTATCGATAGCATGATTCAATCACAAGATTTCGGTCAAAATATTTTGCTATTTGTAGTCCCTAAACTAGCTTTATAAATGTACATTATTTATACAGGTAAAGGGTATGGGCAAAACACTCAAAATTGGTTTCGCGATGGGTGGCGGGGTTTCCCTCGGTACATTTTCTGGTGCCAGTTTAACCGAGACCATCAAACTTGCCGTCCTCTATGGCACAGACGAACATAATGTACCTTACGACAAAATTGAAGTAGACGTTTTTTCAGGGGCTAGCGCTGGTGCCATGAGCCTAGGCGTCATGTTAAAAGCGCTCGCCTTCCCGACACAAGATGTACAAGAAAGAAAAAAGGTCTGGGCTTCCTTAAAAACCACCTACAACCTAGCAGACAACACGCTCCCCGCAGAGAAAAAAGAGCAGTTAATAGACGCAGAGCTAGCACAACAAATGATGAACCAAGTGTGGGTGCACGAAATCAACCTCGACCGACTACTAAACCCCGAGCCCTCAGGCAGAGTCCCTGCATTGAAGCATCAGGCAGGGTTGTGCAACAAGGCTGCCGTTACCGACATTGCCAAACAATTTATGACCCCACCCAAAATTAACAACAACGCGCCACCTAAAACAAGTACCCTACTCGCCGCACGAGTGCTCTATGGTTGCAGTATTTCTAACCTCAATCCGATTAAAGCCGACGCACGTGATCGATACTTAATATCTCCTCATAGTGATACCACCGCGGGTGAGGCACTAATATCTAATTTTCATCGTGAGCAACGTATTTTCGATATTAATTTTTCAGCGCTCGATACAGATAAATTTGACAACCAAGACATACATCCAAAACGTTGGATGCGCTTTCATTGGGGAGAATCACAGAACAAAAAAACCTTCGACATTCGTAAACGAGAGGAGTGGAATCACATTGTAGCGACCGCTATTGCCAGTGGTGCATTCCCTGTTGCTTTCGAACCCGTGCCTCTGGTTCGGTATCGATGGGAATACCCTGCCAATATGTGGGAATTTAAAAATCAAAGTCACTACGTTTTTACTTACATGGACGGCGGCGCATTTACTAATTCGCCGGTAGCAGAAGCATTTAATCTCGCCGCGCATATCGATGGCATTGCGCCTTCTCAGAACCAAGAGCAACCCGACTACGACAGGCGTATCATCTTTGTCGACCCCTTCGTTAATAACGACAATAACTTCAACCTCAAAGGCTTTAAGACATACAAAGACCAAATGCCTTTCGGCAAAGCTGGAAAACTTATCGCCAAAGTCGATGGTAACGACCTACTCAAGTTAACCTCGTTAGACAAGCTGCTCCCTAATGCATTTAATCAGTTCGGCGCCATCTACAATCAAGCCGAAGCAAAACACTCGCATCGCAATTTTCAAATAGCTAATAAGCTCGTTATGCGCAATATGTTGCGTGAATGCTTGCACTCACAAGTTAAAGCCACAAAAAAATCTTTTGAAAGCATGCGCGCCAATCTGCAAGCCTTATTAATCCAATTCTCAAATAAAGCACTGATACCAACCCTACCCGCAAACCTTGCTAACGAGATAGAACGTTTAGCCCAAGAACAACCTTCTTCACTCGGCGCTTTAAAAGGTCAAGGCATTGCTGTCGCTGAGAGCGACTGGGGCAGTTTAAATGAAGAGTTACGTAACCTTGGTATGACGGCCATGATATACAGCTATATTGACCTCATCGCCGACATTGAAGCAAAAAGTAGAAATAAGCGACTCATTGCCATCGGCCCATTTAGATACAAAGAAAAGCAAGGCGAAGTCACAGAAGAACCCATCTTTTTGCCCGGAGCACCATTGGCTGGGTTTGCCGGATTCATGTCGACACTGCCAAGTGAATACGAAGTAGAAGTTGCGCGTTTCTGTACCTTTCAAATGCTCCAATCTGCCAACATCATCGACAAAAACATCAACGCTCAGCCAGTAAACCAAGACCCACAGGGTTTTAAAGATCAAGACGCCTTTTTAATCGAATACAAAAACGGATTACGTCAATTATCTACACGAGTCGACGACCTCATTTCTGACTCGCATTTACTCAACGTGGGTTGGTTTAACCCCATCATACTCGGTGGGATTAAATCATTTTTAACTAAAGCGATAGAAGACTTGCCTTACCATCAGGAGTCTGAAGAATTCGAATTTAGAATAGAAGTCGCAAGCAAAAAGTTCGAACTGGATGCACGCCATTGGCAATCAAAAGATCGTGGTCCAGTGTGGTTAGAAGAAACAAAACCCGATGGAAACAAGCAAGGTGCTTTCTTTTTGGTGTGCTTCGCCAGCCGGAACTGGCATGTCGACGACAGTGCCCCAACCAAAGAAAAATGGTCAGGTTATTACTTGAAGCAAGGCAAGTTACCGGTTGAATATGATGGATGGTGGGTGTCTGGTGACGAAGAGTTTATTGCCGTCGACCTACCGTCAGATGATCTATTGGAACAAGCTCGGATGTTACCTAACCCTATTTTTTACAGCAAAACGCCATTGAAGAAGTCAACGCCACCAGAATCAGCAATAACAAAAGACTTTTGGCAACTCAAAAATGTCATCACTCCTTACACTGATTTGCTTTAAGCATATAACCTGATGCATAAGCGTGCTTTAGACATTGAACGTTTTAATAAACACGCTGTCAGATAAATTATAAACCGACACTTTAATTTGGCTGCTCGCCTAAGCCGTGTTAAAAGGACAAATTCAGTAAAATGGTATTGGAGAACGTCTCATGTTTCACCCACCTTCTGCTTTTTTAAAGACCAACTTGATGCTGGCGGTCTTATCGACGTTAACCGCTTGCATAAGCATCACGGATCAACCCACAGATACCTACAGACATCAACAGCGCGATCTACGAGAGGAATGTTTACGTGCGTTAAAATGGCGGCAACAACAAAGCTTAGATGGTTTATTTGATGATGACGCCAGCGAAGGTGACCGGTTAGTCAGCGCCATAGTTTATAGTAATACCAACAATGCCGAAGAGCGCCTTAAATGCGAAAGCCTTGGCCTACACTACGAATTAGAAGCCGTACCTGAAAAGCCGCGTTCAAAGAAGAACAATATTAAAGCCAGCTAAAAAATGAGGTTATCAATGATGCTTGGCAGGTAAACCAGCCCCACAATAGCTTCTGTCTCACAGGTTGACTCAGTCCCACAATCAACCTCTTTGTGGGAGTGGTTTTAACCGCGAAAAATACAACCAACATTGAGTCGATCCCACAGTAGCTTCGAGTGTCGAATACTCCCGATTGAAATCGGTCCCGCAAGTAGTTTTGGCTATATGCAAGGATCTATTCGTGATAGTCGGAGCAAGTAGCTGAACCCCAAAAACATCTGAACTTCAGCTTCTTGTCGACCTTATATTTACGTCAATTAAAAAGACAAGAGGTTAACAATAAGATCGAGCAGCTCGTATATTTTGTCAACGGGTACGTCATAGCGAAAATGCCAATACCACACGGTTTCGAAAACAGCCCGAAAATTAGCTGGTGAAAGTACTTCAGCCACCAGTGAAAGCGACTCAAAGATAGAATTGCTTGACGTTGCTCTATCGCTGAATACGAATGACATCTGATTCTTCAATGCCCTTTCATCTTGCATGCCTGTTTCGACTCCGACGCTTTTATTAAAACCGCAGAATAGGGGATAATCCAAACTTTCATTTTGGGGACCATTAAAGGGTGCAGTCAAAAAATTAGGCCTATACCACTGATGCATAATAGCCGGTTCGGCCTTAACACTCTGATACAGAGTGTTAAGTATTACTAAGTTACTGCAAAACCTGCCGCCTTCTTCAGACTCAAAAAAATAATTTGGAGTCTCAGTCATCCAACAGTTACCCAATTTATTGTGCGAACTTGTAAAAGCTATATCAATTTTACTTTTAGGAAAATGCTTGGATATATCGTAACTCCACTCTTGGTATCCAATTATTCCATTTGACATAAAGTTAGAGTTATCGATGTTATTGCGAGGCTTTTTTTGACTTGTATCTATTTTATTTAACATGTTTCTACCTTATTCACTATAACGAAAATAAAGAGCCAAGGAGACTCGGAGTACGCATCAATAAAAGCTAAAGATGTGCCAAAAGCATGAAAAAACAGATAAAAAGATTCAAACCATTGAAATTAATAAAATAAAACCAGCCTGACAAGTAGAATAAAAACGAGGAAAGATAACAAAAAAAGTAATTTTAAAATCACCTTAAAACTTTTTAAAACTTTTTAAAACTTTTTAAAAAATATAACTATACAACATAACTCAAAGGGGGAATTGAATCATTTCTTTTAGTAAAGAATAGAGAGTACCATCGAAAGGAAAGACGGAATAGCTGATAAGAAAAAAACAGCAAATTTACAAATGTAGTGACCTACAGAATAGTTGTAAATATTTAGCAATCACTCATTGATTAAACATTTTGCCTACCTAGTTGTTGGATGTAGGCGTCAACCACAAATGTAGATCTTTCAAGCCACTTTTCAACATTCTCAGCTTCTGATTTACATCGAACACTATCAGGGGTAACAATATCGCTCCGCAACTGCTTAACTTCGTTACTATCAATTAAACAAGTTAAAGGCTTATATGCCTCACCACTGTTATTTTTTATGACACCCATTTCAATCCCCCACAAGATAACAAAAAATTTAGATAAAAATTACAAAATAAGGCTACTTATTAGAATAACCAACCTTACCCTATTTTAAATATAACAATATAACAGCCAAAATCAATTCTCAACCAGTTTTAATTTTGGCAATATTTTTTCCACCTCTTCTCGACGCCTTAACAAATTTGCTTTCCAATATCGTGTCTTTAGATAAGATACAAGCTGGCTTAACCTTAAGTAGTCAAAAACAATTATTCGCTCCATCTCTTTATCGTCGATATTTAGCTTTAATTTACTTTTCCTTTCCTCTCCATTGTGTGAACTAACACCACTTCCCGACTTATATTCAATTAAATCAAGTAAAAGCTTTATGCGCTCACTATGAAGCCTAGCTGAGACTAAATAATTCATATCACCTGATGTAGTAAGGTACCTTTCGCTTTGACAAATTAATTTGAATGCCTCACCAAACTCACGAAACCGAAGTCGGCTATAGATACTTTCTTGAATTAATAAAGCTGGACGCTCTCTTGGAAACAGCCCTACCACGAGAGACAACGAGTCGAGTAGGTATCGCGCCTGATCAAGTAGCTCAAAATTTCCCATGCCAGGCCATTGCATGAAGTTAGGTTGAATATCACTTGCATACTTTTGTGTAACCACATGTAATTTGAAGAGCAATCGAATATTTGCCCTTGTTTGGTGAGCATTCAGGTAGTGATAGCGTCCGTCAGGCTCTAACGCGAACAGCTTCTTACGAAATATGCTACCAACTTCATAATATATGTAAGCAGAAAGTAAATTAAGTCTAGAGCTTTCAGTATTAAAGTCCTGACTTTGCAATGATTGATAATAGTACGTCTCTGCTAATCGGGTTATGACTTCAGCTAAAGTAAACAGTGACTTAGTATCGGCAGCGAATAATGGCGTAGGAGTCGCTTTAGTCTCAGATAAAGAGTTACCTGAATCTAATGTTATTTTTTTAACCTCTTGATAAATAAGCGTTCTGACGTGGCGAACGCCTGAATAATGTAAAACATCTTCATAACCTTTAACACTACCTTTCTTCAGTTGCTCAATAATAACCTCAAGCGCATGTTTAAAAGTGATCTCTAGGTTTTTACCCAGCACTTTTTTGGTTGTTTCTGACAGTCTAGCTTTTGAATTCCAGCCACTCAGTTTCTTACCGCCAAGAATTTCGACGTCTATAAGCATCTTATTGCAATCGTACCGATAATGTTCAGGTAGCTCGACATTGCTTTTCAGATAATGAGTAATGATATCCACCGATTTGTCTAAGCGACCTGCTCTCCTCCAACTTGTAGCGATAGAAATATTTAGGTCGTGTTCAACCCCTAACCATTGGTTAGTATGGACGTACTCCATTTCATCTTCTTGCAACAGGTCATCATCGGTAATGTTGGTCACATTACACTTCTCTTCGTCGGTTAGACACTCAAAAGCTGTTGCGGCTAATTCCAAAATCTCAGCACGAGCATTGGCGACTTCATATTTCCTAAGCAATTGATAATACTGGTGGTGCTCAGTTAAGTCTTTGTACAACAAGTGATATAGAAACATAAATAGCTTCGCCCTTTTCTTAGGGATCTTCGCTTCTACCAAACCAATCAATGTTTCACTTTGTGGAAGCCGCAAGCACAAGAAACCGTGCATTAAGGCTTGGAGCATATGGCGATAGAGCCTATAAGATTCGTCTAGCCAATAGGTTCGACTATTCACTATGGTGTGTTGTCTTAACGACTCCTCGCAAATCAAATAATGAAACAAACCAACAGCTTCTCTACCTAACACTCTTTCCAAGCTGTTTTTTATACAGCGTTTAATTTCTATATCATTTATTTCAATCGCCTCATTCGATCTAATTGCTTCTCTAATTTTATCTTTAGTACCAAACAGTGCCTCCTGCTCTTTATCAGGGCATTCGACAACATCATCTAAATAGCCAGAGATGTTGCTTTGAGCATCAGGTTGACTGTCTGTTTCAATTTTCGTCACTCGTAACAGCATTTTAAATTGCTTAAAAAATGTATCAGTCAGTGAATTAGGTGCCGACTTCATTCCTTTTTGATAACTCTTTAGCCCCTTAAACTCAGGTTTATTTAGTGCCTCCCGCAATTGTTCAAACAAGCGACTATGACCTTTAGTCGCGTTTGTTTCATAGTGAGCCATCGTTTTATTGAAACGTGACAACAAACGAATCATCGTAATTGGCCGTAAGCCACTATTAGTAATCGACAAGATCGCTAGAGTCACAGCAAATATAGGTTCATATAAAAGAGTTTGCGCCAAAAGTTTTTCGGCCATTTCATCCGAAGTATCCGGTTTAAGAAAAGTCAGTTGGCCACTCTCTGTAGGCAATGCTGAATGGCGTTTAAGTAACGTAATGTAACTATCAACCAAGATAAGTAAGCTATCATCCGTTCCGGCGTCAAACCCGCTTTTGAACATATTCTTCAATTCTTGTCGATTGGTAAGCTCAGTGGAAACATCAACCAAAAGCCCAGTCGGAGCATCAGGTGAAGACAGCTCAATCGTAGGAAACTGCGAATAAATTTTAAGGTCTGGTTGCTCTGCAGTACTGAAAACCAAAATGCGTGATTTAAAAAAAGTAGTAAGGCCACCATCATGTTGTTGATAGAACACATCACTAATAGCCGGCGATGTCAGGTTTCTAATCAACATTAACACCGGATTGTTTTCAATCGCCACTCTCGTATAGTAGGTTTCTGCTTGATAAGAGTCATTACCATCCAACCCGTTAAAAACGATAAGTGTCGGTTCCTTCATCAATTTACGCCTAATACCTTTTAATGCTGTACGCAATGAAGCTGAGTCTTCTTTTTCTAGCCTAACTTGTGCAAGGTCCAATAATGACTCATATTGCCTAGGCGTATAACTATCTTTCTTAACGTTTTTCAAAACACCTGTATATTCTTCAGGGTAAAAATAAGCATGGAGAAAACCAACTAAACGTGGGTAAGTGATTTGCTCTTTAGTAAACACATCCGATGAACATGGAACATAAACAATATGTGTAAAATGACTATGAGCATCAAACCACTGCTCGTCATCTGTCTTTATAGACTCAGGCGAATCTAACAAACAAGCAACGCAAGCATTTAACGCTTGCTGCATTTTGTCACCATGTACCAGTACCAATGGAGAATATATTTGTTCACTCGGCCTTAAAGAGTCATTTATCTGCTTCAGCGTTTCCTTACGTTGCTGATCAAGAACTAATCCGTTGTAGATATCTTTGTTTTGATTCGAGCTATCGCTCTTGAAACGCAAACTATCAAAGAGCTTTGGCGCATGCTTACGTAAAAGCGTATAATTGACCTGCCCTCTAAGCAGTTGCACCACATGCCGACAATAATTTTCGTAAGCACCTTCACCTTCAAAGGTTCGCTCAAAGAGTATCTTATGTAAATGCTCTGGTGTGTGTTTAAGTTGAGGGATGTACTTTAAGAGGCCTTGACTAATGTTTAGTAAATAACCGCTATCACTAAACTCATATTCAGTGATTGATTCGTAATCTTGCTTATCATCAGTAGACTGGGATTGCCTCCTTTCTACTTTTAATTTATATGGTCCACTTGTTCGACCGAGTTCGAAATACTCCTTGGTTTTCGATACTGAGCTAAAATTCCCCATCACGAATAGCTGAGCACCAAGGGTAGTTAAGAGGTGATATCCTTTGTTAGCGGGTTTCTTATTCTTCTTACTTTCTAGCGCTTCTTTCTTAAACTCGTCGACATCCTTGACAAATTGAGAACAGTATAAAGCAACCTCTCTTAGCAAAATACGAATACGAAACCTTACACCTAAGTCATTGTTTTCACCGACTAGCCCAACACGTCGAAAGTAATGCCTCGAACTTTCTTCAGGGTCAAAGTTCGGTGATACTCGAGATTTATCTTTATTCGAGTTTACATTTCTTTCATCATTATCAGCGTCTGTGTTGCGTACACGAGCTTTGAACCTTTCAAAGTGAGTATAAGGGTTTTCTCGTCCTCCTTTCCAAGCGTATGCATTAGCATAGGAGTCCATGACCGTATTGCTTACAATCAGCTCACAAAGTTTGCTCCAATAGTCGATATCATTCCTATGTGCTTCATGAATTGAACTATCCAAAACCACCTCCAATTTAGGCAGAAAAATCTAAACAAACAAAGACAGAGTAATTACATTACCAGAAAATACATAATTTAGACAACTTAGGTATATCCAACCAAAAAATGTGTATTGAAACACCTATTTTATTAGTTTGACCACCTACGTAGCCTAGCTTACTATTTATACAATGTAAGATTATGTTGCAGTTTATTGGTTTGATCTACTGTCTAGCATCACGCCAATAACTACCCAACTCAACCTGATAACTGGCAAAGTCATCAATTATTTGAATTTTTAACGCCCAGAAAGTTCATAGACAAACTTCTGGTTAAATTAGGAAAAAAAATGAACACATTAAACCAATCTTTCGAAACCGACATAATTAATGCAATCCACTCCCGACTACACATACGGCGAACATCGGATAGTTTGTCAGTTAACAATATCGACCGTAGCCAAGATCGTCACCTTAACGCCTCCAGGGGTAGAGCATGGCTCAAAGGCCGATAGCGTCTCGTTACCTAGAATCCGAAACTTGCCCGAATTGTGGCAACGAATTAACTAAGATACTGGTTCATGCACCTGGTAGCCCACTGTGTGATGCCATAAAGGAGCTAAAACAATCCTATCAAAATAAAATTATTTACTTAATTGGTGAACCCGGCTCCGGAAAGAATAAATTTGCCGAAGCAATTAAAGCCTATGCTGAGCAAGAATCTAAACGCACAATGATTTTGGAAGTCATGAATATGGCAGAAAAGAATCTCGACGTATTGTCTGCCTCACTATTTGGCACACATAAAGATGGTTATATGAACCTGAAATACCAAACAGGTGCAATCAACCTAGCTGCAGGTGGTTACTTACTTCTTGACGAATTTCATCACACTGCTCTTCCTATACAACGCAAACTGCTCCAGCCATTCGACACAGGAGCCCCACTATTTAAAAGCTTAGGTGTAGACAAACATGTACCGCCTAAATGTAAATTTATCATCGCGGTGAATAAGAATGTCCCAAGGTTAATAGAAGAAGGTAAATTCGAGCTAGACCTTTACCACAGAATTACCATGTCACCTATTTGCATCCCATTTCTAAAAGACCGTATGGACGATATACCTTTGATACTCATGAGTTTTCTTATGGAGAATGAAGATTTGATTGAAAAGGAATGTCCAGATTTTGAATATACGTCGGATGGTCTAGATACACTCAAGCAGCTGAAATACCCAGAAAGCTTGAGAACACTTAATACTCTCGCAATGAAGCTCGGCAACAACTATAAGAAAGGAAACGGCAAATTGCTCATTAGCAAGCAGTTAATAGAAAAGGTTCTGAATGTTAAGAACAAACTAGCTGACTTTTCATCTGCCTTAGATACATTGAATGAACAAACTACCTCAACAAGTACTGAACAAACAGAGTCTGCTATAAAACCAATTGCAGACACACCAATGAAATCAATTGCAAATACAAACGGAACAGTTGAAGAACAGAGTACTGAACTATCCGGGACTGCCCTGCTGATTAACACAATATTATCAAAAAATGGGGAATCGTTCGATGTCATTGCAGAGGCCCTTATAGAGCTAGATAAAGAGCAGCAGCTAAAGAATCCAGGCTATGAAAGCCTGGCTTTAAGAGGTGCGCGACAAATTTACTGTCTGCTTAAAGAAAAAAAATTGAAAGTAGCTGGCAAAAAATGGGATGTTGAAATAGCTGATGAACTAAAAGAAAAAGAGCGGTATGAGGCCGCAAAGAAAGCAGCTAAGAACAGTGACTCTAAAAATCATAAAATTGAGAGTGCTCCATCACCTGTGTTAAAACGATGCAACGCCATTAGCACCAATATCCGCAAACTCATGCATAAGAGGATTGAGAGAGAAGCGAATAAAAATCAACCTGCAAGACTTCCTCCTAAAAACAACCAATCTCAAGCGGAATTGGCTGTTTTGAAAGTCATACAACATGCTCAGCCTCTTGCGTCTGTTATTGACCAATTCCCCTTTACCGACATTGACGAAGCACTTGGTAAGCTAAGAAGCGAACTGCACTCACAATATAGCGTTGCTTCAGTAACGGCCATGATCGCTTACCTCATGTATGGACAGGAGCAACAGCTTAACGAGGCAATTGCTGGTGTTGACTTATATAACAGCATTCATTGTTTGGGTAATATTGACGATTGGGAAGGTAGTAACAGGGCCGATCAAGTATGTATGTTAAGACAAAAGCTTGTTGATCAGTTACAAAACGAGATGCAATACATTAGCTCATTGCCTATAAGTAGGCTAAATAGCTCATTTTCCCATGATACACCTTCCAGACCCCAACATGGCTTATGGGTTGACCGTAAACCACTGACCCAAAAAGATTTTTATCGTTTCACACAAGCTACAGGGCAGTTACCAACCAATGAAATCATAAATGGTAAACTCGACATAGCAGTGACACATATTGATGAGCAAATGGTTAGGCGCTTTGCGGCCTGGGCTGGTAAATCCCCTATGACAGCAAGTCAACATCAAGAGTTAATGCATGATGCTCATGACCAAGCTTTTACCAATACAACAGTGTCTTCTGAGTTAGATGAACAAGTACATTACTTTTTTATTGAAGACGTCAGGCCACGGAACTGGTCTTAACTTCAGCTAATTAAGGCTGCAGGCTATTAATGCATAACGATAATTCCCGACTAAAGTCGGTCCCACAATAGCTTCTGTCTCACAGGTTGACTCAGTCCCACAATCAACCTCTTTGTGGGAGTGGTTTTAACCGCGAAAAATACAACCAACATTGAGTCATTCCCGACTAAAGTCGGTCCCACAGTAGTCCCTGTCTCACAGGTGGACTCAGTCCTATAATCATTCTTTGTGGGAGTGGTTTTAACCGCGAAAAACACAACCAATATTGAGTCATTCCCGACTAAAGTCGGTCCCACAGTAGCCCCTGTCTCACAGGTAGACTCAGTCCCACAATCATTCTTTGTAGGAATGGTTTTAACCGCGAAAAATACAACCAATATTGAGTCATTCCCGACTAAAGTCGGTCCTACAGGAGCTTCTGTCTCACAGGTGGACTCAGTCCTATAATCATTCTTTGTGAGAGTGGTTTTAACCGAGAAAAATACAACCAACATTGAGTCATTCCCGATTGAAATCGGTCCCACAGTAGCCCCTGTCTCACAGGTGGCTTCTGTTCCGTGGAGGGGAGCCCGTTTAGTGATGGGTCTTGTGTTAGGCGGGGAGTGAGTAGCAGTGATTCCCGATGGGTATCGGTTCTGAAGTCAAAGTCCTTTTTTAACACTGTAAAAGAAGGGTGGGGAATGCCTTTTCCCCTCAAAGAATGTTCTACTCTTCCTGAGGAGATTAAAAATCAAGAAATCTATGAGTCGCCATAGGTGTTGACTGAACTGACGCTTTTGTGAATGGCTCAAGCTTCTTCTTATCACTAGGACCAGCCATGCCATATCCAGAAACCAAAATAGAAGAAACAAGAACAGAAGCGAGTAGTAGTTTAGATTTTTTCATAATAGATATTCCTAAGTAAGTTAAAAAATGTGGAACGTACTCCACACTCAACATTATTATGCCACAGGTTAGGAATTGATGAATTGTTGAAGAAACAGGCTAAGCGGAAAGGTATTTTTTGGACTGATTATTAAAATAGTGCATATAAATAGCAGCTAGTGTCATGCCCGAAATCACTTGTGTCAGAGGAGAATATAAATAGTAAACGGTCGAAGCATCGCTAACTCCACCAAGATGCCTCACAAAGTATTCTACTGTCATTGCCAAAATAACAACGAAATCCAAATAAAGAATGCCTCTAGCATGCGTATCTAAACCTGTTTTACCTGAGGTATAATTAAAATACTTATCAGCAATGAATATTCGATTAAATAGAAGCTGCCTTATCCAAACAGTGACTGTTAATAACCCTACATAGTAATGAACTTCAGGCTTATCTGCATACTCTTGAAACCACCACACCCCTTCGGCTAGGACACTGTATAACACAATGATAAAGGCGAGCTTTGCTGCAAAATTATGGAAATAATACCAACACACGGTTGCACTACCGCCGTAAATCAACAACCAATAAGGCCACTCATCTGGGACGTTAATCAGTATTTTCGAAGATACCCAGTACGCTAGCAAAATAAATAAAGCACCTAATGTATCTTTGTCTTGCCAACAAAATACACAACTCAAACCCAATGCACCGATATAAATAGAGTCAAAATGTGTTGAGTTATCACCATAAAGATATAGTAACCACACCAGAGTGGGCGTAGTCAAAAAGAAGAGTACTCTATTGAAGTAATACTTAACGCTGAGAGAGGTTGCATTTTTCCCAGCGTCAAATAGCTTTTTAATATTGATGGTTAGTCCCGCTTGTTAGCGCTCGATAACTTTTTCACCATATTAATAAGATTTTGCTCAGAAAACCCGAAGTATTTCATGATATGGCCCAAAAATTCTGCGCCAGTGTCTGAGGATACACGTTGTTGGCAAGTCAGATGCCATGCTGAAATCACTTCAGCCTCAAGGCTGTTAATGCTTTCGGGCTTTTCGTTTTCGATCGCGGAGACAGTTTCACGGCTAATGCCTATACTCTCTCCTAACTCTTTTTGCGTTAAACCGGCTTCTTTTCTCATCGCCTTGAGTAACGCCACATTGATTTTTGCTCTGTTTCTCATGCTTTAAAGATACAACTTACCTATTGACAATAAATTTATCATAATTTTTTATCTCACATTTGTCTACAAGTTTCGTGTTATTTATTTACCATTATGTACTTAGAAAGATGTCAATATCCACTCAACTCACAATTTGGGCGTTTCGTCACGTAGCCTAAGTCGTATCGTACGTTGCAAGGTGCAGCAGAGAGAGCAGTGAAGCAACCAATACTTGTTAGGCTCTGGTTATTTTCGTAAATAACTTATGCTAGGTATGTCGTCACAATAAGATATGATTATCTCATTGTGAATTGGAGGTAAGTTCATGCTTAAGGCGGTAGTGATTTTTTGGGTGAGTCTCGCGTTATCTTTTACTTGTTCTGCACAAGGAGGTTTTGACGGCTTTTGGCAGAGCATTGATGATGAAAGTGGTGAGGTGACGGCGATCTGGCAGATCGAAACCCAAGGTAACGAACTGATTGGAAAAATTGTGGATTACCCCAATGCAAAAGCGTCTGATGTTTGCAAAAAGTGCACAGGTAAACTCAGTGTGTTTTTGGATAAGCCGATCAAAGGAACGGCTTGGATGCAGTTTAGCCAATTCGATGATGGTATTTGGGAAGAAGGTTTTATTATCGATTCTGAGAAAGGTAAAAAGTACACGGCCAAAATCTGGCTTGATGGCGATGATTTAAAACTGCGTGGTTACGTGGGTTTCTTTTACCGGACGCAAACTTGGCTAAGAGCTGACACGGCTCAATTACACTGAAACTTTTGCATTAAAAAGTCGATAGCTAATCTGGCCCTAGCTGGTAGGTATTTCCGGTTGGCGTAAACAATCCAAGTTGCGCCTCGGTTTTGCCAATATTGATTTAATACTGGCTGCAATTCGCCTGTTTCAAAAACACCACCAAAACTTGTTTTAGGTATATAGGCAATGCCGAGTCCAGCTTTGCAGGCGTTCACCACAGTTTTTATATTGTTCGCTTTTACTCGACCATTGACAGTAATGTCGAGCGTTTGGTCACCATCCGTAAACGGCCAACGATTGTAGGTTGTCACAATACACGCATGTGCAGTGAGATCTTGTGGATGCATGGGTGTGCCATGTGCCTTTAAATAAGCCGGGCTAGCCGCGGCCATATAGTCGTGCTCAGATAGTTTTCTTGCTATCAAGTTTGAGTCGGGCAAAGCACCAAATCGTAGGGCGAAATCAAAGTTTTCTTCAACAAAATTAACGTTACGTGTGTTGTAATCTAACTCTAAGTTTAAGTTGGGGTGTTGGGTCAGAAATTCGAGCAAGGCTGGCACAACGGCTTTTTCTGCGAACTCACCTGCAGCGGTCACTCTTAATAACCCGCTGAGCTCAATTTGTCCGGCGGTCACGATTTCGTTCGCTTGGTCTATACCGTTAACTAACTCTACGCAGCGTTCGTAATAAATGACGCCGGCATTAGTTAATTTAACTTGCCTTGTGGTGCGAGCAACTAATGCTAACCCTAAGCGTGATTCTAGATCAGCAACCCGCCGGCTCACATGAGAGGTTGATACACCAAGCTGCCGCGCAGCGGACGTAAAGCCTTGAGTTTCTGCTACAGCAATAAATTCGGGGATACCTTCAAACAAAGACATTGTTGCACACCTGCAATAGTTATTTGCAATATGACTATATTATCATCTCACATAACAACAATTACAATACGCTTCATTGATTAAGCCTCACGATCGAGGCAAACAAATGTGGAGAAAATATAATGTCGACTCATGCAGAACAAGAAGCCGTTGTCGAAACTGTCAATCATTATCTGTCAGGCTTACAAAAAACAGAAACTGCGAAAGATCACCTTGAACAAGCTTTCTATTCAAGCACTAACTTACACACCTTAGATGAGCAAGGTAACTTACAGTTTATACCACGAGACGCTTTAGTTGCTTATGCGTCGTCAGGAGAACTCCCTGCGCACACAGGCAAAATTCTGGCTGTTGAGGTCACCAATGACATGGCTTTCGTTAAGGTACACCTTGATATGCCAGACAGACATTTTTACGACTACCTCACCTTGTTACGCTTAAACACGGGCTGGCGAATTGTCAGTAAAACCTTCACTACGGTGATGAAGTAAAGCCGCTTGTTGTCATAAGGAGTTTAGTATGAATGTGCTTGTTAATGTATTTCATCCGGATTTAGCGTCATCGTCTGTCAATACTGCTTGGGTAGAAGCACTAAAACAGTCGAACGATGTCACACTTAACCTAGCTTATGCCAATTACCCTAATTGGCAGTTTGACGTAACACGGGAACAAAAGCTCATGGCTGAGCACGACTTTGTTGTGTTTCAATTCCCTTTTTTTTGGTATTCGGTGCCCCCGCTAATGAAGAAATGGCTCGATGATGTGCTCACTTACGGTTGGGCATACGGCACAGAAGGTGAGGCACTTAAAGGTAAACGTGCTTCATTGGCTATTTCGACAGGTTGCACACAAGAGTCTTACCAAAGCAGCGGTGACAATAAGTACTCGATTGACGAGTTACTAAGGCCTGTTCAACAAACCCTTGATATGACTCAAATGGATTATAAAGCGCCCTTTGTTTTTCATGGCGCTGCGACGGCCAACAAAGATGACATTGCGCAATCTACGACACGCTATTTGGCACGTATTGCAGCAGAAAGAAAGTAGTCATCACGAGTTTTAACCCGTGAATAGGTAAGCGGGACGTTATTTAAAGAGAGTAAACACTATGAATTTTTCTTATTCAAACAGCACCCAAATTGAGTTCGGTCAGGGCCAAATTCAGCGCATTAGCGAGTTGATACCTGCCGACAAAAAAGTGTTGGTTATTTATGGCTTTGGGTCGATCAAAAAGAACGGCATTTATGATCAAGTTGCAAACGCGCTTCAAGGGCACCAGTGGCTTGAGTTTGGAGGTGTTGAAGCGAACCCAACATTTGAGACCATGACTAAGGCTGTCGATCTGGCTCGTAAAGAAAATGTCGACTTTATCCTCGCCGTGGGCGGTGGGTCGGTCATTGACGGTGCAAAATATGCTGCAGCTGCCATTTGTTACGACGGTGACGGCTGGGACATTATGGAAGGCAAGCACACGATAACCGATGCAATCCCCTTGGCCGTGGTATTAACTATTCCAGCGACAGGCTCTGAATCCAATGCATACTCTGTCGTCACTAAAGCAGAAACACAGGACAAATTGGCGTTTTTCAATCCGTTGGTAAAACCGGTATTCGCGGTGATGGATCCAGATGTTATGAAGACTTTACCTGAGAAACAATTAGCCAATGGCGTTGTTGATGCTTGGGTACATGTCTGCGAGCAATACCTTACATCTCCAACAGGTGCTTTGGTACAAGAAGGCTACGCAGAAGCTTTATTAAAGGGTTTGAAACATTTAGGTGATAACTTCGATAAGCAGGACGATCAATGGCGTGCTAATTTAATGTGGTCAGCCAACCAAGCTTTAAATGGATTAATTGGGCTAGGCGTGGCACAAGATTGGGCAACGCATATGATAGGGCATGAACTCACTGCACTTTATGGTGTGGATCACGCACGTTCACTTGCCATTGTGCAACCTTGGTTATTGAGGAACCAACTCTCAGTTAAAAAAGCGAAGCTGGAACAAATGGGCCGTAATGTTTTTATGCTACCCGATAGCGAAGATTTAGCTGAGCTGACGATCCAACACATTGAGGCTTTTTATCAAAAGTTGAATGTACCTACGCAACTCACTGAGCACACCAGCTCTAAAGCGGATGCTATCGACGCTATCATCGATCGGTTAACAACGCATGGCATGACACAGTTAGGCGAAAATGAAGCAGTGACGCTAAAAGAGAGTCGAGCTATTCTAGAAAAAGCCGTTGCTTAAGGAGGGTTTATGTTATTCAACAATAATAATTCCCCGCTTGTTTCTGCAAGCGAACTCAATGAAGTGTTGGGAGACGAGTCACTCAAGGTTTTTGATATTCGAGGTAAGTGGGGCGATCCTCCCACCAGCTTCCACGATGATTACCTCCAAGGACATATTCCGGGCGCTATTTATCTTGATTGGACTCAACGCTTTTTAACCCAAGACATGCCTATTGGTTTAGCGCCCGTTGCGTCAAAAGAGCAGGCACAAAAAGACTTTGAAATGCTTGGTATATCAGCGAATGATACCGTCGTGCTATACGACGATTATCATCATATGTTGGCTGGCCGGTTATGGTGGGCAATGCACTATTGGGGCTTTTCTAATGTCAAAGTGCTCAACGGTGGCTGGAAGCATTGGTCTAGTTCGAACTTTCCAATAAGCACTGAACAATCGACACCTGCAAAAGGGCATTTCGATGTCAACGAACAAGCATCGCTACGGGTAGACACTAAACAAGTGAGAGTAAGAGATGGACAGACACATTTAATCGATGCAAGAGGTCCTATCAATTTTGCAGGAGACCCTTCTGATAAAGCGACTGGGCATATTCCTCGTGCAGTGAATGTCCCCTATTCATCCCTACTGGATGAGACGACCGGCTTGTTTAAAGATGATGAGTCTTTGGAGGCCGTCGTTAGTCAACGCCTTGATATCCAAGAAGGTGATGCTGTTATTTCGTCTTGCGGATCAGGCTACGCGGGTACTGTGATGTTAATCGCATTAAAGCAGCTTGGGATAGACGCGTCACTCTACGACGGCTCTTTCTCTGAATGGAAAAGACAACCAAACGCACTGATCGAGCAAGGCTCAAGCGTTCACAGTGCCTAAACAAAACTCTGGAGATAATCACGATGAACTCGAACGACACGAATATGATCAACAAGGTAAACACAGAGCTAGCCGACGCCATGCGTGCAGGTAGCGCAGATAGACTAGCTGCTATTTATTCTGCTACGGGTCAATTATTACCGCCAAACCACGCCGCTGTTTCTGGCGATAGTGAGATTAACCAATACTGGCAAGGTGTTATTGATTCTGGCATTACCAATGCAAAACTAGATACTGTTGAGCTTGAATTTTTTGGCGATTCAGCTGTTGAAGTCGGCACCTATGTTATGCACCAAGGTGAGGAGTTAGCAGACCAAGGCAAATACATTGTGTTCTGGAAAAAAGAAGGTGAGCAATGGAAATACCATCGCGACATTTGGAATAGCAGTCTGGCTTAATATCCCGATCTCAATAACTATCTTCAACCGCGCCTATAAGGTTAATAGAGAGTAGCTCAATGCCCTTGTGGTAATCGGATCTTTCTATCAAGAAAGATAAGATTGCCGACAGCAAGGGCACGAACTGTTTTGAGGCTATGTGTGTAGATAGCTCATACATTAAAAGCCACTAGCGCCTCCCAAACCAAACTCTAAATCTATACCGATAGCTGGCTTGCCAGATACCTCACCCTTTCTGCCATGGCGTTTTACAATACCCTCGCCATGCCACTTTCAGGCTATCGGCCTTATGCCTTGCCGCATAACGATTCAATCGTGTGTGTTATATCTGTTGTACAAGTAAATTTATCCAAAGCACCACAACACAGATAAACGCACTCCAAAAGGCTAACATGCGATGTAGTATATGATTGTAGGTCAGGTGAATGTAGGCGTGTATCCACCTCAAACTAACAAATAGCCAGGCGAAAATTAACCCAAACAGGCTTTCAATACCTAAGCTAATATAAAGAGTGCATACAACATAAAACAGTGTTGGGATCTCAAATTGATTGTTAAAGTTACGCGTGGTTTTTGTAATCACGTCTGGAACGTCTTGCCCTCCCATGAGTCGATAATATTTAACGTTAACATCCCCCTTTTTAACGCTCGCGAACCTGACTTTTACTGCAATACAACCAACTACAAAGGTTAACGCCACCATCAAAAACATTGGGTACAAAAATGAAACTTCCACGTTAACTTAAACCTCGCTTGACAATATGACTGCCGCTATATTGCAATATTTAAACGCAAATAGGCAAACTGCTATGCCAACCTTTTGCGTATGCCTGTTTTTTGAGGCAATATGCTGTGTCGACTAAGTCATACTAATGTGTCCATGGGTACTTTTATGAATGCGTTGTGTATTTTAAAAATGAACCTAAGGGTAGCTCTTATCTCCCTTATGCTTTCCTGTTCCTTCTATACACAGAGCCAACCTAACGCGGATACAAGCAAAAATAATCAGCAAGAAGCTTCTGACATTGTGTCGGCTGAGCCTTTACTTGATGAAAAACAACCTGAACGCTCTCAAGAGAATCCACCAATTGAGTCACAGAAGATTTCTCAAGACGAGCGCCTCTTAAAAATCAAAGAGCTTGAGGAAGAGTACGGCCCATTCGATGCTGGTCTTATCAAAGAGCTTATCATTCTTGGACTTGAGTATTATGAGCAAGATAACCACGAACTGGCTCGCGATGCTTTTTTGAGAAGCCTTGAAATACATCGTACCAATTTTGGTCTCTATAGCTCTGACAAATTTCCGATTGTGGAGCAGCTCATCATAGTCAATCGAGCTTTAGGAGAGTGGGCAGAAGTTAATAAGTATTACGAGTATCTGTACTGGTTATATCGCCGCACCTATGGCGAGGACTCTGTTAAGTTGATTCCAATGTTGTCAGCATTAGTCGCATGGAAAGAAGAGGCGATAGAGCATCAATTACTTGGTGACGGTAAGAGGTTATCTAGTGAGGCTCAAAGAGCATCACGAGTGGCACGAAGTATAGTGAAACAATACCGGCGTAATCAGGAAAAAGAAGCACAAGCCTTAGCGCAGTGAGCGTGTGATCTGCCTTGCCATTTCCCGACAAGCTCCGGTCTTCACTCTTGCCAGAATTGGAATTGGGACGACTATTGCAGGCAAGTATGATGTCCCGGCTCGATTAGTTTCTATAGAATCTGATTCTGACACGCTGTCAATGTCCCATATATGCGCCTCATAGTCAGCTTCGTCTGACCAAGTAGCATAACCGAGGCAGCCGGTTGTTGCGCAGGTGATACTTCCAGACTGACCTGTCCGATGAGTTTTACCGTTTATCCATATAAGGTGATCCACATTCAGCTCGTCGAGTTTCTTCGCAATAACTGGTTTTTGCATCATCAGAGAAAGGTTGTTAACTGTCAGCGGAGCAGTGCTTTTCTCAAAATACGGATACATATTATCTATAAATTGCTGTTCTGGAATAATATTGAGTAAGTTGAATCTCAGCCTTAACTCATCTTCAATGCAAGCAACATAGTCAAGTTCGGTTTGGTCGTGGCCGACATGACGTCGCCCAAGTATCGCTATTGACCGAAACGATGGATCAATGGCGACTGGCTGATTCGACTTTTTAGTGCCAATACTTGCGCACGCAGTTAACATTAAGCAGCAAGCAATAAGTAACGCACTGACGGTACGACTAGGGCATTGAATGTTACGAATCTTCATGCTTGCCTTTTTGCGATAAGAGCCATTTCTGTATATCAATGTTGTCGTTAAATCTGACAACGAGTTTCGCACCCAATTCGCGAAACGCCGCGTTTGCAGCTTGCTGAATACCTTCCGTATTACCGGTAAATGCAGCGGTAGCAGAGGTCCCATAGCCATTGACAGGAAACATCGCGATTGATGTACCGTCAGGTAAGCTAACAGAGAACTGGTATTGCATCCATACTTCATAGACACCAAGGCGCGTTTTACTGGGCAACGAAAACTGCATATCCTGAAGCTCTGGAACGATGATTAGATCATACTCAGCCAAAGCATCGTCAATATTCTCAACCGAATTTGTAGACGCGAACATTGACTCAAAAACTTGATTTAGCAATGCAACTTGCGAAGGTCCGGTGTTAATGGACCAAGCTTTCCCCTCGCGGCTGGTTTCAATATACTCATGGTTGCGTGTTGTTTCGGGGAAGTAGATTGCAACATCGGCTGGAATTTCTTCTGTCAGAGTGTCGGGAACATCAACGATCGTGTCAACAACGAGCTTACTCGCACAGCCTGTCAAAACGACAAGCAAGACAAACCCACCAAAAAGAATGTTTATAACTTTCAATTTAAACAACCAGAATGACTTAATCTACGGGTATCAATGATAAGTATCTTACACTTTACTGAACCTTATATGAATGCCTTAGTTGTTAACTGCATGCACGAAACATTAAAATGTCTTTATCTTTTTATCCCCTTAAGTCAGCTCAACAAAGTCTTGTGTACTTCGCGCAGACTTCATCGCAGCTTCGACGACACGAATGTCTTTTAAGCCTTCCATACCAGGCACTAGCGGCGCCTGATCATGAATAATGGCTTGGGCGTCGTCATCCATTTGTCGGGCCTGTTGATTGCCATCAAACCCGGGTAATTCAACACCGCTAGACGTTTCTCCTATTACCCCAGAATATGACTGCATTGGTTTTAATTGATACCAGCCTTTTTTACAGTTTACTTTAATGTAATTGAAACTCGTGACTACGCTTGTCCCACAATCAGCCTCCAAGCCATTGGCAAACTTTAAAGTGAAATAGGTAGATGCATCAACCTCTTCAAACCCCGCTGGCATTTCCGATCGTGCTTTTACTGCTATAGGCTCCTGACCGGATAAAAAGCGTGCACCATTAATCGCATAAACTCCCATGTCATATAACGCACCGCCGCCCATTTTTCGCTGCATTCGCCAATAATCTTTTGGGCCAGGGCCACCGGCATAACCAGCAAACGAAGATATGCTCGACATTGCACCAAAAGGTAAGCTTTGGTTGAACTCCGCGAAGGCGCGGGTATTCGGCTCGTGCTGCATGCGGTAACCAATACTCAGTTTTACGCCATTCTTATTGCAGACATCGATCATTTTTTGACACTCGGCAACTGTCATTGCCATTGGCTTTTCACACCAAACATGTTTACCTGCTTGCGCGGCTCGGGTAACAAAATCCAGATGGGTAGAGGTAGGAGTGACGACATACACGACATCTATGTCGCCATTATCCGCCACTTGATGCATGTTGTCATAGCTATAGGTATTTTGTTTTGCTATGCCGTAGCGGCTCTGCCAGCGAGAAATTTTGTCTGGGCTGCCAGAGATGACGCCCTTAAGTTCACAATGTTGAGTGAGCTGTAATGCCGGAGCAAGTACCCCAGAGCTATAACTACCTAAACCTAATAGCGCCACACCAAGCTTTTGTTTTGGCGCTTTAGCAAGACTGAAAGAGGGAGCAATAGCAATACCAGCGGCTGCCATTGACAAGAAGTGTCTGCGGTTAATGGTCATTCTATAAGCACCTCGTAATATAAAGACATCCATAATGACAAACGCCATTCAAAGAGAAACATGACAACGGTCCTTGAAATAGAACAATTGCCTCGCGCTGTGTGATACACGTTAGCTTATTTTTCAAGATCTCTACACCTTTGCCTTAACTTACAGTTTAGCTCGATTCATCCGAGTGACCACCCAACAATGTAAAATTGGCCTATTCCACTATCGTTGGTTCTTCACTATCCACAATGAATCCCAAAAGCATTATCACAACGTAATGACTTATAAGTTGACGACGGCTTATATGAGTTCGCAAAGCTCAGTTAAACTCTTAATGTGCTGACAGCCATTAGGCAAGCTAAGGTTTTGTGAGTTTTGATTAAACCAAATTGCTTGTAAACCAGCATCGATAGCCAGTTCTATATCTTTATCTAAACTATCACCAACCATAATCAAGTTTGCTGGCTCTACACTCAACTGCTTAGCAATTTTTAGATAAAATGCCTTACTTCCTTTAGGGAGTCCAAGATTAAACCGACAGAAATAACCTGAGATAAACTCAGCTAGCTCAACTCTTTCAAATGCTAATTGGATATCCGATACTGTTGAGTCTGCTGCATTTGTCGCAATGTATATTTTTGAGCGTTTGGATAGTGAACTCAGTGTATCGTAAGCCCCTGTTACAGCCTCAACGTTGGACCAGTGACACATTTTCCCTGTCTGATTTGGGAAGTCGATCATCAAGGTGTTTCCCCAATCAAAAAGATAAATCTTATTCAAAATGTCCCCCTGTATTAGGCACCGCAACGAGGTGAAATAGACTCAACTCAAAGCACTCAAAATCAATACGTCATTGCACTCGCGTCTTACCATTTTACTGGCCATAACATCAACGCCGTTATAGCTGGTTTGAGTGTCTTCTATGACTCTAAAACCTAGTTTTTCATAGAGACTCTTTGCTGGAAGGTTGCTTTTAACCACATAAAGGCTAGGCATACCTTTAATTTTCGACAATAGATAACTTAAGAGTGATTCTCCTAAGCCTTTTCCCCTTCCTTTTGGATGAACGAACAGCGCACGAATTTCAGACTCAAACAGGGCACCATAAGCAAGGACATCGCCTCTTTCATAGACATAAATATCAGACTCCAAAAGCGCAGTCAGGCGCTTGTCATCTTTATCTAAGGGAAGTAGTTCAAAACTTTCTTCCTCGTAGAAAAGTTCATCCAACTTTGACTCAGAGTAGATATCAGCAATTGCAGGAAAATCCCTTTTTGTATAAGGTCTTATGTTCACTCGAAACACCTCACATTGAGTACAAGCTCATCATAAACAAAGAGTTGATAGCTCGATAAGCTTCAAAAGCGCACTCTCTTTTACTGAAACTTTTCTTCTTCTGTCACGGTAAAAGCGACAGAAGTAATTTTCCAGTTTTCACCTACTTTTACCAAACTCCAAGATTCTGTGCCCCAAGCTCGCATTTCATTATCGACGTGGTCACTGTACTCAAAATGCACACTGCCAAGATAACCATCTGTTTGCACTTGCACGTTCCATATCTTCTCTTCTAAATCTTTGTCATCTGAAATCATTCTGTCTACAGGCGATCCAAACTGCCCAAAATTAACACTGTCTGGATAGTTCGGCTTTTTAACTCGTATTTGCTTTTTCATTTCATCACTAAACACGGCAACAAAAGGAATGTCTTCACTATAAAAAAGCGAGCTAAACGTGTCTTTGTCTTTATTCAAAATACTCGTCCGAAAAGATTCTACGATGTCTCTAATCTGAGCTTCTGATTCTTGTACTGGGGAATGCTCTGCGTAAACTGAACAGCTGATACTTAAAATTAGACAAGCAAGTCCTTTTTTCATTAATAAAATCCTCTGGCATTTATACTTTATTTCTAGCGCCTGTTGATTAAAAGCTTAGTTAAGGTGCTCTTTTTCTCAGGCTCTTCACTATATTATTCGACACCTTATTCAACCTTTGCTGCGCATCAGCTGTAGATAATGGAGTCACGATAAAAACACCTATTTTTTCTTGTGGATAAAGGGCTACCCATGATGATGTACCCAATGTCCCACCGGCGTGATAATACATGTTTTCCGTAGAATATCGGAAAGTATTCCAAACGTAAGCTCGCCCCAATCCACTTTCATCACCTGCTAGTATTTCCAAGGCTTTCTGTGAGAGTGATGATTGTTCGAGGTAGAATGTCATATATTGAGAAAAGGACTGGGTTGTTGTTTTTAAAGCACCTGCACCAAAGTAATACTCACTCGCACTAGGCATTGTTTGGCCTAGTTGATCCTTACCAATCGCCAACCGCACTAGCTCGTTTTTATTCAGGCGAAACAAGGTGTCCTGCTCCCCCGTTTCAGGAAAAACAAAACGTTCAAGTAATTCTGGGTAAGTCATACCATAAATGCCTTCAATAATAAGAGACAACAAACGAATACCGGCATTGGAATAACGATATGACTCACCGGGCATATCCAGCAGCTTGGCTTTATTGAGCGCTTCCCAAAAAGCATCATTATCGTAGGTTTTATAGCAGTTGAACTTAGATTGTGTATTTAAGTTGGGCGTGTTGCATGCAATGTTTACTGGTAGCCCTGAGGTATGCGCAGCCAAATCACGAACAGTGACTCTTTTACTCGTCTTTGAAAAATGTCCTTTACGAAATTGCGGTAGATAATTCTCAATAGGCGCATCAAGTTCAATTTTTCCATCAGCGACAGTTCGCGCTAACAATAAGCCAGTGTATGTTTTAGTCAATGAACCAATTTCAAACAAAGTACGACTATTGGGAATCGAGCCATCCGACAGCTCTCCAAAATGAAACTCGTCTATTTGCCCTTGAGAGACAACGACAATAGAGACAGCCTCGTATTGCTCGTCTTGACGTAACTCCGCCACTTCACGTGCAACAATATCACTTATAGATACAGTTTGATTAGAGGAGCAGGACGCCAACCAAAAGCAACTACATACAAAGGCTAGTCGAACAGCTTTTGACAGAGTGACATTAAACACGTTGCGTGACATGCCACAGCTCACCAGATGGCCCCCAAACATAAAATACTTGTCCCCAAGACTCTTGTTGAATGGGCGTAATCTTGCGCTTATTTCTCGATGATTCAGCCTTCTTAAAAGCAGACTCAATATCAAGCACGCATAACTGTAACATGAGATTCTCGGCAAGCTGTTGTTTATAAAAACGTTGGAGAAAAAAAGCGCATTCGCCATTCTCAAATAAGCTAATGTCTCGTGTTACAACTTGACTGGAAAACCCCATATCAGTGTAAAACGCCGAGGACGCTTCAAAATCCTTACTAGGGATAAATACTTTAATATCTTCTACCATCATCCTTTATACCCTTCCCTCTTAAATAAATCTCAGTCGGCGATACTGTTCACAGTATCGCACTCCTACTGGACTATTTAGGTGTAGCAATGTCAGCGTCTTCTAACCTTAGCTTTTTCCAGTTGTTATTACTTTCTGTCAGTATTTGGTTGTACTTTGTCAGATACTTTTCCAATACTTGTACTTCTTGCCTCTTTTCTTCAGGTACTAGGCTCATCTCAAGCGACAATGCTCTAAGATGGTTACGCGTCTCACCGTAATTGATCCAAAGTTGTTTGTGGTTATAAAAATTATCCCAAACCGCTAAAACCGTGCTCAAACCACTCATCATCAAAATGGATAGTTTGAAATAAAAATGAACGAGCTCCTGATTTTCCTTAAAATAAGGAAAATCACCTTGTAGCCCAACTAAAATGGTGACTAAAGCTGTTAAACAAGCAATAGCAAGGCTAATACGAAACGCCTTTTTCTTATTGTCACGACTCCAAGTTGACGTACTAACAGCCATTTCATCAATCACGTTTTGCAACGTATTAAATTTATCCATATCTAAAAAATTTCCTAATTTAGCTCAGGTTTGTATCAGGCAATTGATAAAAGTAAATTAAAGTTTCTATTCTTTTCTGCTCCATCGCCAACTCAGCTTTTCCCCTTTTATCCAACAAATAACGATAAATGATAAAATCAATAAGATAAAACAACTGCCCCAAAGAACGCTTTCGAAGACCGGATTGACAAAAAAGTGTAAGAGTATAAAGAGGAAGATATACACACCTAAAACCACCCATCCTTTCCAATGTATAGGAGCCCCCCAGCCTATGCCATAGCGTTTAGCTGGAAACCAAATTTCAGCGCTTTGCTTTTTCATCAACTTATCCTTATCGTTACGACGCTACCAAACTCGTATTGTCGAAGATTTACCTAACAGGTAGCTGTCCCCAAACATTGATTGTACCGAATAAATGAAAGACGCCAAACACGCAGCATATCGTTGAGCTGACTAACCAAAATGTCATCGAGTTCTGTGTTATGACGGGGTGGTTCATCACAAAAGGTAAAATAAGGCCTGCGATGCCTCTTAGCAAATAAACACCCGTTATCAAACAAAGTACCGTTCTCAACAAAGGCAGCTTAACAATCACACCTGCACCAGATAAAGCATAGAGTCCCCAAATTCCTAGGACACAAGCAATAGCAGCAGTAATTATAGCTGGACGGTAACTTCCGGCTTCTGAGAGTTGTGCCATCCCTTCTCCGGCACCAAAAAAACGATACCAATAGGCACCACCAAAAATAATAGCAACATGTAGCAAAGCCGCGATAAAACTTAATGTAGCAGCAATAACGAGTGAATTAATGCCATTCATCGGGAGTTCCTTCAACCGTTGACCAAAGCAAATAGATGCACATCATAATATTTGTCATTTTTGTTAGCACCTTTACGAAATATACCTTCACATGAGTAACCTGCCTTTTCGAGCACTTTCATCGACACTGGGTTGGCAGAAAATACCGACGCATACAAACGAATAATATCTGTTGTAGATAGAATAAATTCACTAAACTGAGCTAATGCGGCTGACGCAATGCCTTTCCCCCAAAACTCTTCTGCTAACCAGTAACCAATCTCGGCACTGTGTGAATACTCAAACTGTTGTCTATAAACACTAATTACGCCACAAAAAACACCATCGAACTCAATAACTTTAGTGACTGCACTGTCTTTACTGCCGGTATTTATCCACCAGTTAGCATCTTCCAATGTGTAAGGGCTAGGGATTCTGGAAGTTAAATATTTAACCACGTGACTGTTATTCAAATAACGAACAAGTCGTGCTTCATCCTGTGCGGCTAAATCTCTAAAATGGATCATCTATTCAATCATAATTAAGTTTGTAAATAGTATTCATGTTCGTCCTCACCTACCTGACAGAAACCTAACTTAAGATAAAGTTTAAACGCAGGGTTAGCCTTTAAGACACTCAAGGAAACCGTTTTGCCTTGAGATTGAGATATAACATGGTTAACCACCATACTGCCATAACCTTTGTTCTGGAACTCAGGCGCAATTTGTAACTGAATAATAGTGACTTTCTGTTGATCTTCTTTGTACTTGAGTAAACCCACGATTTGGTGGTTAATCTTGATAAGGTGCGAATGCTGATATTCATGCGCAACTCTCAACGCATGTTCATCACGCGTCAGGTACTGTCCTGACGCCTCTAAGTGCTCTACCATAGTCTGTAGCCGCAGATGGAGCAAAAAGTCTTTATCCGCTTCTTTTGCGGGTACTAATTGAATGTCTTGAATATCCATATCGCTCGAATAAATACAAAAACTTAGCCTTTAACGTGACCACTCACTCTATCTTCGTGCAGCAGGCCTGCTTTCCCCCAATGCGAGTCATCAAAGTTTTGAAAAAAGACAGTCACCGCTTCAGGGCCTAAACCATAAGCTTCTTCAAAAGCTTCGGTGATTTTCTTGATCAGCACTTGCCTCTGTTCTTTTGTTCTTCCTGGTGACTGCTGGATAGTAACTATTGGCATCTCTATCTTTTTCCTTATATTTTCATTGTGTTCATTGTTCTATACCCAAACCACTTTAAAGTGGTTTGGCCTTGTCTACTCTAGAACATAGTTGCGCTCATCGTCAGTTGTTGCTTCAACGACTGACATCATAGTTTCGATCATATGTCCAAACTGTGGATTAAACGTTAAACGAGCATGTACTTTCCCTGATCTACGTGTTCCCCACGAAGAATACCAGACATCACCACCGTTTTGACATTGCCTGTAGCCTGCAACACCCTGCCCATTGCGACAAAAACGATAATCACCCTTAACACCATAGTGTTCATTCTTGGGACTAAATAACAGCCCCATATGTGAGTAGTCGGTTACTTGAAACGAGGGGAACGACTCTGGTTTGACGATAATGCGTCGATCAAAAGGCTCATCATCACGCTCAATGGTTCCATACCAAATGATTCGACTCGACGGATTGGTGAAATACTCACTAAACAAGGCTCTGACATGATTCACATCGATCACACTATCTCGCCGACTCATGACCATCAAAGTGGGTTTATCATAGCCTTTCGCTTTAATACGTCTACGCACATTTTTTGATGTCTTGTAGAACTGCGCCAAAGCATTGGAAGGGACTGTTTCGTAGCGTGCGTAATTTGTATGCGGATCACTGTCTTCATCAGGTTTGTAAAGCCAGTGTTTGAATACCGCCGCGACACCAGCAAACTTATCCAAATTCGTTTTAGATTTAAAGGCAGGTGAAAATAACACCAACCCATCGATTTCGGGCATATCAATCGCTAGCTCTGTCACAAGGTTAGCACCTGTTGAAAAGCCACCTAAATAAACACGAGGTGTTTCTTGTTGCAGCAGTTTAATGTTTTCCTCGACCACATAGCGCCACTGCTTATATCTTACATGTAACATATCGCCAGGCTTGCTGCCGTGTCCTGGCAACAAAACGGTATGCACTAAAAACCCCCTGTCAGCTAACTCTTGTCCGATATCAATAAAAGAGTATGGGGAATCTCCCAAACCATGAACTAACAAAACACCTTTGCCATTAGGCTTTTTAGGAATCAAAGCATAAGGTGTGTTTGCCTTGAGCTCTGTTTCGTGATCACGGGTAACGTATACCCTATTTTGCGCCAGCCATTGTCGTGTGCTATGAGCATACTCTTGGTATGAGGATATCGATGGCATGATTTCCACATCAGACTCAAGATAGCGCGGGTTTTCAGGTACTGTGCTACAAGCGATAACACTTTGCAGCAAAATAAAAACTGATAAATATCGCAATAATTTTAAACGCATGGAGGCTCTATCATTCTGACTAAACAAACACTGCACTCTATTGGAAATGGTATTCAGCGAAATTATTACAAAAAATGCTCTCAGTTAAAGCCTTTTATTAAGATTTACCGCTCCGTGTTACATAAATAACCTCGTATGTGGTCTCCTCCCGTTGGAATAGAGTGCCTGGAAAACACACTTGGATGGTTGAAGGCAAAAAAGTCCATTTTCCGACGTTACGTTTTATCAGCTATAAAAAAACCAAGCACTCAGCTTGGTTTAAATTAAAATTTCAAAGTAACTAGTCAACTGATTTAAGGCGTTTTAGCGACATACTTATCTCTAAGAAATACAATGATAATTAAATAGATTAATGCTAGCGGTGGGAAAAAGGTTAAAATACACGCAACCAAAATATAGCCCTTGGGAAAGCTAGCACCCCGACTTAGATAAAATAAAGAACCGGAATACACCACTAAATAAATAATCATCATATAACTCAGTATTGTGATATCTATACCCATTTTATTACTCCCATCTCATAAGCACGATACAGTTCTGACGCATATTCTCTCACCTCCTGCAGTGGAGCATGTAAGCTGTTTGACTCGGGTGCACTGTTGCCCGTTTCTAATCTGCACACCAAATAGTTCAGCAATATTAACTGCATTCTCTAGGTCCTCAGTAGATTCAAACTGAAATGTTCCCGAGAAGTCATTCTCGGAATCGGGAACCAAATTACCATTAGCATCCCTAGCTGAACCCTCAACGTAGTCCCATGTAAGCGTCAAACCCATTGTCCCTGTAACTCTATATGTAGCTGTAGAGCCATCGGGAAACCTAACTGTAATTTCAGTAGGTATGCCTTCCGGAAATAACCCAAAAGCTCTCAGTAATGTCGCTGCTAGTGCTGATGCTCGCTGAACGATAGTTGACTCTTGTTCTACAAATCTCCCGATAGAACCCCGTAATGTAGGTGTTAATATTAAGTCTGCGGAACTGCCGATATCTTCTGGAAGATTCGTATTAGGCAAGTCTTCAGGAATGTTAATAATTGTTGATTCTAACAAGGCATAAGAGTTACGAATATCGTTTAAATCATTCCTTCCTGTTGACGTTAATGCAATACTTCTAGCGACTACGAACGGCTCTCCTCCAATATTTATTAACTCCGTTCTATAACTCTCGGCTCGAAGGTTTGTGGTATCAATTATAGTAAATGTCTCTCCAGGGCTTCTTGCATCGGCAATCAACCTTGCTTGCGTGCTCATGTTACAAGCATTACATGGCACACTATGCGATGCATAGGCATTAACAGAAATTAAAAGAAGAAGAGAAAATACCGTTTTATAAAATACATTTTTCATTAGTGCATCCTTACCAATATTAAGTGTAAAAAAATAGCCCTTCATGGGCCTCCAGATACTATGTTTGGTAAAATTAATTATCAACCCTATGCTAATAACTTTTTCGTATAAAAAACTAACCAAAACTACTAATTGTTATAGTCAAGGATGCCACTTTGGTATATGAAATATAGATTTTGATATGCAAAAGGTTGAGTTCCAATGCTGAGAGAGGGATTGTTTGAACGAGCTCGTGGTGATTGGGATAAGGGGGAAGCCTTTCCCCTCTTATAAACCACTTCATGTACTTTGGATTGTTAAAAACTGAACATACCAAAGATAAACAGCCCTATAATTTAAGTACGATATCACTCCCTTCTTTTGCTGGCACTGCGCAACAAATGAGTACTTCTGAGCTATCCGTTTCAAAAGCAGGCACATGCTTATAAGCGACTTTACCTTGGGTTATTTTCACTGCACATTCACCGCACACCCCATTGCGACAAGCAAACGCAGGTTTAAGGCCATGATTTTCGGCTAACTCAAGTAAAGTACCTTCTTGCGCTGTCCAAGCTTGCTCTACTTTAGCGTCAGAAAACCTAACGACACCACTCTTTGCTTCTTGCGCACTGATACGGGCAAGAACTTCCTCGTCAATAGCGTCTTTTCGTCGTTTAAGCACGGCGGGACCAAAACTTTCGGTATGTATCTGTTTATCGCTCACGCCAAGAGAAAGCAACGCATCGTAAGTATTTTGCATAAAACCTGACGGGCCACAGATATAAACATCACAGGACTCATTAGGTAGCATTTCCTTTAACATATCTGCGGACAAGTGGCCTTTGTAGCCAAAATCTACGGAGGCTTTTTGATTTGAATCAGGCTGGCTAACGACCGAAAAATGTTGCGTGGGGTACGTTATCTCACTTTGAAGTGAATCAAACTCCTCGCTAAAAACTAAGTTCGAAGTTTTCCTCGCAGCTTGTATAACAGTGACAGAACGCGATTGTCCAAAACGATGAATAGCCGTCGCAAAGTCTCTGAACATAGAAATAATAGGCGTAATACCTACACCCGCACCGATTAAAACAACAGGGCGCTGCGTTTTATTATCTAAGACGAAAGCACCGGAAGGCCCCTTTGCTTCGATAATGGAGCCTTCGACGAGATGATTGTGTAAGTAGTTTGAAACTCGCCCATCTGGCTGGCCATCGACGCCCACTTCTCGCTTAACGGATATACGTAAAAATGGATCCGAAGGGGCCGAAGAGACAGTGTAGTTTCGACCCACAAAACGATCAGTATCTTCAAGCTTTAGGCGAACAGATAAGAATTGTCCGGCTTTAAAAGGCAACTTTTTGGCAATATCTTGAGGTTCAAGATAAAAAGAACGAATGAATTCATCTTCATCAACGACTTTCGCCACCTTGTAGGATAACCATTCACGCCTTTTCTTCTGAAGCGCTATAACATTTTGCGCTTCGTCCCAAGTGCCTGTCTTTACAGATGTCGGGGCGTACTCATCAAAACGAGCACGAATAGGTGCGGCATTTTTTAACAAAATGCCTCGTTCTAGTTTAAATCGCCACCCTCTATCAGCACCTTTAAAGGCCTCAACCTCAGGGTGATCTTCCCAAAGTATTTCGGTTGTCCCTGTTAAATAAACAATATCGCCAGATTCAAAGTCAACGAAGAGAAGCCCTGCTTTAGGATTAACCAGGAAGTTACCCAACGTATTAAATAAATAATTACCTGAGTAATCAGGAATAGTCAGCCGATTACCATCAACGTTAACAAAGCCACTTTGCCCACCTCGATGATTAACATCTACACCACCAGTATCGGTTTGATCATCTTTGTTGTTATGACTCGCCACAAAGAATGTGTCTGCTCTGCCAATCAAGCTAGCAATGTTTGTCGAAAGCTCTGTGAAGTGCTGCGGGACAATATCAGGTGGCTCAGTTCGAGGGTCGCGTGAAAACTCGACTGAACGCGTTTGTATATATTTAGGACAATTGCCAAATGACTGTACGACTTTAGCCCCGAAGCCTGACGAACCTGTACCTGTCGCAATCATGTTGACTCGATTACGACGTCTGGTAGGCAATTCGATACCTAGCAGTGACAAAGGTTTTCCATCACCAACATTCTCTTTTAACGGATCACCATTTAACACATGTGTATCAAAATTAAGGCGCTTATCCGTTGGCGTTGATATAAAGCCTGGACGTCCAAAAACCATTGACGCCCAGGGCTGTCCCTTGTCGTCGATACTACCGACAACCGCGAAAGGTAATTGCGCAAAGAACGCTCGATGTTCAGTAGGCATGTAAGGCCGCATCAGGCGCTTACCTATGGCTTCTTGCTGCTCTTTGAGGCCATAACGCTCTTGCATAAACTGCTCACCTTCATGAAAAGGCGAGGTATCTTTATCCCAACCCGTTAGCTCAGCCATAGGTCACTCCTCGGTGCTCATTTACTTTTCTTTACTATCATTATGAAGCCAAAAATCAACCAAAATCGGCAGCGTGAGGCATAGGTTCAAACCCCTGAATACCTTCAATGCGCTCTATCCATGCTCGAATATTAGGATAATTGTCTAAGCTCACATCACCCTCGCTAACTCTTGCTATATAACTATAGTTGGCTATATCGGCAATGGTAGGTGTATGACCGACTAGCCAATCTTGTTTGGCTAAGTGCGGTTCAAACAAATGCTTAAACACGGCATGCGACTTCTCAATAGCTTTATCGAGATCGCCATCAAAGCCAAACAATTTCGTTATTCTAGCGACACAAGGACCATTGAAAACTTCATGAACACTGACAGACAACCACGCTTGAACCTCTGCGGCCACGGCAGGATCTGCTGGTAACCAAGTTCTTGATTTGTCATATTTCAACGCTAAGTAAGTTAAGATAGCCGTAGAATCTCTTAACACAACATCACCATCTGCTAGCACAGGTACTTGACCTAACGGATTAATCGCTAAAAACGCCGGCTCTTTGTGTTCACCGTTCATCAGATCCATATTCTTGGTTTCAAAGTCCAGACCTAATAGCTTCAACATAGCCCTTGCACGGTGAGCATGTCCAGAGAGGGGGAAATTATATAACTTCATTTTATTTATCCTATTTAGTAGTGGGAGCAACACGCTCTAGTTGAGCCTCACTATAAATCATGCTATTACACATGATAACAGGCACTAAATAATCACAGCGATCGAAATACGGAACAATGAAACAAGACTACCTAAATGAACTCTCTGTTTTTGTGGAAGTCGCAAAGCAAGGAGGTTTTCGCGCCGCTTCGCATAAACTACAAATGAGTGCGGGGTCTATCAGTGAGTCAATTAAACGCTTAGAAGATAAGCTCAACATACGATTATTCGAGCGTACCACGCGTAAAATAGCGTTAACGCATGACGGCGAGTCACTATTTAGGCGAAGCTTACCGGCTATCGCTGATTTAGAAAGTGCCGTTCGCGATGTGAATGACAATCACACGGAAATAGCGGGCAAGCTACGATTAAGTGCTCCTCCCAGTTGCGGTCCGCTCTTTTTAAATAAACTGATGATAGCGTACGCAAATCGCTACCCTAATGTCGATTTGGAACTTATTTACGACGCCCATAAAGTGGACTTAGTGACATCAGGTATTGACGCGACAGTGCGTGCTTATTCGTTACTGGAACCCGACACTTATGCTGTGCCTGTTGGCCCTAAAATATCCATGTCTGTATTAGCATCACCTCTGTATCTGGCACGCATGGGGATACCAAAAGTACCCAGTGATATTACTTCCCATGACGGAATATATTATGCGTTCGGCGATCGCGATACCCTTGTTAAGTGGAATTTTGCTGGAGAGAATGGCGAATACTCTGTAAAACCCAAAACCAAAATTGTCGTCAACGACCTGATTAACCTAACGCACTATGCAGCCGCCGGATTAGGGTTGATATACACCTACCGAGATTTCGGACAAGAAATGATCAAACAAGGCAAACTTATCCCTGTGCTTGAAGAACACATGCCCACTACGCACCGATACACTATTAACTATTTAAGTAAACGACATATGCCCAACCGCTTAAAAGCGTTGATTGATCTAGCCAAAGCTTAGATCGTGTTGATTTTTGCGGTATAGATTTTGTTTTAAACAAAGGCTTTTTGATTACGAAGCACACTGGTAGGCCTATAAATATAAGCCAAAAGTAAACAACGAAGAGCAAAACACTCTAGTCCTCCCCCTAGCTTGGTCAATGAATACGTATGGAATTGTGTCCTATCATTAATTCACTGTAACCTGAGACTTCAACGAATCAGTTTCAGGTTTTCTATGCGATTTAGTCATGTTGGCTTTTTTAATGGTTATCGAAAGATCCTATTGGCAACAATGATGATCACAGCAATGGAAGGTTGCTCTCCACCCTCTACCCAAGAACTTGCCAGCACACCTCAGTCAGTTAAATCAGAAAGAACGCATTATGCCCAAGGGCAAGGCAAGCCAGTTATTTATCAGGTATTTACACGTTTATTTGGCAATCAAGAGACCAACAACGTCCCTTGGGGCACAATTGAACAAAACGGCGTAGGCAAATTCGACGACTTTACTGACGAGGCATTGGCAGGTATCTACGAGTTAGGTACGTCATATGTTTGGTACACAGGGGTTTTACATCATGCTCTGGTCAACGACTATTCAGCTTATGGTATCAGCGATGATGATCCTGACGTGGTCAAGGGCCGAGCAGGCTCTCCCTATGCGATCAAAGACTACTACAACGTTAACCCTGATTTAGCCGCCAATCCTGCGAACAGAATGCAGGAATTCGAAGACCTCATTGCTCGCACTCATAAACACAACATGAAAGCGATTATCGATATTGTGCCCAATCATGTCGCTCGTCACTACCAATCAACTAACTTACCAGAAGGACAGGAAGACTTTGGCGTCCACGACAACACAAAAGTCACTTATCATAAGCATAACAACTTTTATTATGTTGAGGGGCAAGCCTTCAGTGTTCCCAGTTTAAACCCTGCTAAATTGCCATTGGGTGGTCAGCCTCATACATTGAGTGATAACCGCTTTACTGAAGCTCCCGCAAAATGGACGGGGAACGGCTCACGAGAAGCCAAACCTAGTGCCGATGACTGGTACGAAACAGTTAGAGTCAATTACGGTGTTCGTCCTAATGGAGAGTATGACTTCCCCAAATTAGATAACGGTTTTCGTGCGAAACCTTGGCAACAACATTACGAATTCTGGCAGCGCCAAGCTGATTTACCTGACTCTTGGTATAAGATGGAAGCCATTGTGCATTTTTGGATGGAAAAAGGTGTCGACGGCTTTAGGTTCGATATGGCCGAACTTGTACCTGTCGAGTTTTGGTCTTTCTTAAACTCTTCTATCAAACATAAGCGTGACGACTTTCTATTACTGGCAGAAGTATATAACCCAAGCCTTTATCGCGACTATATTCATCTGGGTAAAATGGATTATCTCTACGATAAGGTAGACTTTTACGACAGCCTCAAAGCGGTTATGCAAGGTCGTACTAGTACACAAATTCTGGATGATATTCAGCAACAATTCGCTGACATCCAGCGTCATCTTTTACATTTTTTAGAAAACCACGACGAGCAACGCATCGCTAGCCCTGAATTTGTCGGAGACGCAGATATCGCTAAACCAGCTTTGGTTGTTTCTGCCCTGATAAGCCAATCACCAACATTATTATATTTTGGTCAAGAGGTCGGTGAAGACGGCAGTGAAGCTGCGGGATTCGGTGATCCATCACGCACCAGCATATTTGACTATATTGGCGTACCGGCACACCAACGGTGGATGAACAACGGCCACTTTGATGGTGGAAGGCTCACTGACAGGGAGCAAGCCTTAAGACGTTACTATACAAGAGTAATGAATGTCTCAGCTCATCACCCAGCCATGCAAGGGGAATACCTCCAATTACATCCCCTTGAATCAAAACCAAGCAATAGAGATATGGAAGCCCAGTTTGCTTTTATGCGTAACTCGACAGAGCATGCATTGATCGTAGCAGCTAACTTTTCATCTGAGCCACAGGCTTATACATTGAAACTTAAAGTCAGCGATGGCCTAGCCAATTTCATTGACAACAACGGTCAAATTCAGCTCAACGATTTACTCACAGAGCAAACCAATACACTACAAAAACAAGGGACTGACTATATCGTTCGTCTAGAGTTAAAACCCTATGATTCAGTTGTGTTAGAGCTGACAAATGTTCGTTGAATCACCTTATTATCACATCGATACGATATGAATACGTATGCAGTTTGATAGTGTCGTCAGCAAGCCAAGGTTACAATCGATAAATACCCACCGCCATTCAGAAGGCGTTGGGATAACATAATAATTAAAAAGAGTCCGTGTATGCGTCAGCAACCAAAACTTAGTTTTTTTCAAATCTGGAATCTCAGCTTCGGCTTCTTAGGCGTCCAATTTGGGTTTGCGTTACAAAACGCTAACGTGAGTCGTATCTTAAGCGACCTCGGTGCAGACCTGCATTCTCTCTCTCTATTCTGGCTTGTTGCCCCTATTATGGGGTTGATTGTGCAACCTTTAGTTGGTGCCGCATCCGACAAAACATGGAATCGCTTCGGTCGTAGAAAGCCCTTTATTTTAGCAGGCTCTATAGCTGCGGTCATTGGTATGTTGTTATTGCCCAACGCGCCCCTGTTTGTTGCCTTTATGGCCCCAATGATTTTCGGTGTGTTTATGGTTGCCTTGATGGATGCATCCTTTAATGTATGCTTCCAACCGTTTCGTTCTATGGTCTCGGATATGGTGCCTGCAAGCCAGCGCAACATAGGTTATTCGATACAGTCAGTACTGCTTAATATCGGTGCTGTCATTGGCTCCATTTTGCCTTTCCTACTCACTAATATCATCGGGCTAGACAATACCGCACAAAAAGGGACAGTCGCGGAGTCCGTGGTTTGGGCTTTTTATATTGGTGCCACTGTCTTGCTAGGCTCTGTCCTTTGGACAGCACTGAGAACAAAGGAATACGCCCCTAACGATTTCTATGCCTATAAAGGCTTAAAAACCAACGAGACTGAAGCCCAACGTGCCCCTGAAAAAAATGTAGGTGAAAAGCTTAACGCGTTCTTTCATCTGCTGATCAATATGCCAAGAACAATGAAGCAACTGGCCGTAGTTCAGTTTTTCTCTTGGTTTGCACTGTTCATTATGTGGGTCTACACCACACCTGCCATCACTCAGCACATTTGGGGGGTTGAGCTAAAGTGGTACGACAGCGAATACCTGGCCTCCGTTAACAATGTTATTCCTGCACAAGTCAGTGCCGATATGGGCGCTGCGGGAGATTGGGTAGGCATTCTATTTGCTGCCTACTCACTCTTCGCTGCAGTTTTTTCCATATTCTTAGCTAAATTAGCTAATACGCTAGGCCGCAAAACTGTCTACGCCGGTTCATTGCTGTTAGGCGGTGTGAGCTACATCAGCTTCCTCTTTTTTCAAGACCTAACCATAATGAACGTTGATCTACTCATCACCCAAATTACGGTACCGGCAGGAGCCGTTAAGCTTGTTCTGCCGATGGTGGGCATTGGTATTGCTTGGGCTGCTATTTTAGCCATGCCTTATGCGATCCTCTCTGGTGTTCTACCAGCAGATAAAACTGGCGTTTATATGGGGATCTTTAATTTCACTATCGCGGCACCGCAAATCGTGTCAGGCATCGCCACAGGCTTTATGGTGAAGTACCTTTTCGATAATCAGGCGACTTATATTATCGTGCTAGCAGGTATCAGTATGGTGTTAGCGGCAATCAGTGTTTTCTTTGTTAAAGAAACTAACGCAGACGCAGTATAAGACGGTGATTACCCACAAGACTCTCGAACAATGAGCTCTGGTGGCATTAAGATGTCAGAAACCGATTCTTTATTGATGAGTTTCAATAAGTTTTCGACCAAAAGCTTCCCGGCTAACAGAGTGTTCTGTTGAACTGTTGTTAAAGGCGGTGTCGAAAAAGCACTGACAGGAATGTTATCGTAACCAACAACCGCAATATCATCAGGTACTTTGAGTCCTTTAGCTCTTATCGCGCGTATCGCGCCTATAGCCATAAGGTCAGAAGCACAAACAATGGCTTCTGGCTGCTTGTTATCTAAAATACGACAAGTTGCATTGTAACCTTCAAGTTCCGTCGAAATAGCATCAACTTGTAGCATAGAGTTTGGATCTAAGCCCTTCTCTTGCAATGCTTGCGAGTAACCATCAAACCTTGCCTTTAACTCTGGTGCAGCCGGGTTCACATCCCCTACAAACGCAAACTTTCTATAGCCTTTACTAAGCAAGTGCTGCGTTACTTGATACCCACCCAATACATTGTCCGAGCCGATAGATACACCAGGGTGATTCACATCGGGAGCCCCCCAGCGCAAGAAATGCGTTTGTTGGCTCTCTAGTTGCGATAATTTATGTTCATAGTCGGTATAGCTGCCGTAACCTAATAGAATCAAGCCATCTGCTTTATGACTGTCTTCGTATAAAGCATGCCAATCGTCTTTTAAGTTTTGAAATGACACCAGTAGGTCGTAACCTTGTGCCGCAGTCGCTTTAGTAATGCTACCCAGCATACTAATAAAAAATGGGTTAATGGATGAGTCATCAGACGTTGGGTCTTCAAAAAACAACAGCGCCAACGTTTTACTCTGCTGCTTACGCAAATTACTGGCGTTTTTATCTACTTTATAATTCAGGTCTGATGCAATTTGTTTAATACGATCTCGTGTCTTTTGATTAACTAAGGGACTATCACTTAACGCTCGAGAAACAGTCGACTGAGAGACGCCTGCTTTGTACGCTATGTCAAAAGAGGTTACTGCACTTTTCATTCTGATCGGGTTCTCAAGTTAATGTCACTTTGAAAAAGGGGCATCGTCCAAACTATCTCTTTATACTATGCCACAACACTTAGCAATAATATTGAAAGTAGTGCATAAAATCCCGCCAAATTGCATCGAATACCCCTGAAATTCCTAAAGATATGCCATTCATTGAGTTGAATACGTATGCAAGCTCTATAAAAGTCAAAGGGGGTTTGTATAGACTTAAGTCATGCGAATTAACATTTATTTAATGAAATTTACATTACCTTTTAATACTGACAAGCTGGATAAAAAATATGAATAATTACAGGCTTAACCCCATCACATTGGCGTTCATCACAATGTCACTGTCATACTCGAGCTTTGCTCAAGAAAACGAGCAAGAAACTGAGAATGAAAATGAACTAGAGGTTATTGAAGTAAAAGGGTTTAAGCAAAGCTTAGAAGCAGCAATCAACACTAAGCGTTATTCAGACACTTTTGTCGAAGCAATTTCAGCAGAAGATTTGGGGCGCTTGCCGGATATTTCTGTCGCAGAAGCTCTTGCACGTTTACCGGGTATCACCTCGCAACGTACCAGTGGTCAATCTAGCGCTATCAACGTTAGGGGATTGTCGCAACAGCTAACGTTCGCGACCCTGAATGGTCGAGAGCAAGTCACGCCTAACGGTAACCGCTCAGTAGAGTTCGAACAGTTTCCATCAGAACTAGTAACCTCTGTCGAAGTGTATAAAACACCGAAAGCATCCTTAGTAGAAGGAGGCTTAGCCGGGACAGTTAACCTCAATACTGTTCGCCCACTAGAGCAAGAAAAACGCTCATTTAATGTTAATTTGCGAGGTAGCTTTAATGACCGTGCAGATGAAATTTTTGACGCCGACGATACAGGCTACCGCTTTAGCTTTTCTTATGTGGATCAACTCATTGAAGACAAGCTAGGCATAGCATTTGGCTATGCAAGACTAGACCAGCCTGACGTCTCAACTCGCTTTGTTGGGTTCGACTATCAGCAACCTTCAGCCGATTTTAACGCTGACGGTGTCAACGATGCAGTCAGTTTTGGCTTTGAGCTAGAAGAAGCCGGTGGTACAGATGAGCGAGATGGATTCTTTGTTGCCCTACAATATCGCCCGAACGATAAGCTCAACATTGATTTTGATGCTTACTACTCAAACTTCACTTCGGAAACATTCCAACGTGGTATTCGCGTTACCGGCCCACAAGAAATTACGACTGGCAATACAATCGTTGAAAACCCTGTTGTCGTAAATAACGCCGTTGTCGGTGGCCAATTCTCAAGAAATACAGGGGCTCCAACAGCAGGCGGCGGATTCGGACTAACCATACAAAACAATAACGATAACAACTTTGATGAAGACGAGCTGCTGTCTATCGGTACTAAAATTGAGTACGTACACAACAACTGGACTTTTACAACAGACTTCACTTATTCAGAAGCAGACAGCTTCTTCTCTAACGAAGTCAGCTCAGCATTGATTTTAGATAGTCTTGATGGTGGTGAACCGGGTAACCCTTGTTGTGGGAACAATTTACCTAATACCCCTGTGCTGTCTGACGACGTTTCTGCAAGCATCCTATTCAATGGTACAAACATACCCACAGTGAGTATTGGTCAAGACTTGAGTGACCGCAGCAACTTATTCTTAAGCCGATTTGGTGCTTTCCCTTTCACCAATACCGACGAGCTATTTGCTGTGGCGACAGATGCGGAATACAGATTCGATAACAGTGACTTTATCTCATCGGTTCAAGTAGGTGTGCGCTATTCCGATAGAGAAGCTGACCAATTCCGAACATCCGCAGATTTTGGTAGTGATTCTGGTTTCTTTCAGTTTGCTTTATCCTTACCTCCTGTCGCATTGGATGATTCCAACTCATCAATTCAGTGCTTTTCTGGCGAGTTTGCTGCGAACGGTTTCCCCTGCTTTACTGCTATCAACGACCCGCGTGCTTTGGCAGAGCAATCCATAGGCGCGCCCATAGTGACCAATCAAGATCAGGCATTTACCCGTACCGAGAGTTTCGTTTTATCAGAAGAGACAGAAGCTGCTTTCGTACAACTTAATTTGGATACTGCACTCGGTGACGTACCTATTACTGGTAATGTCGGTGTGCGTTATGTCAAAACAGAACAGTTATCAAATAATCTGGAAATCACTACACCGTCAGGAGTTGAGTATACCGAGGTTCTACCGTCACTTAATTTAGTCTTTAAGATTACTGAACAAGACCAGATTCGCTTCGGCTTGTCCAGAGCACTATCTCGCCCGCCGATCAATCAATTAGCGGGTGGGTTTAATGTCTCTTTTGATGTGTCACAAAATCGCTTAACCGGTGGTGGGCAAGGTAACCCGGTACTTGAGCCTTTCTTAGCCGATAGTATCGACTTAGCCTGGGAACGTTATACTAAAAATGGGGGTATTATTACGATAGCAGGCTTCTACAAAGACTTAGATACTTTCATTGTTACCGAAACAAATGACAACTTTAACTTCGCGGAAGGGAACGTACTCGATTTCTTAACGCCACAAGATCAACTTGAGTTTGAACAGTCACAAGCATCATTTATTGGTAGCTTTACTGGTCCAGTCAATGGACAAGGCGGCTTTGTTAGAGGGATAGAGTTAGGTTACAACCAAAGCTTCGACTTCTTGCCAGCACCTTTTGATCGCTTCGGTTTGGTGGCGAACTATTCTTACACAGAAAGTCAGATTGATTTTGTGGCTGCAAACAGCGGTACAGCGATTGAATTGCCGCTGCCAGGCTTGTCAGAGAATGTTGTCAATACAACGCTTTATTATGAACACAATGGCTTTGGTGCGCGTATATCAACGCGCTACAGAGATGATTTTATCTCACCGCAAACAGGCATCAATCAACAGCTACCCTTTACGGATGAAGAGTTTATTGTCGATTTCCAAGCTTCTTATGATTTCTCCGATGAAAGCTCACTCAAAGGGTTAACATTGCTAATTCAAGGCAACAACTTAACCGATGAGTCAGTTGCCACTTTCTTTGGCACGCCAGCTCAAACAGGCACCGTGCAATTCTTCGGTAGACAATACTTTGCAGGACTAAGTTACAGCTTCTAAAGCCTGATAAAAAGTTCCTAACCCCAAAGCCCTTACTCGTTCCCCGATAAGGGCTTTTTTAATCATCGATAGTAATACTCCTGTCTATTCATTCGCGGATAAATCCACTCTCACAATTCTCTGGTCAATAGCACGTTACTGAAATAAGAAATTTGAAGATGAGGCAGGCTATTTGTGGGACCGATTTCAATCGGGAATATCACCGCTTATCAAGTCATTCGCGGATAAATCCACTCCCACAATTCTCAAATCAATAGCACGTTACTGAAATAAGCGTTTTGGGCATGAGGCAAGCTATCTATGGGACCGATTTCAGTCGGGAATGTCACCGCTTATCAAGTCATTCGCGGATAAATCCACTCCCACAATTCTCTGGTCAGTAGCCTGCTACTGAAATAAGCGTTTTGGGCATGAGGCAGGCTATTTGTGGGACCGATTTCAATCGGGAATGTCACCGCTTATCAAGTCATTCGCGGATAAATCCGCTCCCACAATTCTCTGTTCAATAGCCTGTTGCTGAAAAAAGCAGCCGCTAATTCTTAAGACGAAATGTCTTAACCAAGCTTTGCCCACTGAGGTTAGTCACTTCTACTGTGATCTCATTAACATTGTCCAACACATCTGCTGGAACCACTGCTCGATATGGTTTTGTTGCGTCAAAAGCAAACAACGCCTTTTCACCGTTATCTATATGTTTATAGAACGTCATCTTCGCCATATTCAGTCGTTCATCATTTTCAAAATTAACCTTTACTGGTACAAATAGACGATCGTTTTTTTCGTAAAGTGGTGCTAAGGACACATCTTTTATTGCTGACGATACTCGTGGCATTGTTGAGCGTACAATGGAATAGCTGTATGGCGGCAGGTTAAAATGAAGCTGCCCACTACCTGCGTTCACACTGGCCCCAGCAACATGTTCATAGGATAACCCATCGTCTCTTATGCTGACATCTTGTGTTTTCTCACTCAGATTGAAAACCAACAAGTAATCCTGCATGAAATGGTCACTTTCGGCGTCTAAATTAACCCTACTGAAGCCATAAACGCGTTTATCATTATCAAGCAGCCGATTGATTTGAACCCCACTGCGTAAACTCTGATGCGTCAACCTAATACCTGATAATTCAGACAAGGTTTGATAAAGCGGGTGTTGCGTATCAAAATTGTCGATAGCTGTGGTTGCTTTGGTACCTATCAAGTTATTGTCGTTATAAACAGCAACTTGCGAGGCGTCCATATCTTCTCGTGCATCAACATCCCCCCCATCGCCAGTAAAGCCTTGCTCGTCGCCGTAATAAACAACAGGCACACCTCGCGAAAAATACATTAAGGCATGAGCAATTTGACTGAGCTTCAGTTTATCGTTTTCATCAACGTTAGCTGAGGACGCTTCAATGAAATTACCAACACGGCCCATGTCATGATTACCGAGAAAAGTCAGCAGATCGTTAGCACTTGAGTCGCCATCGCGAAAATAGTCATCATTGTCAATCAGGTTAGCCAATTGAGACACATCTTTCTGATTAAACACCACATCTTTCACGTTAAATGCAAAGCCGAAATCAAGTACAGACTGAAGCTTGCCCGTTGTGGTGAATTTACTTAGGCCAGCAGGGTTACCATCATAAACCTCCCCAAACATGAAAAATTCAGGAATGCCTATGGACTTTGCATGGTCTACTAAAGCAGGAGAAAAAGCTTGCCAAAACTCGATATCAACGTGCTTCACAGTATCAATCCTAAAACCATCAGGCTTGAACTCAGTAACCAAGTTCTTAAACACATCTGTTAGGCCTTGAATCACAAACTCTTGGCTGGTGTCTATGTCATCAAGGCCAGCAAAGTCACCTTTAATCGCACTTTCCCCCTCCCAGAAGGTATCACCGCGATTGTTATAATATTTAGGATCGTTCAGCCACTGCGGTACTTTACTCCCCTGCTCTTTAGACGGAACAAAGGGAGAATAGGATTTTCCGGCAGTTAGGTCTTCAGGATTGAGGTAGTCACAGCCTTTCTGCCCTTGCTGAAGGTACTTACCGTCTTCATCATGGCACTCTTTGTACTTGATAACATCCGCAGTATGGTTAGCGATAATGTCAAAAAAGACCTTCATATTACGTTGATGTGCTTTTTCAATCAGGCTTTTAAGATCATCGTTACTACCAAAGTGAGGATCAATCTCAGTGAAGTCCACTACCCAATAACCATGATGCCCAAAACCGTCCTTTTGAATGGCTTTGTTGCGCAATATAGGTGTCATCCAAATTGACGTTATGCCTAAGCCTTGTAAATAGTCCAACTTCGCTTCAAGTCCAGCAATATCACCGCCGTGAAATGCCCATTTAGAAGTCTTGTCCAAGCCTCCAAACGATATTGGGCGTTCAGGATCCCCTTCATCATTCTCAGTGTTGGCATTGTGAAACCTGTCTGGCATCACAAAATAAAATACCTCGTCTTTGATATCCCGAGACAAGTAAGGGGGAAGAGATCCATTTGTTGCCGTAATTGGCGCCTTTTCGATTTCAACCTTTGAAGTATCTTCAACCTTGGAAGTGCTACAACTCTGTAGCATGATAGTGCTGAGTGTTAATGTAAGAAGCTTCTTATTTACTCTATTCATTTTTAATCCTTAAGGCCTGCCACTTTATAATACTACCCCGTCTTAATCAGTCATCATTCATCGGAGAAGCAACAACCATAGGTTAACAAAATGGTGGTAAATACTGTTTTGAATACGTATGCGTAAAATTCTTATTGGCTGGTTACATGTTAGAATTATCACCAATAATTGTTCATATCAATATTAACTTACACATTAAAAACACACAGTAAACCCTTGATATAAATAATTTTTATAGGTTTTAGTATTTATTTAGATTAAAAAATTAAGCGCATTGAGTACCTTCACGCGACCACGTCAATATAAAGATAGCGGAGAATAGTGGGTAACGAATGCATAAGTAAGTCGAGTAAAACTGTTTAGGAGCTATGAGTGGGTATTCAAGATACATCTTTGGTAAAAAAAGACCTATCTGCCGAAAGAAAATGGTGGAAAGAACAGATCATTTATCAAATTTATCCACGAAGTTTCAAAGACTCTAATGGCACAGGCGTCGGTGACCTAAAAGGCATTATCGAAAAACTCGACTATATCAAGAGTTTGGGCGTGACCTCAGTGTGGCTGAATCCGATTTACCAATCTCCTAACGATGATAACGGCTATGACATTAGTGACTACTGCGCCATCATGCAGGAGTTCGGTTCAATGGGCGACTTTGATACCTTGTTACAAGGTTTGCATCAAAGAGATATGAAATTCGTGATGGACCTTGTGGTTAACCATACAAGCGATGAACATGAATGGTTCAAGCAATCCAGAAGCTCACGCGACAATCCTTATCGCGATTATTATCACTGGTGGCCTGCTGAGAAAGGTAAACCTAACTTTCGTTGGAGCTTCTTTGATGAAAAAGGAGAAGCGTGGAAATACGACGAACAAACAGATGCTTACTACTTGCATTACTTTTCGCAGAAGCAACCCGATTTAAACTGGGAAAACCCTAAGGTTAGACAGGAAGTCTATAGCATCATGAAGTTTTGGGCTAACAAAGGCGTTGACGGTTTTCGTTTGGATGCCTTCCAGTTTGTATCGAAAGATACGGACTTTCCTAAATGGTCTGACGCATACGAACAGGATTTCTCTCAGATTATTCCGGCACATGGCATGGGTCCTCATTTGCATGACTATTCGCGTGAAATGTACGAAGAGGTTATTTCAAAATACGACGTTTTTACTGTTAGTGAAGGTGTTGGCTCTAGCTTTGAAGACGCACATGCCCTTGTCGACGAAGAGCGCCATGAGCTGCAAATGGCTTATCATTTTGACTGCGCAGATATGTGTAAAGAGGAAGGTGATCCACTAACACTCATCAAGTTTAAAGACGTGCACACACGTTGGGATAAGTCATTCGCGGAAAAAGGCTGGCTTTCCGTGTTTTTAGCGAACCATGACTCCCCTCGAATAGTATCCCGGTTTGGTAATGACAAACCAGAATACAGAGACATATCGGCCAAGATGCTTAATACATTCTTACTCTCAATGCGTGGTACGCCATACTGTTACTTTGGTGACGAGTTAGGCATGACCAACATTAACTTTGAAAGCATTGATGAGTATCATGATATTGCGGCTATCAACGGCTATAAAAAAGCATTACATCAAGGTGATGACATAGATCAGTTCATGCGCAACTTGAAGGCATTCTCTCGTGACAATAGCCGGACCCCTATGCAGTGGGATCATAGCAAAAACGCAGGCTTTAGCGACGGTAATTCATGGATAGCCGTGAACGATAACCATCAAACGGTTAATGTTAGCGCACAAAATAAGAACCCTGATTCAGTGCTCAACCACTTCCGCAAGATGACAACACTGAGAAAACAAAAACTCACCTTGATCTATGGCGACTACACATTGTTAGCCCCTGAGCATGAGTCGATTTATGCTTATACACGAGCTTTTGAAGGCGAAAAGCTACTAGTCGCTTTGAATTTTTCAGATAAAGCATGTGATCTGGGCATCACATCGCTTAACTTATCGATGAACGTTCTAATCAACAATTACAATGAAGTGGAGTCAGCGAACGGCACAATCACTCTTGCACCTTATCAAGCCGTCATAATCAAATAGAGATAAGTGAACGCTCACTTTTCTAGCTATGTACTAAAGCATGCTCGGTGGTGTTTGAATCCAGTTTTCCTTGGCGTAATGTGTCGTTCCACAGGTGACATGCAACGTATAAGCATGCCTAGATTGGTTAGATATGTTCGGTGCACTAAAATGAGGCAATAAGCCATTGAACGCGACCAAAGTTCCTTTTTTAACCTCCAACGGCTTGGCTGACTCATCTGTCGGCCAAGGCATATCATGCAATGCTTTTAGCTCTGTACTACCATCAGGGTAACGCAGGAACTGCTCTTTCAAAGGCATTGTTGCCTCATCCGACTGAACTTGCAAACATCCATTCTCCAGTGTGGCCTCTTCAACAGCAACCCAAAACGTGATGACCGAAATTGGATCGGTAAGAAAATATGTCGCATCTTGATGCCATCGAATAACACCACCAATCTTAGGTTGTTTAAAAATGTACATAGATTGGTGAATTTGCGGCTTTGCTAAACCTAATCCCCTAGCAATGGTTTGAATTTTTTGGCTATGACTGAACGCCTTAAAATTAGGGTTTAGAGTGTGTAACGCATGGCCTATTTTATTGATACTCAAAGATTTCTCTTGCTTCAGTACTCCTTGTTCATCAAACGCGTCTTCTTCAAAAAAGCATCGGATTTTATCACCCGATGACAAAAAGTACTCATTACGCGTCTTGTCATGATCTTCGGTTGAAAAAATGGAGCGTGTCGAGTCAGCATCAAAATCGTCAACAATCTGATTAGCGGCTTTTTTTAAATCATCCATTTCTTCATGACTGAACAGCTCTGGCATCACAACATAGCCTTGGTTTGTATATTGCTCAAAGTGTTCAGTCGTCAACATCATGCGCCTCATCAAATAACCTATCCCCGATTTTAATCAATGCTTCTTCTCCTTGCGTCAATATTGCGTTGCCCCCAAAGTAGGCACCTTTTCTATCACTCAGTGGATTCAGTGACGTCAGTACAGTGAGTGGTTGCGTCGAGGTTTCTCGAATACCTGTTGTTTGATCAACGGTCGTCACAGGGCAGCGTTCGCAAGGTTTGCGTATAGATAAACTATACTCGCTGTTTGCATGCTCAATATCCCGATTAAACAATTCATCAAAAGGTGCATCAAACCCGTCTACCACAATATTGGGCCTAAACCGCTCCATAGTGATCGGCGAAGCGCCTTGCTCTTTTAATGCTTGATTGACTAACTCCAAACTTCGGAGCGATGTTACCAAATAGGGAAACCCATCTGCAAAATGAGTCTGTGAGACTTCCCCTGCTTGCAAATACTTCGCTTTGGTTGGTCTGGATTGTTGCTTATCAAATCTAACAAGACGCAGTGCTTGGCCTCTAAAAAGGCCAATGGCCTTCCTTAACCATTCAGTGGCGACTTCACCTTCATTGAGGGCGATTAATGTGCTTTCCCAAACGGTCACTTCTATTGCATTGACTGGCAGCTTTTCTAGAGGTATCACCAATTCACCAGCATCAGCGTGCGTTAGGATCAATTCTTTCGCTGTTATTGTTGTGGATATAGTCGCTAGCTTGGGTAATTGGCGCTGAGTCACAAAGTGACCTTGGGAGTCCACCAACATCCATTGCCTGTCATAGGGCAAACCTTCAACCGACAACTGACTCCGTTCTAAACGGATACCTTGAAGCGATTTAACGGGGTATATAAATAAATCTGTAATTTTCATTAGACCGTGCGTATGTTAGGGCAACACGTCAATTTCACAATCAAGCTTTTCAATTTTAACATTAGTCACTTGTTCAAAATCTGAGAAATTAAACAGAGATTTCAGTTTGTATTCAATACGCTGATTGGGATCAATTGAATGATGTTGCGCTTTTTTATCTTCTTGCCTTTGCCAATTAAAAGAATCGGCTAGCTTATACTCAATATCAATATCGCACTTCACCTCAGAGCGGACGCTTTGTGGTTGTTTAAGCTCAGAAAAAAGAGCATAGCTGACACTGACTTCACAGCGGCGCCAGAATTCATCTGTCGGCGACTTACGGCAATCTAAAATGGCATCTCGTGTATCCACGCACACTTTACCTTTTCCTGCTCGGCTCCATGCACAATCCTGACTTTTAGCAATAAAATTGCGCCTAATAGCACTATTTAGTGCACTGGATCCGGTGACTTCGACTGAGTCGGCATCAAGCCACCCGATCAGTTGCTCACTGAGATTGCCAGAAGATTGCCATTTTACTTCTGCCCACTTCCCTTCAACGGATAATAAAACAAGCGAGCTATTAGGCGGCACCTCAGAGATCTCTTTCCCTTCGATGCTGTCATATAACGTAGTTGATTCCTCAATAGTGATAGCGGGTGTTTGGGCAAATGCATCGTATGTTGCAAATGATAACAACCAACCCAAAACCAAGATAACCGTGATTTTACTCATGACAAACAACTTTAAGGTCCATTTCGCTTAATACTGACTTTAATGGTTACATTACGCAATAAAATTGGCGTCGACCAGTTCTTTATAGAGATATAGATTTTTGACAATGAAAGGTAATGACATGGCGAACCAGCTTAGAGTTGATATTGTATCAGATGTTGTTTGCCCCTGGTGCATCATAGGTTATAAACGTTTACAGCAAGCGATTGAAGCACTAAAAGGTGAAATTGAATTTAGCATCGAGTGGCACCCCTTTGAACTCAACCCTCAAATGCCGCCCGAAGGTCAGGACATGATAGAACACCTAAGTCAGAAATATGGCCGCTCTCCCGACGATATGCAAGCTGCCCGAGATCAAATGGCTGCCATCGGTGATCAACTTGGTTTTCAATTTTACAAAGGTAACGATAGACGCGTATACAATACCTTCGATGCTCATCGTTTATTATCATGGGCTAACTCACTGGGTAAGCAAACGGAACTAAAGATGGCACTATTCAGCGCTTACTTTACGCATAATTTAGATATCTCTGCTTCAGAAGTCTTGTTAAATACTGTTAGTTCTATCGAGTTGGACAGAGACGAAGCAAGCCGCATACTGTCATCAGGTGCCTTCTCCAAAGAAGTTAAGGAAGAACTTCAGCGCTCTCGTACTATGGGTATTCAATCTGTCCCTAGCTACATTATTAATCAAAAGTATTTATTGTCTGGCGCGCGAGAAAGTCAGGACTTAGTGGCTGGTTTTAGGCAAATAGTCGCGGAAGCAGCGTAATCGAAACACAACAGATAGGGAAACTATGTCACACTCTATCTGTTCCTTTATTCCGTATTTTTAACCTATCACTTGTACATGATAACTTTAACATAGCTAAAAAAATCTCCCTTCAATGCCCAATTAATTTTTAAAAAATGTTAATTTTCATTCCAACAGCAGATTGACTTCATTATCTCAATAATTATCACACAAAGCTTTTAGATTTATTTCTTATTACCACATTAAAAAACCTCAATCTGGTTATTAAGAAAAAATTAAATACAATAAATTTCAACAACTTGAAAAATTAACATGGCATTAACAGATTGATTCACAGTTTGTTAACTCAGTAGAAACAATAAAACAACAGAATTATTTAACTCCATAGCGCATAAATACTGTGTGGCAAAAATTAGCCACCTTCTAATTGGAGATGAAAAATGAAAAAACTGTTAATTGTAGCAACACTCTTTTACACCTTAAGCACAAGTGCCGAAACAAGATCTATGTACGACATTAAATTCTCTGGCGACATTGAATTTTCAGGTTTTTGCAAAGCCGTCTTGAATAATGATGTCAATATGTTGAAACGCCATATCCGTGCAAAGGTTGGTGTCATAGCCGCCAACGAAAAGCGCGTATTGAAGCGCTTAGTTGAACAGAACGGTATGCAATGCAATGGTAAAGACTTAGTCGCATTCTCAATACAACGTCAGGCACCAGATGTACAAGCTTACCTATCTCAAGCGGATTGATATGATATTTTTAAAAACATTGATAAAGCGGTCTAGCTCAGCAAGCTGGCTGCTTTGTTATGACTTTACAGCGACAAAATCATCACTTTCTAAATGGTTGCTCTAGACACAAGGCATGAAACGCATTGAAGTCAACTGCTGGACTAAACAAGAATCCTTGAATACTGTCGCACGGCATCTGCTCTAATATCTCTAGTTGCTCATGACTCTCCACACCTTCAACAACAGTCTTTATGCCCAACGCATACGTCATTTGCAATATATGCCTAACCAACGAACGATTTGCCTCCGAATGGCTTAAGTCATCAATTAATGATTTGTCTAGCTTAACCACATCAATGGGTAATTTAGCGATGTACGCAAGTGACGAATACCCAGAACCAAAATCATCAATAGATAGCTGAAAACCAAGCCTCTTAAGAGCAAGTACGGTATCGCTGCACTTTTCAATATTACTCAATACATTCGTTTCAGTAATTTCAAGCTCGATATGCTCAGCAGATAGTTGATTTTCATGGAGCAAGCCCTGAAGTTCTTCGACGACAGTGCTTGACTGTAGTTGCCTTGAAGAAATGTTGAGAGAAAGGCGTTTAAGGTCGGGGTGCTTTTCCGTTAAGGATTTAATCGCTGCAAAACTAGCTTTTGATAACCATTGCCAGATATTGTCGATTTGACCATCCAACTCACTTAAACGAATAAACTCTTCAGGCGATATCCAACCTAGCTCGCTATGCTTCCAACGCATAAGAATTTCAGCACTCTCAATTTTTCTATGTGGTAGCGACACTTTAGGTTGAAAATACAGTTCAAACGCCTCTTGCTCTATAGCCGGTTGAATATCATAAGTAATCTTCCGATCTCTTCGCAGTTTTTCCAATTGCTCATTATCAAGCTGAACCCAGTTATCTTGTACAAAACGACTATCGTTTAAAACCGCAGAAAGGTTACTGATAATACTACTAGGCGTATGTTTATCGTCACTAACATCCAAATAAGCCAATTTACAGCACACCTTAAATGACTCATCAACAGTATAGAAAGGCATTATTAGCTTTTGATACAGCGCCGACATGGCAGGCTCAATATGGTCGTTTAAGTCATTCTTTTTACATATAAAGTAAAAGCACCCGCCACCGGCATACAAGCATACACTGTCTCTAGACAACAGCTCATCCGCATAAGCCGATAGTTGACACAATAGCAATTCAGCGAGATGAATATCGCAGAGTGATTTCAAGTGATGGAAGTTATCGATATGAACTTGAATCACATAAAAATCTTCTGACGCTTTCAGTAAGGTACCAATTTCAGCTCGAATGACATGCATTAACGAGTCGGCTAATATGGTGTCAGGTTCTAACGGTGCGCTGCTATAAAATGGCTGCTTTTGATGAGTGCGTTGTCCTTCAATTCCCTTTTCGTATTCACAAAATGCTTGTTCAACATGTTTGAGCAGCTCATTATTGTTCCAAGGTTTGGACAAAAAACGAAACGCTGTCCCTGAGTTAATCACCTCCTGAACACTCGTAAAATCTGCATAGCCAGATAGGATCATAGATATCGTCTCAGGATACTCTTGCTTAACTTGCCTAAGTAATTCGCCGCCATCAGTGTCAGGCATACGATAATCAGACAATAGAACCTGTACATTGTTATTTGCCATAATATCCTGAGCTTGCTCGGCACTGCTAGCAAGCAAAACCTCATAAGGCGATTGCTTGAATGCTCTGGACAAAGACCGCAATATGGCAGGCTCGTCATCAACAAGTAACAAGGTACTCGCCCTCTCTCTTTGGTAAGTCGATGAATGATTCATAATGTCACCCCTCTACGATATTAGTTACCTTCCTTTGAGTGTAGCTTTCATAACAACTAGGTCAATTATATGACCTTTTCGTGAAACAGCTCACCTCGCTATGATTAAAAGTCGTATCGTGCTTCTATCCGAAAGCGAATGCCTTCTTCTTGAAGCCCCACAAGTCTCTGAAGTCGGCTAAATCGTGTACCTAACCACCAGCGAGCCCCCATCTTACGGCGCAATCTCAGATCAATACCTTGAGTATTAGACGTATCGACAGGAGATGTCGCATTTTGTGCAAACTCGCTAATCACAGCAAAACGCTCAACACGTAAAAAACGGATATGCCAAAGGTAATGACCCACTTGTTTTAAATTACCGTGTTTTATTTCGACAACGATGCTGTTTTTCTGATCATCAAAACCTTCCTCAGACAGTTGAGCAAAATTCTCGAATGAACGCCCTAGATCAAGCCCGAATTGCCAAGGCCCTTTTTTAACGAAAGTAGAAAGTCTGACAAACCGATTGTCGAATTGCGTGTCTCTAAAAGCAAAGTCAGCACCAACCTGCCCATGGTAGTTCACTAGCCAGGGCGCAACAGTCCATTGCCAACCTTTAATCTGGCGTTGGTGCTGCCATTGGACAATAGACATTTGACCAATAGTGCCATCTTCACCATCTAATGGGGCAAAGTGCGCAAACGCGATTTTACTTTTATTGCTGAACGCATAGTCTGCATGCACACCTATAGGGTTCAAATCACGATCCCAGAAGATATCGCTGACTTGCTTTGTTCCCCAAGGGATTTTGCCGAGGTTCAGCGTTAGCTTATCGAATTTACCTGTGACGTAAAGTCGGTCTATAAAGATATCATTGGGAGGTTGTCGCTGGTCCGTAAATCGAGCCACAGTAATAGCAGGTACGTTTTGTCTATCCCTAAGACCCGTTCGCAAACCTATACGACTCGACCAAGTATCATTATATTTGATATCGATGCCCGCACGTGCAATGAGCCGAAGCCTTTCTCTATCGTTAAAAAAGTCATGCTCAACTTCGTTTTCATAACGCAAAATGGTATTGGCATATGGGTTAACTTCAACGGCAAAAGTGGCGTAGCTCATTGATGCAAACAAGAACAACAACATGGCACCTTTCATAATTAACTCTCCCCTTGTGTTTTCACACTCCGTAGACGTAAGAAACACACACTACTTGGTTTGGATGAATCATTTTCTATTGCAGCTTGATTGAACAATAGCATAAAAAATACAAATGTCGCAAATGTCGCATTTGACTTTTTTGTCACAAATGCTATAAATACCTTTAACAGCGAGGTAATGTATGACACGAAACCACTCTTTGACCACAGGCGATATAGCAAAATATTGCGACGTCAATTTACGCACCGTTATTCGTTGGATTAATAAAGGTAGCCTAAAGGCTTATAAATTACCCGGACGAGGCAATAACCGAGTGCAAATACAGGACTTTTTATTGTTTCTTAATGAAAACAATATGCCTGTACCGGACGATCTTAAAAGTGCAAAACGTGATGTCCTTATTGTTGATGATGAGCCTGCCTACGCAAAAGCAATAAAACGCGTACTCTCAAAAGCGGGATTCGAATGTTCTATAGCAAACGGGGGGTTCCAAGCAGGACTCATGCTGAATGCTAATCAACCCACGTTGATGACACTCGATCTCAGTATGCCTGGTGTGGATGGATTTGAAGTACTCACATTCGCCCGCCAACAAGAGTCCGTCGCACAGACAAAAATCATTGTCATTTCGGCTTTGGATAAGCCATCGCTACAAAAGGCGCTGGATTTGGGTGCGGATGCGGTTATTAGCAAACCTTTTCAGAATGAAGACTTACTCAAGGTTATTGATGATGTAATCAAACAATAATGCACGTATTGCGCGTGTAAGCATTTATAAGGGGTAAATAGTATGAAGATCAAAACATTATGTTTCTGCCCAACATGGTTACCACTGCTATTGTTAATTTCTTCTGTCAGCCATGCTGAGACATTAACTTTTGGCATAGTCCCTCAGCAATCAGCCAAAAAACTTGCTGCAAATTGGTCGCCGCTTTTACGCTACTTAAGCGAAAAAACTGGCGACAATATTCAGTTCGCGACCGCAAAAAATATCCCAACCTTCGAAAAGCGTTTAGCAGCCAGAGAATATGACATTGCCTATATGAATCCCTACCATTTTGCTGTTTTTAATCAACCTGACGGTTATCAAGCGCTCTTGAAGCAAAGTGATAAAGCGATAAGAGGCATTGTCGTTGTGCATAAAGATTCGGGCATTACCTCTCTTGAACAGTTGCAAGGAGAAAAGCTAGCTTTTCCTGCACCAGCAGCATTCGCAGCGACCATCATTCCGAGAGCAGAAATGCAAAAGAAAGGTATAGTCGTTTCGCCCAAATATGTCTCTTCTCACGACTCTGTCTATCTCACCGTATCAAAACAATTCTTCGTTGCTGGAGGTGGTGTCATGCGAACACTTTCTAGCACACCCACTGCCGTTAGTGAGCAGTTAAAAATCATCTGGAAAAGCCGCCCCTACACGCCACATGCGATCGCTACCCGTCATGACATAAACCCCATTGTGTTAAAGCGGTTGAAGAAAGCCATGTTAGAGATGAATGATTCACCGGAAGCAAAGGCTTTACTCGCTAACATCAATTTCAATGGTTTTACCCTAGCAAATAACAGTGATTGGGACGATGTACGAGCACTTGATATCAACATGTTGTCAGCACCCGACACTAACTGAGGATTGATCTCATGTCATTGCGCAGCAAAACAATCGTGGGGATAGCATTTATTGAAGCGTTATTGCTGATCATCTTGATCAGTGTCACGCTGAGCTTTATGCGCACCACTATGAATGACGGCTTGACCAAAAGAGCAAGCACGGCAGCGCAGCTTTTTGCAACAACAACCAAAGATGCCGTCCTATCCTATGATTTAGCTTCTCTCGATGCCTTTGTTAATGAGGTGCTCACTAACCCAGACATGCAGTATGCCCGTGTTTTAGATGCCGAAGGCCTTGTATTTTCAGAACATGGAGCACCAGAAGCACTGGCTAAGACCTTTAAAGCGGACAATCAAGTCGAAGAAATAGACGACGATATTTTTGATACCTTCGCTTTAATCAAGGAAGGAGGCATTGTTTACGGAAGAGTAGAGATTGGTATTGGTGTTTCAAGCATGAGAGAGTCCTTTCAGCAGGTAGTGCGTTGGATCTCGGGGTTAGCTCTGACAGAAATGTTGCTCGTCGCCCTATTTTCTTACGTATTAGGGACTTACCTAACTCGACAGTTAAAAACGTTGCTCACAGGAGCCAAGCGTATCAGTCTGGCGGTGAGCGAAGGTCAATATGATTCGGTCCATATTGAAGAAAAAGGGAAGGATGAGCTCACCGAGCTAGCTCATTCATTTAACCGGCTCATTGCAACACTGCAACTTGAACATGATAAACGCGAGGCATACCAAGAAGAGTTGCAAAACCTGAATCAATCATTAGAGAGTCGTGTCGAGAGACGCACAAAAATGCTTGCGGATAAGAACGACGAGCTCCAGCAAATCAATAGAGACTTACAAAGCGCACAAGCTCAACTAGCACAAGCGGAAAAGATGTCCTCACTAGGGCAATTAGCTGCTGGAGTCGCCCATGAGATCAATAACCCCATTGGCTTTGTCAGTAGTAATTTATCATCACTCAAAGACTATCTGAGTCTATACAAGAAAATGGCAGAGCAACTACAAACCTATCTTGATTGTAAAGACGCCTTCGAGCGCCGAGATAAGGCGTATGCACTACAAGCGTTCATGCAAGAAGAGGATATCGCTTTTATTAACGATGACGTGGACGATTTGGTGACAGAGTCCATTGATGGTTTGACTCGCGTTAAAGATATTGTGCAAAGCCTCAAACAATTCTCGCGGGCTGACTCTAACGAAATGCAGCTCATCAATATCAATGACTGCGTTGAGACTACCCTAAAAATGGTCACGAACGAGCTCAAGTATCACTGCGACATTAACACACAGTTTTCCCAACTTCCGAAGATTCCTGTACATGTCGGTAAACTAACACAAGTGCTCACGAATTTACTTGTGAATGCTGGGCATGCTATAGAAGGACATGGGGAAATAAAAATCTCAACGTATTTGCGTGATCACCATGTTGCTATCGCCATAGAAGACAATGGTAAAGGGATTCACAAAGAGCATATTAAACAACTTTTTGATCCTTTTTTTACCACAAAAAAGGAAGGCGAAGGGACTGGGCTAGGACTCGCTATATCTTACGGTATTGTGCAAGAGCACGGTGGAGAAATGGAAGTCGATAGCACACTTAACGAGGGTACAACCTTTACAGTTGTTTTACCTCTTGAACAAGAGCAGCAAGAATCAACAGACACTCATTAGGAGGCGCAGCATGTCAGTAGAAGAAAATACAGAAAAAAATGTACCTAAGGTCACTGTGTTATGCGTGGACGATGAGAAGAACATCCTAAGTTCAATGAAACGTCTGCTGCGCAAACAGCCGTGTCACCTCTTGACAGCAGAAAGCGGAGCCAATGCATTGACCCTCATGGCAGAGCACAAGGTACATATTATTATTTCCGACATGCGCATGCCCAATATGTCTGGAGCAGAATTGCTAGAGCAAGTCGCCCAGAAATCACCAGACACCTACCGTATATTGTTAACGGGGTTTGCTGATATGGAGTCGACCGTCGCTGCGGTGAACAAAGGAAAAATTCATCGTTACATGCAAAAGCCATGGGACAATGACGAGTTAATTGCCGTTATTGAAGAAGGTATAGAGTCCGTTACGCTTAAGGTCGAAAACCAACGTTTACAACAGCGCGTTGCCGAGCAAAACAAGCAACTCAAACAGTCTAACTTGGCCTTAGAAGACAAAGTTTTACTCAGAACGAAACAAATTCGCGCAGCTATGCACCGCATAGAGAACAACAATAACGCGACCCAGCGCATGCTGTTTAACTTTATTGCCATTAATCCACACATGGATGCAGGTTTTGCAAAAAACACGGGACAACTTGCTGGGCGAATAGCACATCATTTAAAACTGGAAAAGCAAAGTATCAGTGACATCACACTGGCTGGTTATTTATGTGAAATCGGCATGCTTGGCTTAGACCCAGCACTTATTCAACAGCCGTTTTATACCTTAAACTACGAGCAACAGAAGTTGTTTTTGGGGCAGATACAAATGGCTCAATCTATCTTGTCACCAGCCCCTCACATGCAATCGATTACTGAGATAATCACGCATCAATATGAGCATGCTAATGGCTCAGGATACCCCAATAAATTAACTGAAATACAGATACCTATAGGTGCCAAGGTACTCACCGTTGCGCGCGACTATTGGCGGTACGCGACAGGTAAATTGACCGATGAAACATTAGATGCAGAGCATATCCGCGTTGAAATGAATAAAAGTCGAGGAACCAAATACGCCAGCGAAGTCCTTGATGTACTCATCAACAACCCTGAGCTTACCGCTAACACCGATATCGAAAAAGGCTACTCTCCTGAACAGCTCAAACCCGGCATGGTGTTAAAAAATAATCTACATACTGACAATCATATGCTAATACTACCTGAGGGGCATATTTTTTCTGAAGCATCGATAGAGAAGCTCAAAGCTTTCGAGAAGAACAAACAGCAATCCCTATCAGTAGTCGTTGTGAAAAAAGCGAAAACCGCTCAAACTGAAGGGGAATAACCTATGCAAGGCTCTATTTTTACGGCATTTTCTGAACTTGTGATTGAACAACAAGGCATGGCAGCCTGGGATGACATGCTAGACAAGGTTCAGCCAGCGTCAGAAGGCATTTACACCAAAGGACAACAGTACGACGATGATGAACTATTCGCACTGGTTGGTGCTCTCGCAGAAAAGACAGGTTTACCTGCACCGGACCTTGTTCGAGCTTTTGGCCAATTTTTGTTTGATAAGCTTTATGCCAATATGCCTCCCAATGTCGGTGAAATTGATAACCTTAGAGATTTTTTGTTAGCGATAGACTCTGTGATCCATGTAGAGGTGCAGCGTATTCATCCAGATGCCTACCTACCCAAATTCGAATACGACGACACCGATGATGGCGATTTAATTATGTATTACGAATCAAAGCGGAAGCTATGTCATGCAGCAGAAGGGCTCATATTGGGTGCTGCTGCGCAATTCGAGCGTGAAGTTAATATCCTCCACCCTGAATGCATGCATGATGGGGCAAAAAGGTGCAAATTGATCATCCAATTCAAGGATTAGCTGATGGATGACTCAATCAATTACCAACGCGCTTATGCGAGAGAAAAGCGAGCCAGAGAAATGGCAGAACAGCTACTCGATGATAAATCGAGGGAGCTTTATGCCAATGTTGTCGAGCTGCGTGAAACTGTTGAAACGCTAAAGAAAACACAAGCACAGCTCATCCAGTCAGAGAAAATGGCCTCTTTAGGTCAGCTCGCTGCCGGTGTCGCTCACGAAATTAATAATCCCGTGGGCTTTTCGCTCAGCAATATCACGACACTAAAAGACTATTTTGATGCATTGATTGCTATGGATGACGCCATAAGCCAAGAAGATCAATCAGACACCACACGCATTGCTAAGTACAAAGCAAGCCGAGAGGAACACGACTTCGACTTTATTCGAGATGACACCCCAGAACTGCTTGAAGATACAATAAACGGCTTAGGCCGAGTTAAAGACATCGTTGCAAACCTCAGAAAGCTCTCACATCAAGGCTCAGAAGCATTCGAGCCATGCGATATTAATGAGTGTATTCAGGATTGCCTCAAAGCGACTGACAATGAATTAAAGTACAAAATGACCGTTAATCTCACACTTGGCGATTGCCCCAAAATTCAAGGTCAGGCTGCTGAGATTAATCAAATTTTTATCAACTTGTTTGTTAATGCCAATCAAGCTTGCGAGCCACACGGGACGCTGACAATCAAAAGCTATGTCAGTGAACAAGGAGTCGTCGTTGAAGTATCTGACGACGGCATGGGCATTCCTCAGGAGCGCATCAGTAAAATATTCGATCCTTTCCATACCTCGAAGCCTGTCGGCGTCGGCACGGGCTTAGGTTTATCTATTTCACATGGCATTATGGAAAAACATGGCGGTAGTATTACAGTACAAAGTCAAGAAGGCATGGGGACCACCTTTACTTTGGTGTTTCCTGATACTAAATAACCTGAGGTTAAATAATCAGATCCCCGGATAAGAGTTTAGATTAAATAGTAGATTCAGGGGTTCAGCAGAGATTCAAGCTCTCTCGGCGTTATAGGTTTAGACATATAAAAGCCTTGATACCTATCGACGCCCATCGATTTTAGCATTCTCAAGTGCTGAGGTTTCTCTATCCCTTCTGCTGTCGTTTTTAACCCTAAACTCTTAGCCATAGCGACAATAGCTTCACAGAGTTTTCTCGCTGACGAACTCTTTTCAATATCACGAATAAAGCTGCGATCAATTTTAAGCGTACTGAAGTCCGTTTTCTTCAGATAACTTAAACTGGAATAGCCAACACCAAAGTCGTCAATTGCAGTTTCTATCCCCAATGCTGAAAACTGTTCAATATTGCTCTGCACTAACGATAAGTCGTCGGCGAATACCCTTTCTGTTAATTCCAATCCTAAGTACTTCCCTTCAATACTATAGCGAGATAATACATTCTTCACCTCATTAACGAGATCATCACTGTTGATTTGACGATAAGAAACATTAACTGACATGGTCATACTCTCGTATCCCAAATCATGTAACTTCTTCAGCATGGCGCAAGCCGAATCAAGCACCCACAATCCAATAGGAACAATTAAGCCATTGTCTTCACTAATGGGAATAAACTCATCGGGCGACACACACCCAAGTTCACTATGCTGCCAACGAATAAGTGCTTCTACGCCAGTAATTTCATCCTGTTGATTATAAATAGGCTGATACATCAAGGTCAGTTCATTTCGTTCAATCGCGTAATTGAGATCACTACCTAGCCTGATGAGCCTTTTAACACTGTCATCGTGATGCACACTATAAAATTCGTATGCGCCTTTTTTCGCTTTCTTGGCTTTGAACATAGCCGTATCAGCTTTACGCAGTAAATCGCTAGCCGTATTTCCATCTTTTGGGTACATAGAAATACCAAAACTAGCGCCTACAAAATATTCTTGAGCATTAACAACAATTGGCTGATTAATGGCGACTTTGAGTTTATCCAACAAGTGAATAAAAACCTCGGATTGCGATACTTCATTCAGCAACAAGACGAATTCATCACCACCAAATCTGGCAACAATGTCACAGCGCCGAATCATACTTTTTAATCTTGCCCCCACTTCGATTAAGACTGCATCGCCAGCTTCATGGCCTTTCATATCATTGATATGTTTGAACTTATCGAGATCAACAAAGACGACCGCAAACTCCCGTTGATACCTTTGACCTCCAGAAATCATTTCACCAAGCCGGTCTTGAACGAACAATCGGTTAGGTAATTTGGTCAAGTAGTCGTAGTGCGCAAGGTAAGACAGCTGCGATTCGTGGTTTTTACGGCCGGTAATATCGTTAAAGCTAAGCAACCGAAATTGCTTATTAAACTGATCATTGACATTGATTGATGACAATTCAACCCACAAGGTTTTGCCATCATGTGTGGTAACTTTTAACTCTCGCTCTTCTTTTGCGCTATGTTTATGCTCTTTTGACAATCTATGGATATCAGGTATACAAATATCCGATAGTGACCGACCAATCAACTTGCTTTCATCATAGCCGAAAGTCTCATGCCCTTTTTTATTAGCTCTAATAATCTTGCCGTCTTCATCACAAAGGAACACGCTTTGTGATTGGGTATTGAAAACCCCAAGAAAAAGGTCACTCTCAAAAGACGCTTTCTTTAAGGTGAGTTGCAATTGTTCAATTTTTTCTTTCAACACAAAATGGTAGCTGAGCATAATGGCTGTAAAAACGGCTAAGCTAAGCACGCGCGTTAATAGCAAGTACTCAATATTGTCGTCGTATGGCGTTTTCTCTAAGATAACAGGAAAAAGAGCATAATAAACTGTCCCTACAATAGTTATCAGCCCAAAAGCTACTTGCCCTTTCCATCCAAGGGTAGCGCCCGCCAATATAGGGATAAGGAGTATCCATCCATAATGAGGCGTATCAATGCTGCCAGCAAAATTAACATTAGCCATATGAATACAGAATATGCAAAACAATAAGACAGAAGCAGCAAAGTTGACATGACCCAATTTAATGTAGGCAACAAAATTTATCGCGATGATGCATGCCCCGATCGCTTGAACAATAAGCACCCACTGCGGAATAATGTCATAAAAATCAAAGACAGTAGAAGCAAGCACAATAAGATAAATTAGGCTGGCGATGCTAACGATAGACACCCAACCTGATGTTCTTATTGTAATAAAGAAGTTTTTCAAATTACTAGCCGCCCTGAGGGTTTGTTCGTCTTCGCTGTATAGGTTTCGTTCTAAGTAAAGGCTTTTTGATTGCTGCGCGGACTTGCAGGCCTATAAATATAAACCCAAAGTACGCAACAAAGAGCAACATGCTCTAGTCAACGCCTCAATCTATTGACAAGCCATGTAAACTCACCCACATATTGTGCAATTATTGTACTTTATAGAATTCTTGCCTAGTTTATCAGATAAATAAGATTTAACGATTAGACAAATGGTTAGCAGCTGTCGCCCTTTGCTGTATACTTTTTAAACTAAAATACTAATCCGCATAGATAATTGCTCACTTCAGAAACATCTGACGGGCATTAGATCAACGCGGGGTAATGGATGGTTGCCCTTTTGAAGTATCACGAGAAAGCTATAAAACCAGACAGCTGTGATCAATAACCCTTAAATGGCCATTTTTGTTTATTCTTATACAAATTGGTATTAATCATCTGGGAGCGTTTATATTGAAACTACTGATTTTCAATTTTGATGGCACAGACAATGAGCCTGACGATGCAAAACAATCAATCAAGAAAGGAAAGGTTGAAGACAACAGTATTACTAATATTCTCAAATTTCACATACTCTGTGGTGGCGATCTCAAGCAATACAATACACCTTTAGCCAATGGTTCCAGAGTACTTTATTACCATGGCGTTGGCACTTATGGCCATGTTTTTCAACGTACTTTTAACGCCTTGTTTGCGCCTGATAGAGGTGATGTTCGCTGTATTATTAACAATGCGTTAAACGACTTCGAGAAATACTATGTCGAAGAAGGCGGTTATCATAAAATCCTTGTCACAGGTTTTAGCCGAGGTGGTGCCATTGCTAGACGCTTTGCTGCATTAATTAATGATCGAGTCGAAGACAACGCCACTATCGAAGGTATATTTGATACCGTCGCTTCGATAGGTACACCCGATATGAGTCAAGGCAAACGCCCCTCTAGCGAGGTCATCTTTGAGAATGGTTGCACATTGCCATCGAATGTAGAAAAAGCTGTACATATGGTGTCATTAGACGATAAGCGCCGTGCGTTCCAGCCGACCTTGATGAACCAAGAAGACAGGGTGTTAGAGGTTTGGTTTGCAGGTGCGCATTCAGATGTCGGTGGTGGTTATTATCATGACGCCCTATCGGATATTGCTTTAAAATTCTTTGTCGATTGGGTGAATGAATTAAACTTAGGACTCACCTTACTAAAGCCCGAAGAGATTGATTATCACCAGCTCGTAGACGATGGCACTGAGGTCGTTGTGACAGAAGAAGATGTCATGTTCAATGGCACTGTTTTGGGCAAAAGTCACCAACAAGAACGCTTGCGTTTACTAGAGAAGATAACGCTAGTTGATAGGCAATGCGTTGTTGTCAAAGATGATAAAATGACTAACGAACGACCAATAGCACATTGGTCAGTTGCTGTGAAAGTGTCGCAAGATGACTCGTATAACCCCAAATCGTTAACAATTCCCCATCAAGTTTTGTTTCCAGACAAAACCCAAAAAGCATTCTCAGATTATAGTGACCATCGAGCTAAGTAACCTCTGCTCGGGATAAACAATATTCAAGCGGCATTAGCTAAGGCGCTTTAGCTCGCTTTCATAGCGCTGTCGATAGCGCTTCGTTAGCTTAGCTTTCCTTACTTGATCCAGTATCAGTGATAGTGCGGGTGATGCGTTTTTTAAGGGTGATTGATTGTTACCTAAACGTCTTAAATTGCGTTTAATGATGGCCATAGTAGCCAATCCACTCAACGTTTTATCTTTCCATGTTACCTCGGGTATCTCACCATCCACGTCTACACTTGATAGCCATTGATTAGGTAAGTCTGGTGCTAAAGCCAGAGCACTCGCCATGCCAACAAGCGCTATGCCTGAGTCAATGACCTTATTGGCGATACTTAATCGCCTAACACCCCCTGTTGTCATCAAGGGTACAGAAGACTTCTGTGCTATCTTTTCTGCAAAAGATAAGAAGTAAGCTTCTCGCTCAAGTGTTCTGCCGTCCGCGGTCCTGCCTTGCATCGCAGGTGCTTCATAACTTCCGCCTGATAACTCAACCATATCCACACCTAAGTCAGCAATAAGCGCTATGACTCGCTCAGCATCTTCCACATCGAAACCACCTCGCTGGAAATCTGCCGAATTCAATTTAACAGCAACAGCAAAATTGGCATCTACGTTATCTCGAATCGCTTTAATCACTTCAACCAGCAAACGTGCCCTATTTTCGATATCACCACCCCACTGATCCTCTCTTTTATTTGTGAGCGGCGATAAAAACTGTGCGATTAAATAACCGTGTGCTGCATGCACTTCGACACCATCAAAACCTGCTTCTTCAGCTCTCAATGCTGTTGTCACAAAGCGTTCAATAACATCTTGTATCTGTGCTTCTGTCATCGCGTCAGGTTGCGAAAACATGCCAGAGTGTTTACCCATATCCAACGCCACATCCGAAGGCGACAATACCTTTCCTCCCATATTCTTAAATACCTGACGGCCGGGATGATTGATCTGCATCCAAATCTCAGTACCGTTGTTTTTCCCTGCTTGAGCAAGTCGTTTAAAGGGTGTCAAATCAGTGTCTTTTTCCAATACGACGCCGCCTGGTCCGGTCATGGCTAAATGATCAATCATGACATTGCCCGTAATAATCAAACCGACACCACCGTCTGCCCAGCGTTGATAGAGATTAATCAACACATCATCTGGTAGCTGATTACAATCAGCGAGGTTTTCTTCCATAGCGGCTTTAACTAAGCGATTTTTAAGCATACTCCCATTAGGGAGTTCGAAGGGGGAAAAAGCTATATGCGGCATTGGCAGTCTTTAAATAAACGATGAAGATACAGCGATACTATCGCACCCTCCGCTCATACCTCAAATTATTGGTATTACACACCCATTGCTTTTATTTCATATTAGGGATAAATTCTCACATATGAAAAAAATGATAAACTAAAATGACTGTTGAAATAGACCGAATACTCGCTCTACGCCTTATCGCTGTTAGAAAGAGCCAAAGATTAACTATAGATGATGTTTCGGAACGCTCAGGAGTGAGTCGAGCAACCCTATCTCGAATTGAAAGAGCAGAAACAAGCCCAACAGCAAACGTTCTAGGGCAGTTGTGCAGCGTCTATAGATTAACGATGTCACAACTTTTACTCTCTGTAGAGCAGGATATACCTAAGCTCACCAAATGGGATGAAGCCCCTATTTGGCAAGATCCAGAAACCAGCTACAAAAGAACAACCTTATCGCCGCCAACGAACGGCTATGATATAGAAATCATGCATGGCGAACTGCCTGCGGGCGCATTCATCGAATATAAAGAGCCCCCCATATCGGGGCTAGAGCAACATATTCATGTACTTGAAGGTCAACTGAACCTAACTTTCAACAGTCAACAATATGTTTTGTTCGTGTCAGATACACTTAGACTAAAACTGTCTGGTGCTTCCATATTTTCTAACATCACTAATATCCCAGCCAAGTATTTACTCGTGAACAAGAGCATATAATGAAAATTAAACTCAATGATTTAACACACCCACAAGTAAAAAGCCTGTTGCATGAACACTTGAAAGGCATGCAAGAAAACTCACCCAAAGACAGTGTCTATGCACTTGATGTATCCGAACTGAAAGCTCAGGATATTAGCTTTTGGGTAGTCTGGGAAGATGACAATGCCATTGGCTGTGGCGCACTGAAGGAACTATCACCGAAATCGGGAGAAATTAAATCCATGCGCACACATACAAAACATCTTCGACAAGGAGTCGCAGCCCAAATGCTTGAGCACATTATTGCAACCGCCAAAACACGCGGTTACAGTTCGCTATCTTTAGAAACAGGCACAGGACCAGCATTTGAGCCTGCAGTAAAGCTTTATGCAAAATATGGGTTCAAACAAGGTAATGTCTTTTCTTCTTATCAAAGTACACCATTCAACCAATTTCTTCACTTAAACCTGTAGGACCTCACCAATGAATAACGCACTCCACATCACTATAGGCAACAAAAACTATTCCTCTTGGTCAATGCGAGGCTGGCTTGCAGTGAAGCATTCAGGACTAAAATACGAAGAATATCAATTACCGATCTTCACCTCTGAGTTCGATCAAAAAATTACCACCATCAGCCCGACAAGGTTGGTGCCGGCTCTAAAACATGGCGACGCAGTAGTTTGGGATTCATTGGCTATTATTGATTACTGCGCTCGACTAACGCCACAAAAATACTGGTGGCCTGACGCAAATGCTGCATACGGACATGCGAGAAGTATCAGTGCCGAGATGCACAGTGGTTTCCAATCAATTCGAACTCAGATGCCGATGAATCTGCGAAAAAAATGGCGAGGCCTTGCCATTAAAAATAACGTGGCAGATGAAATCAAGCGTATTCAAACCATCTGGACTGAATGCAAAGAACGCTCTGGTCAAGATGGGCAATTTCTCTTTGGTCACTTTAGTGCAGCAGACATCATGTACGCCCCCATTGCCAGCAGGTTTCATACTTATGGCATAGAAGTTAACGACGTTTCACAGCAATACATAACCTCAATCTTGAGTCATGAACATGTCAAATATTGGGTTGAACAAGCAAAAACCGAAGACATGGTAATTGAACAACACGAAGTGCCAAAAGAAACTAAAGTCATAGGTTAATCCTATCTCCCCCAAAGTACGAAAACTTTAGTAGAACAAATAATCATTATCCGCTATGTTATTTATATAGAATTAATTTAGAGCGTGTTGATCTTTGCTGTATAGGTTTTATTCTAAATAAAGGCTTTTTGATTGCGGCGCATACTTGCAGACCTATAAACATAGAGCAAAAGTATGCAATAAAGTGCAAGAAGCCTTGATTGATGTTCATTGCGAACAACTCAATAACATAAGGAATTGAAATATGCGTCAGAAGAGCTTATCTACAAACACAAAGTCGATTAAGACATCGGTGTTATGGAAATTACTATGCCTGACATTTTCTTTAACTAGCATCCATGCTATGGCAAAAGAAGCAAAAGTTCTTAATTACATCCCCAACTGTGAAGCAGAGGTTATTGATACCGTAACGGTCAAAAGAAAGCTTAAACGCAGAGAAGCTCACAAAAGCAAAGATATCCAATTGACAAAGGCTATTGCTGAACTCGTTAGAAAGGCAAATGAAAGAGATGTTGAAGCCTTAATCATTACTAAATCATTAACGAACAGCACAAAACGTCAAGCAGGCACATATTCGAGCTATACAAAATCGATTATAGAAGTTTCTGCTGATTTTCTGCAATTATGTGAAGACGACAAATCATTAAGCAAAAAATTAACTAAATACAATGATGAAGGTCTCGAACAAGTGATGCTCAGTGAAGGCTATCGCATCACGCAAACAATCGTTTTAGATGACGGAGTTGAGAAACGTTTAAAACCAGAGCTGAAGTCCAATATCGTTTCTTCATCTGGCGCGCTGTATAATTTAAGTTTAAACAGCTCTCCTGAACAAACAAGGGAGCTATTAGGCACGCCCTCTCTGGTTTTCACCTTCAACGATGCCAACAAAGTGCTAGCTTATGGCAGAGGACATTGGCTCTATTTTGTCAACGATAAACTGGTTAAAGCCTCTACATCAAAAGCTGCGACAAAACCTTTCACCTATGAACTCATTAATCAAATACCCTTTGATGAACGCTTTGATAACTTAGTTTGGTCTGTAGACGAGATCATTAAAAAAGGCGATAAACGGCAAAGCGATTCGCAGAGCGAAATTGAACAAAATACCAATACATCAATCAAGCTGCACTGGTCCGGCTACGCTAACAAAGAACAAGAGTTGGTTAGCTTTGAACTCTTTAACGAAGATTCTGCACACATGAGCTACGGTATTGCAGGCGATGACTCGGCTGAGAATTATGATTGGGTTTCAAACATTTTAACCGGCACGATAGAAACTCAAGAACTCATTGAGAAATCAAAAGGTGAGATAGTGGTTAATGATAGGACAAAGCGCTATGTATACGACAGTAAATTATTTTTTGATGTAAAAGGAAAAAGACTCAAACAAATCGTTATCGGTGACCTTTTGTATAAAACACCTAACGGCAACGCATCTTCCTCTTGGCGTTTCGGTGATTATTATCAAGGACAAACACTAAGTGACGCTAAAGCAAAAACATCCCGCCCCGTAACTGAAACTTTTGACGAGCTACAGATCAATTATGACGATTACGCCTTAGTTCTACATTCCTACGATGGTGAGATATACAAACTAGAAGTTAAAGTATATGCCATATGAATAAATGACCGTGTTTCTTATGGACATCGCTTATCCCGTATATGGACTCCACCGATTTAGCAACAATAAAATAAGAAGTTAAGA